>CAVHCH010000116.1:0-28454 GCA_963634265.1 Bacteroidaceae bacterium | reverse complement strand
GAAAAAAGTAGACACCCACACTTTTGCGAGTGTCTACTTTCATTTTACAGGTACAAGGCACCTGAGATGCCTGTCTCTCCTTTTTTCGCGTGAGCCGCACAAAAATCTGCGCGGTTTGTTATGTATTTTCGCCGGACGCTTCCCAGTGGCCTTTCGGGAGCGTTTTGGTGAGGACCAGCGTATAGGCCACGGTGACGGCCACCAGGGCCGCGATTTGGAGCAGCTGCGTTTGGGGGGTGAGGGTGGCGTCACCAGCAAAGGTGCCCAGGGTGTTGATGGCGGCGTGGGTGAGGATGCAGGGCAGCAGGCTCCCGCCGCGATAGAAGATCGTGACCAGCAGGAAGCCCACGGCGATGGCAAAGACGATCTGGCACAGGTTGCTGAGAAGCTCCATGCCGCTGCCGTTAAAGAGGTTGATGATATGCCCCACGCCGAAGGTGACGCTGGAGATGATAACGGCGGACCGGATATTCTTCTTTGCGATGGCCGCAAACAAAAGGCCCCGGAAGATCACTTCCTCCAAAAAGCCCACGCAGAGCATACACACGATGCGGCAGGCCGTTTCCGCCGGGGTATACCGGGCCGCGACACCGTTCCACAGGTTTCCCGACGCCAGGATAACCAGCGGCACATAGTAAAGGAACCGGCTGGCCGGGACCGAAGGTCTGCAAAGGCCGTACCGCTTTAGTAGGCCGTTTTTTCGGATAAAAACAAAAAGCACCCCGGCCTGCGCCACGCAAAAACCCGCGCTGGCGGCGTATTCCACCCCTATGGCCTCGTTCAGCGGATTCGCCAGGGATTGCAGCACGCAGTAAACGGCGATGCACACCAGTGCAAAGGTCAGTTGGTTTTTCTCATATAGCTTCTTCATTTTCCCTTTCCTCTCCCATTCATTGATGGCGGCTTATTTACGCCTCCATGGCCTCCCGGAGCGTCACTACGGTGCAGCCCTTCGCTTCGTAGTAGGCCAGCAGCTCCGGCAGCTTCTTTTTATCGTAGCTGGTGATGCAGTCCGAGAGCACATGGACGGTATAGCCGCTTTTCGCCATGTTATAGCAGGTGGATTTGATGCAGGCTGCGGCGTCGGCCCCGGCTAAATAAAAGTCGGTGAGGCCGCGCTCGTGAATGAAGGCGGCGAAAGGCTCGCTGGTGAGGGCATTGCTTTTTGTCTTGGTGAAGATGTGGTCCGACACCACCTGCATCTCCGGCACCAGCTCCGCGCCCCGGGTGCCGGGTCTAAAAGTCCTGGCGGACGCGGACAGGATGTTGTGCTGTATGTACACCACCCACAGGCCCTTTTCCCGGGCCCAGTGGATGGCCGCGTTGACTTTTTCGATGATCTCCTTGTAGTTTTTTGTGATGTCATTTTGCAGGTCGATGACCACCAGTGCGCTGTTTTTCATGAAATTTCCCTCCTAAATCTTGATGTCAGACAGGCCGTTTACTCCTCCTGCGCGGCCAATATGGCGCCCCGGTACGCCTGCTCCAAGTGGGCGCGGATGGCCTCCTCGCTGTATTGCAGCGAGTTGTTGGCAATGAGGCTGGCATAGCCGTGGGCGAACAGGAAAATCAGCAGAAAGACCTTCTTCGTCTGCTCTCGGTTCATAGCCAGGGACGCCCCCATGGCCGAAAGCACCGGGGTGAGCTCCGGGGCGTCTATCAGCTCCAGCAGGGTCTTGCCGTCGAAAAAGTCCGACTGAAACAGGAACCGAAACAGGTGCGGCTCCTCCATGGCGAAGCGGATGTAATTCATGCCGATGCCCAGCATGACGCCCTTTTGGGGCTGCTTTAGGTCCATGAGATATTCCGAATGATAGCTGTCCGCCTTTGCATACACGGCCTTTTTCAGCTCACCGATGGTGGCAAAATGGTACATGACCGGCTGCGTGGAGCAGTGCAGCCGCTCGGACACCGTCCTGGCGTTGATGTTCTCCGCCCCCGTTTCGCGGGCCACGGCATAGGCCGCGTCGATGATCATTTCCTTTGTGACCTTCACCTTTCCGGGCATTTCGGCACCTCCGTATATAATTTGAATTATATATAACTTGAATTATACATCGTAGAATCAGTCTTGTCAACCGGGGCGGGGGAAAATCTTATGGCCCGGCCAGATCGCTCTTGCAGACTGGGTAAGGCAGGGCCCGAGAGCGGCTGGTAAATCATAAAACGAGAGGCCCCGCCGGATGGCGGAGCCTCTTTGCAATTTCTTTAATTTTCCGGTGCGGCTTCCAGCTCCATCAGCAGCTCTTTGGCCTTGACGGGCTGGCCCTCCTTGACGCGGATGGACTTGACCGTGCCTGCGGTGCGGGCGGTGATGGCGGTCTCCATCTTCATGGCCTCGATGACGGCCAGCACTTGGTCCTTTTCCACCCGGTCCCCCTGCTTGACGCAGAGCTTGGACACCATGCCGGGGATGGAGGCGCCCACCTGCAGGGGATCGGACTCGTCGGCCAGGGTCGCCTGGCGGGTCTGCTCCGAGGCATGGGGGTCGCGGACGGTGACCTCCCGGCGCATACCGTTCAGCTCAAACTGCACATTGACGGTGCCGTCGCTGTTGTGGTCGCCCAGACCCAGATACTTGATGACCAGGGTCTTGCCGTCCTCGATGTTGATCTTGTTGGTCTCGCCCAGGGCCATGCCGTTGAAGAACACATGGCTGCCCATGCGGGTGATGTAGCCGTACTCCTTGCGGTGGCGGCAGAAGTCCTCGTAGACCTTGGGATACATGGCGTAGGAGATGAGGTCCTTCTTCTCCGGGGCCTCGTGGAACTGCTCCACCTCCTGCTGCAGCTTCTCAAAGTCCACAGGGGGCAGCAGCGCGCCGGGGCGGCAGGTGATGGGCTGCTCGCCCTTGAGCACCACCCTTTGCAGGTCTGCGGGGAAGCCCCAGGCGGGCTGGCCCATCATGCCCTTGAAGTAGGACACCACAGAGTCCGGGAAGGCCAGCGCCTCGCCCCGCTGGACGATATTCTCCGGCGTCAGGTCGTTCTGCACCATGAAGATGGCCAGATCGCCCACCACCTTGGACGACGGCGTGACCTTCACCGGGTCGCCCAGCATATCGTTGACGGTCTTGTACATCTCCTTGACCTCTTCAAAGCGGTCGCCCAGGCCCAGGGACTCCACCTGCGGGCGGAGATTGGTGTACTGGCCGCCGGGTATCTCATAGCGATAGATGTCGGTGGTGGAGGACTTCAGACCGTGGTCGAAGCTCTCGTAGCGCAGGCGCACATCGGACCAGTAGTTGCTCAGCTCCTGCACGCGGCGCAGGTCAAGGCCGGTGTCGCGCTGGGTGCCGTGGAGGGCGGCCACCACCGCGTCCAAAGAGGGCTGGCTGGTGAGGCCCGCCATGGGCGCGCAGGCCACATCCACCACATCCACACCCGCTTCGGCGGCCAGCAGCAGGGCGGCCACCTGGTTGCCGGTGGTGTCGTGGGTGTGCAGATGGATGGGCAGACCCACCTCCTGCTTCAGAGTGGAAACCAGCTTCTTGGCGGCGTAAGGCTTCAGCAGACCGGACATATCCTTGATAGCCAGCATATGCGCGCCCCGCTTTTCCAGCTCCTTGGCGAGGTTGACATAATATTTCAGCGTATACTTATCCTTCGTCTCGTCCAGGATGTCGCCGGTGTAGCACATGGTGGCCTCCAGCAGTTTGTTCTGCCGGAGCACCTCCTCCATGGCTACCTCCATGCCCGGCACCCAGTTCAGCGAGTCGAAGACACGGAACACATCAATGCCCCGCTGGGCGGCCTCCGCCACGAAGGCGCGCACCAGATTATCGGGATAGTTGGCGTAGCCCACCAGGTTGGAGCCGCGCAGCAGCATCTGGAAGGGGATGTTGGGGATCTTCTCCCGCAGCAGGCGCAGGCGCTCCCAGGGGGACTCATGCAGGAAGCGGTAGGCCACATCGAAGGTGGCTCCGCCCCACATCTCCAGTGAGAAGCAGTCCCGCAGAATGTCGGCCACGCCATCGGCGCCCTTGACCATGTCCCGGGTGCGCATACGGGTGGACAGCAGGCTCTGGTGCGCATCGCGCATGGTGGTGTCGGTCAGCAGCAGCTTCTTTTGGTCCAGCACCCACTGCTTCACCGCCTCGGGGCCCTTTTCGTCCAAAATCTGCTTCAGGCCCGGGCCCAGGGGCTCCTTCGCCTCCGGGAAGCGGGGGATGTCGTACTGGTGACGCTCGGCGTTGGGGTTGGCTACTTGAATCTCCGAGATGTAGCGCAGCACGCGGGTGGCGCGGTCACGGGAGTCCACAAGCTCAAACAGCTCCGGGGTCTCGTCGATAAACTTGGTGTGGCAGCGGCCTGCGATGAATGTGGGATGGGCCAAAATATTGGTGACGAAGGGAATATTGGTCTTGACGCCCCGGACGCGCACCTCGTTGATGGCCCGGGCAGCCTTGCGGCAGACGGCGGGGAAGGTGCGGTCCCAGCTGGTGACCTTCACCAGCAGAGAGTCATAATACGGGGAGATAACGGTGCCCACGCCCACATTGCCGCCGTCCAGACGGACGCCGAAGCCGCCGGGAGAATGGTAGGCCGTGATCTTGCCGTTGTCGGGGGCGAAATTGTTGGAGGGGTCCTCGGTGGTCACGCGGCACTGGATGGCGTAGCCGTCGAAATGCACATCCTCCTGCTTCGTCAGGCCGATCTCCGGGCAGTCCAGGGGGTACCCGGCGGCCACCAAAAGCTGGGCGCGCACGATGTCCACGCCCGTGACCATTTCCGTCACGGTGTGCTCCACCTGAATGCGGGGATTCATCTCGATAAAGTAGTAGCTGCCGGACTTGTCCACCAAAAACTCCACCGTGCCGGCGCTGACATAGCCCACGGACTTGGCGATCTTCACCGCGTCCCGGCGCAGCGCCTCCACCGTCTCCTGGGGCACCGACCAGGCGGGGGCGAACTCCACCACCTTCTGATACCGGCGCTGGAGGGAGCAGTCGCGCTCGCCCAGGTGGTAGACATTTCCGTATTTATCGGCCAGGATCTGCACCTCGATGTGCTTCGGCTCCACCAAATACTTCTCCATGAAGATGTCGCCGCAGCCGAAGGACTTCTCCGCCTCGCTGTGTACCAGCTCGTAGGCGGTCTTGACCTCCTCGGGGGTGTCGCAGCGGCGCATACCGCGCCCGCCGCCGCCGGCGGAGGCCTTCAATATCACCGGGAAACCGAAGCTCATCGCCTTCTCCAGCGCGTCGTCGGCGTCGCGCAGGGGCTCGGTGCAGCCGGGGATGATGGGCACGCCGCATCGGACGGCCACCTCCTTGGCGCTGAGCTTATCGCCCATCTGCTCCAACACCTGGGAGCTGGGCCCCACGAACAGGATGCCGTTTTCCTCGCAGGCGCGGGCAAAGTCGGCATTCTCGGACAGGAAGCCGTAGCCGGGGTGGATGGCGGTAACGCCCCGGCGGCGGGCCAGGCCGATGATGCCGGGAATGTCCAAATACGCACCCAGGGGGGACTTTTTCTCTCCCACCAGATACGCCTCGTCCGCCTTGGTGCGGAAGAGAGAATAGGTGTCCTCGTTGGAATAAATGGCCACGGTGTGTAAGCCCAGATCGTAGCAGGCGCGGAATATGCGCACGGCGATCTCACCGCGGTTGGCCACCAGGACCTTCTTGATTTGCGTGATCTGCTGCATACGGTTAACCCCTCCTTCATTAAATAATATTGAGTATCACTATACACTTTTTCCCCGCCCCGCGCCATATACAAAATAGCTAAAATGTCTGCCGCAGTTGGCCCCCTGAGGCGTAAGAGTGACAAGGGCAAGGGGGGAAATGCGCACTTATGCAAAAGAAAAATACGGACACATACTTTCTTGGTATGCGTCCGTATTGGTTGGAATGCGCTTATGCCAGTGCTTTGCCCAGATCGTTGCAGGCGGTGACCGCGTCATCCACGGGGAAACCGTTGCAGATCACAAAATCGTGGGGCATCACGGCCCCGTCCGCTTTGCAGGTCTCCTCCCATTTGCGCATCCACTCGCCGTCGCCCCAGCCGTAAGAGCCGAACAGCCCGATCTTCTTGCCGGAGAGCTTTGCCTCGCAGGATTCAAACATGGGGGCAAATTCGCCATCCTCCAGTTCTTCCACGCCCATGGAGGGGCAGCCGAAGGCAATAGCGTCAAAGGAATCCATCATGTCCGTCTGAAACCCAGAGGCCTCCAGCAGCGTCGCCTCAGCGCCTGCCGCTTTGACACCGTCCGCAACAGCCGAAGCCATCGCCTCTGTATTGCCTGTTCCGCTCCAATAAACTACAGCTACTTTACTCATTGTTGTAACTCGACCTTTCTATGAAATATTTTTCTATATCATCCGGCTGTCTTGCGCCGTTTGACAGGCTGTTTTTCCGCTGCCACGCAGGGCAAGCGGCTCTGTGATACACGCCCCTCTTTCAGTTAGCGTTCTCTAACCGCAGTCTAAAAATTAAATCGCCCGGAGCCTTTTACTGGAAGCAGTATAGCAAAAAACGGAAGCCTTATCCGCTCCATAAAGGCAGAATAAGGCTCCATTCAGACAGATATTATTGCGATGTATCCACGGTGAACGGCTCCCCCTGCGTTCCGGCTGCCGAAAAGGGCTCCCTCCCTACTTTAGTTTTGTATTTTGCAGCCGATACTCCGCCGGGGACACGCCCTTGACCGAACGAAACGCATTTGCAAACTTACTGGAATTATCATATCCGTGTTCATTTGCAATATCGCTCACGGTTTTGTCCGTATATTCCAACATATAGGCGGCGGATTCCATCTTTTGCGTTTTGATGTAGGCATAAAAGGAAACGCCAAAAACGGACTTAAAGGAGGTTTTGATGGCGGTGGCGGAGGCGTGAAATTGATTGGCCGCTTGGTCCAGCGTGATCTTCTCATACATATTTTCCGTCAGATACCTTGCCACATGCTTTGCCAGGCTCACCTGAGAGGGCGATACCGGGCGACTGCCCGGCGCGCCGTCTCTCATCTCATAGGCGCTCAAGAACAGCATCAGTTCCAGTATCTTGATTTTTGAATACCCCTGCCGTATCTCGTCTGAAACGGCATACAGCTCGGAAAATATGTGCTCAATGGACGCGTTGGAACGGGCAATATAATAGCTTTTTTTACCGCAAAACTTTTCCTCGATCATTTTCGGCTGCACCGCCACATCCTGTAGGAAGCAGGAAAGACATTTCGGCGCTTTGTCTATGTGGATGCGGATGGTGATGCCGTGGTAGTGCTGCAGCGGAAAATGCAGCGAAGAAGATAAATACTCGGGTTTCACGATCAGCAGATCCCCGGGCGAGATGTAGCAAAAATCGTTTCCGATGTTACATTCCATACGCCCCTCGCGGCAATGGAATATCTCGAAGACATCCCCCGCCTCGGCCCCCTCTCCCTTGAGCGCCCCGCTTTGTGTGTGCGCATTGTAATATACAATGGAAATACCGGGAAATACCGCGTATTCGGTGGTGAGGTATCTTCCGTTGTTCACCATTCCCCCGGCTGCTAAACCGCGCTGTGCTTTTTCAGCTTCTGTGTTCCTATTGATTCGCATTTTTCTGCCTTTATGGTTTTTATAGTCCGCTTATATATCTTACAGTCAGCCAGTGCTGACTGTTTGTGTTCGTCTAATCATCCGTCAAAAGTTAGACACATCTAACTGATAAGCCATTTTAATACGCGATGGGAGATCTGTCAAGAAATACGGAAGAATTTTTTGAAGCCCATCGCCGCAGCCATGTAGCCCTCTCCGCTCCCCGCACCCGTTGAGGGCAGCGTTCGGGGCAGGAAAAAAGCAGCGTCCCAGAATAATAACTTATGCAAAAGCCATGGCAGAAAAAGTTGATCCTTCCGAATTTCAGAGAAATCTGCTCAATACGCAAATTTGGGTAAATCCTCCCTTTTGCGCAAAAGCGGCTGCCGACGCTTTTTGTGCATCGGCAGCCGCCCATTGATTCTGTATTTTTTACTCGATGAGCCCGCTTTCTTTCAGCAGGATCTCAATATCGGTGCCCTTGACCTTTTTCAGGACCACCTTGAGCATTTCCTTCTCCTTGAAGGACAGCGGTGCCTCGCTGATGGGCTTCTTGTCGATGGCGTAGTAGCAGGCACGCAGCAGCTCCCGCACATCGTACTTGCTGCCCCAGACCTCCGGCACGCCGCGGTCGATGTCCAGCAGGGTGTAGACCGACTCCATGCCGGTACGCATGGAATACTCGGTGGTGAAGATGGTGTCACGAGGCGTCTCGGCAAACTGGCCGATGAAGGCGAAGTTCACAGCGCCGTCGGGCACGACCTTGGGACGGTCAGACTCCTTGCGCGGCTGGAAGAAGGCGTTGATATAGGGCATAAAGCAGGTGGTGGTGTTGCAGGCATCGTGGGCCAGCGCGTCGATCTTTTCCGTGGGCACACCGATGTGATACAGCCACTCCCGGCAGACCTCCTCGCCGGTGCAGTCCCGCATGGCCTTCTTTACATAATTGCCTTCCTTATTGGTGTTCAGCGAATACAACCACACAAGCACCATGTTCTTATCCTGGGACTTGAACTGCGGCTGGCGGTTGATGGTCCAGGAGAGATACCAGTTGTCGGTGCTGTCCTTCACGGTGACGATGCCGCCGGTGGTCACCTTGCCGGAGCGGGGATCACGCTTGCAAACATTCATGATGTGCTGAATGATCTCTTCATTGGAAGTGGCGACGGTAGCGCTCATCCAGTTGGTGGCGTCTACATCAGAGCAGAATTTATCCGGGTTGCCGTACTCGCCGTGCTCGGCCTGCGCGGCGATAGCTTTCCACATATCCCAGGACTCGCCCTTGCCGTTTTCAATGCCGGACAGGTCGGGCGCATGGGTCTGATCGCCGTAGCAGGAAGTGTCGGTGCAGCAGCCGTTGGTGATGAACACCAGATCGTCCTCGATGAGGTCGATGGTCTGCTCCTTGCCGTCCTTGACATACACGATCTGCTTGGCAACCTTCTTGCCGCCCTCGGTTTCGATGATGACATTCTTGACATCCATGCCGTACTCGATGCGCACACCGTGCGACTCCAGATATTTCACCAGCGGCAGGATCATGCTCTCATACTGGTTGTACTTGGTGAAGCGCAGGGCGCTGAAATCGGGCAGGCCGTCGATGTGATGGACATAGCGGCACAGATACCGCTTCATTTCCAGAGCGCTGGACCAGCGCTGGAAGGCAAACATGGTCTGCCAGTACAGCCAAAAGTTGGTGCTCCAGAAGGAATCGGGCAGAACATCGGAGATCTTCTTGTCCTCCAGGTCCTTTTCCGGGGTCAGGAACAGCTTGGACAGCGCCATGGCGGAGTCCTTGTCCAGCTTGAACTGTTTGTCGGTGTGGGCATCCTCGCCGCGATTCACGCTGGCCCGGCACAGAGAGTAGTTGGGGTCGTGCTTGTTGAGCCAGTAATATTCGTCCAGAACGGAAACACCCGGCGTTTCGATGGACGGAACATCACGGAAGGTGTCCCACATGACCTCGAAATGGTTGTCCATCTCACGGCCGCCCCGCATGAAGAAGCCCTTGGTGATGTCCTTGCGGCCGTCGCAGCTGCCGCCTGCCAGGTCCAGCTTTTCAAATACATGGATGTGCTCGCCCTTCATCTGTCCGTCACGGACCAGATAGAAAGCGGCGGTCAGGCCCGCCAGACCGGTGCCGATGATATAAGCCGATTTTTTGTCCACATCCTTGGGCTTTTCGGGATGGGCAAAGGATTCATAAGTGCCAGCAGAGTAATACATAACAAAACCTCCTGTTTTTTGTTTTTCTTTCGATGACCTTATTATAGCGTTTCCCGTCCGGCTTACAATAAACAGAAAAAACTCCGTGATAAAAGTCTTATCACGGAGCCGCAAAGTGTAAAAATTATAATCAAATTCGTAAAAATGATAAAATCAGAATTGGAAGCGGGAAAGCGCCTCTGACACAGAGCCTTTGATGAGCCTGGCAAGCCTATCCACGATCTGCTGTGGGTCCTCCCGCATATCATCTTTGATCCAGTCGAGCATTAGGCCGATAAAAATGTATGAATAGATCTGGGCAATAAACTGCTTGTCCTCCTCCCGGACCTTCATTGCACCGACTTCTTCGTTGATCACATCCAGCAAAAGCCGGTCTACCAGCGGCTGCAGATATTTTTCCACCTGTTCTCCGTGGACGCAGCGGTAAACATTCAAAATAAAGGGCTTGTTCTCCTGTACCGCCTCAAAGATCTGCAAAAATCCCTGCTGCCAGGTTTCATAAGTTTTCTTCTCCTCCAGCGCTCTCTTGGCGTCTTCAAAGCAAGACCATTCCACAAGATCGTAAATATCTTTGAAATGGTAATAAAAGGTCATGCGGTTGATGCCGCAGTCCTCGGCAATGTCATTGATGGTGATTTTGGTCAGCGGCTTTTTCAGCAGCAGATTCTTCAGCGACTGCTCCAAGGCCCGCTTTGTTACCTGTGACATAGCAGCTTGCTCCTTCCCTACACGATCGGCCCCGCAGCATTTTCTCTGCAAACGGTTCGCCATTGCTTATGGTCTTACATCGGAGTCGTGTATATTGCTCATTTTACAGCAAAAAGCGCCGACCCGCAAGTAAACTATTTGTGACTAAGCGCTTTGACATATTTGATTGGATCATAGTTCCCGCATCGAAAAGGACAAGACCAAGACCCAAAGCAGTCACCGCAGCTTCCCGCTGACCGCCGAAGCGCGCAGTATCATTCTCGCCGCCAAAGCGGAGGAGGAAGAAAACCGGCGACAGTTTGGCCGGGTCTATAAGAAAAACAATTTGCCGCACATCCGTTTTCACGAATTGCGGCATAGCTGCGCAAACCTGCTGATGGATCAAGGGTGCAGCTTGAGGGACATTCAGGAGTGGATGGGCCACAGTGACATCCAAACCACCGCCAACATCTACGGCCATTTGGACACCGCCCGAAAGCAGAGTCTGGCCGATAAACTGAGCCAGTGTCTAACGCGTTAGAAAAGTGTTAGAAATGCCGCCGATAAAAGCGGGCAACGGGGCAAAAGGAAAACCCCGAAACCGCATAATTGCAGCGGTTTCGGGGTGGCACGCCGTGAGGGATTCGAACCCCCGGCCTTCTGGTCCGTAGGTTGTCTCAAAGAAAAACGGAGCCATTTCGGCTCCGTTTTTTTCCGTTTACCGCTGTTTACTATATGGCTTTTCCGTTATTTCCGTCCGGAACCGCCTGTTCCAATTCTGTTCTGGGTCAAAAATGGGTCAAAGGTGATTTTCCGATGGGGCGATTGGATCCTAATTATTATTTTCCGGGCAGATACACCGTGTAACGGATATATCCATTTCACGGAGTTAAGCCGTTATACCCGCAGGGTAAAATGGCTCTTGTGATAATCGAGGACGCCGTCTTTTTTCATCTTTCCCAGCTCCAGAGACAGGCCGCTGCGCTCTACGCCGAGGTAATCCGCCAGCTGCTGTCTTGAAAACGGGATGTCAAATTCGTAGGTCCCCAGTCGCTGGGCTTCGGCGGAGAGGTAGGACATGATCTTGGCCCGGGTGGTACGCTGCCCCATATATGTGAGCTTTTCGCCCAGGCGCAGATTTTTCCCAGCAAGCTCACCCAGGAGATTTCGGATAACGCGGCTGTGGTGCGCGCAGGCGGAGGGGCACACATTCAGGATGCGTTTTACATTCAGAAACAGCACCGTGACAGGCGTTTCCGCCAGGACGCTCACATTGAGCCGGGAGCCGGGGGCACAGGCGTAGGCGGCGGCAAAGGTCTGCCCCGGCCCCGCTTTGGAGAGAATATTGCGGTTGCCCCAAATATCCTCCTGCACAATGAGGACTGTCCCGGCCAGCACAAGGCCGATGGCCTCCGCCGTATCCCCGGCACGCAGTACAAAGGATTCCTTGGGAAAGTTCTTCTTTTCGGCGCCGAGGCAAGCGAGCATGGCGGTCAGCTCCTCCGCAGAGATGCCGGAGAAAAGCGTAGCGGAGCGTATCACGGGAAAAAATTCTTTCATAAAAATCCTCTTTCGTTGAAAATTCAACTGACTTGTTGATTTGATTGTACTATAATCAAGTCACAAAAGCAAGGAGGTATTGCTATGAAACGGAGAATTATTGAGATCGATCAGGAGAAATGCAACGGCTGCGGCGCCTGTGCCGCCGCTTGTCACGAGGGCGCTATCGCCATGGTGGACGGCAAGGCAAAGCTGATGCGGGACGACTACTGCGATGGGCTGGGCGACTGCCTGCCCGCCTGCCCCACCGGGGCCATCTCCTTTGTAGAGCGCGAGGCGGCGGCCTATGACGAGGCGGCGGTGCTGGCTAATAAGCAGAGGAAAATGCAGCAGGAGGGTATGCGCCTTCCCGGCGGCTGCCCCGGAACGCGGATGAAAACTATGCTGCACACGGAGCCGTCCGGCGCTGCGGCTGCACCCGCCCAAGTGCCCAGCCGTCTTTCCCAGTGGCCGGTGCAGATCAAGCTGGTTCCCGTGAACGCGCCTTATTTTGACGGGGCCAAGCTGCTCATTGCCGCCGACTGCACGGCTTACGCCTATGCCGCTTTCCACGAGCGGTTCATGAAGGGGCATATCACCCTGGTGGGCTGCCCGAAGCTGGACGGCGTGGACTATTCCGAAAAGCTCACCGAGATCATCCGCAACAACGACATCCAAAGCGTGACCATCGTGCGCATGGAGGTCCCCTGCTGCGGTGGACTGGAGCACGCAGCAAAAACTGCTTTGCAGAATAGCGGGAAGTTTATTCCCTGGCAGGTGGTAACTGTTTCTACGGAGGGAAGGATACTTTAATCTCTGTTTAACACTTCTGCGCCATTTGTGATATAATCAAATCACTTATGATGGGGAGGGATGGGCATGACCATCAAAAAACGGCTGGCGCGGTCGAATATTGCTATGCTGGTGATCCCGCTGCTGGTGGCGGCGGCGTTGGTTTTGCTGGGCGTGGGCGCGGCGGCACTGCTGCTGCGGGAAAACATGACCACGCTGCATGACGCGGCGGAGCAGATCGAGGGCGTGCTCCACGGGTTCAAGCTGACGCTGAGCCTCTATGCCGCCGGGGCGCTGCTGGTGATGCTGGCGTCGGTGGTATTGACCAATCTATACCTGACCCGAAGCCTGTTTCGCCACATCGCCCGGCCCCTGGATACCCTGACGGAGGGGGTGGCCCGGATCCGGGACGGCGATCTGGACAGGCCCATCGGCTACGCGGACCCGGACGAGTTCAAGGCCGCCTGCGACGCGGTGGACGAGATGGCGGCGCGGCTGAAGCAGTCCCTGGAGCAGCAGCAGGCGGCCCAGCAGCAAAAGCGGGAGCTTATCGCCGGGATGTCCCACGACCTGAAAAGCCCGCTGACGGCCATTCGGGCCTACACGGAGGGTCTGCTGGAGGGCGTGGCCCAGGACGAGGCGGCCCGGCAGCGGTATTTGCAGACCATCTACGCCAAGGAGTCGGACATGGAGGCGCTGGTGAACCGGCTGTTCGCCTTTGCCAAGATGGACGCCAGCGAATACCCCGTTCGGACGGAGCCGCTGGCCCTGGGCCCGGCGCTAAAGGCAGCCGCCGGGGAGCCGGAGGGCGTGTCCGTCACCATAGATGTGCCGGGCATGGCCGTGCTGGCAGACCGGGAGCTGCTGCGGCGCATTGCCGTGAACCTGCTGGACAACAGCCGCAAGTACGGTGGCCGGGAGCGTGTCCATGTGCATATTACAGCGGAGAAAATCGGCGGCGCGGCGGCTATTTCCTTCACCGACGACGGCGTGGGCGTGCCGCCGGAGCAGCTTAACCGGCTGTTTGATGTTTTCTACCGGGGCGATGCGGCCCGAACGGCCCCTGGCAGTGGCAGCGGCATCGGCCTGGCGGTGGTGCAGAAGTCCGTTCAGGCTATGGGCGGCACCGTCCGGGCGGAAAATGCCGAGAGCGGCGGCCTGCGGGTCATTGTGACCCTGCCCCTGGCAAAGGAGGGTGAAAATGGCTAAGATACTCATTATCGAGGACGACGCGGACATCGCCGCCATTGAGCGGGACTACCTGGCCCTCAGCGGCTATGAGGTGGCGGTCCGCACCGACGGCATCTCCGGTCTGACGGCAGCCCTGGAGCAGGACTTTGACCTGCTGCTCCTGGACCTGATGCTGCCGGAGATGGACGGGTTTACCATCTGCCGGAAGGTGCGGGAGCGGAAGGACATTCCCATCCTCATGGTCACGGCCCTGGGCAAAGATGTGGACAAGATACGCGGCCTGGGCTACGGCGCAGACGACTACATTGAAAAGCCCTTTTCTCCCAGCGTGCTGGTGGCCCGGGTGAAGGCCCACCTGGCCCAGTACCAGCGGCTGAAACCATCGACGGAGAAAAAGACGGTGCTGACCGCGGGGCCCCTGACGGCGGACACTGCCAGCCGCCGGGTCACCAAAAACGGCGCAGAGATACCGCTGAAAAACAAGGAATATGAGCTGCTGCTGTTTCTCATGCGCCACCCGGGCCAGGTGTTCAGCCGGGAGGACCTGTATGAAATGATCTGGGGCCTGGAGTCCCTGGGCGACAACATCACCGTGGCGGTACACATGAACCGCCTGCGGGAGAAGCTGGAGGACGACCCCGGGCGCCCCAAGCTGCTGCAAACGGTGTGGGGCGTGGGCTACCGGCTGGCAGTTTAAGCTCTGTTAAACTTTCCTTTATACGGCGTTAAACGGTTCTTTCTATCATGGGATCATCCAAGATGGAAAGAACCGTTTTTTGTTTTATGAGGAGGTACTCGTATGCACGAAAAAATAATGCAGCTCAACTACAAAAAGGCGTATAAGTGGGTGGTGATCTTGGCCCTGGTGCTGGCGGTGGTCAGCGCCGTGACCATCCCCCTGAGCCTTTCGCAGCAAATTAAAGACGCCGCCGCCCTGGAGCAGACCTATGCGGAAGGCCACACGGACGGCGAGCACGACGGCCACCACAGCGAGGAGGCGTGGAAGAGCCAGATCACGCCCCTGACGACCACGCACTTCGTTCTCTTCGGCGTGGCGGGCGTTCTGTGGCTGGCGCTGCTGGCCTACTACTGGCTACTGACGGCGGCGTGGCTCTACCGCAGCGCGGTGAACGAGGGAATGAACAAGTCCCTTTGGATGATCCTGGGGCTGGGATGCAATCTGCTGGCGGTGGCGGCGTTTCTCATTGTGCGGGACGCGCCCCAGCGGATGCGAAAGGCGGCGTGAGCATGGGTTTTCTGACGCCCTTTCACGGCTTTTGCATGGCCCTGGCGGACAGTGTGCCCGGTGTGTCCGGCGGCACGGTGGCGTTCATTTTGGGGTTTTATGACAAGTTTATCGGCGCGCTCCACGACCTCTTTGGCCGGGACAGCGCCGCCCGCAAGACGGCCCTGCGGTATCTTCTGAAGCTGGGCGCGGGCTGGGTGGTGGGCATGGGGCTGTGCGTGTCGCTGCTGGCAAATCTGTTCTCCGCGCACATCTACTTTATGAGCAGCCTGTTTTTGGGGCTGACGGTGGTCTCCATTCCCTTTGTAGCCCTGGCAGAAAAAGCGTCTCTGCGCCGCTGGCAGAAGTTTCCCTTTGCCCTGCTGGGCGCGGCGCTGGTAGTGGCGCTGACCCTGCTCCGGGGCAGCGCGGGGCTGCTGACGGTTGACCTGGCGCAGCTTCGCTTGGCGGATGCAGTGTACCTGTTTTTTGCCGGGGCGGTGGCCATCACCGCCATGGTGCTGCCGGGCATTTCCGGCTCCTCCATTCTGCTCATCGCCGGGGTGTATCTGCCGGTGATCCAGGCCATCCGCCAGTTTTTGCACCTGGATCTTCATGTGGTGCCGGGGCTGATGGCCCTGGGCCTGGGCGTCATCGCGGGCGTAGCGCTGTCCATCAAGGCCATCCGCGCCGCCCTGCAAAAGCATCGCCCGGCCATGATCTGGTTCATCCTGGGGCTGATGGCGGGGTCCCTGTACGCCATCGCTATGGGCCCGGCCAGTCTGCAAACGCCCCAGCCGCCCCTGGGCTTGACCACCTTCCGCCCCCTGGCCTTTCTGCTGGGCGCGGCGCTGCTGGTGGGCCTGGAGCTTCTGCGGCGGCGCATGGAAAGGGGCGTGGCGACGGCATGAGCCTGGATGGAACGATCCTTTACTGGATCCACGACAACCTCTCCTGCGGCTTGCTGGACGCGCTGATGCCGAAGCTGACCATGCTGGGCAGCGGCGGGGCCATATGGCTGCTGGCAGCGGGCGGGATGCTCTGCACAAAAAAGTATCGCCGGCAGGGCGTGATCCTGCTGGCGGGACTGGCTGTGGGGGTGCTGGTGGGCAATGTGGGGCTTAAAAACCTCATTGCCCGGCCACGACCCTGCTGGCTGGATGACAGTGTGCGCCTGCTGATCTCGTCCCCCACGGACTACTCCTTTCCCTCGGGCCACACTCTCTCCTCCGTCATCGGCGCCACGGTGCTGACGAAAGCAAATCATAAATTCGCCTGGGCGGCCATCCCCCTGGCGGCGGTCATCGCCTTTTCCCGGCTGTATCTGTTCGTCCACTATCCCAGCGACATTTTGGCCGGGGCCGTGCTGGGTGTGGCTATGGGCGAAGCGGTGTATTATTTCGGGATGCGGTGGGGCATGAACCGGGCAAAAAGCAGTTCCCCCATCGCGCACTGAGGTGAAGCTATGCTGGAACAATGGATCACGGCCACGGCCTGGCCCATGACGCCGCCGGTGGCCTATGGGGCATTTCATTTGCTGTTTCTGTTTTTCGGCCTTGGCAGCAGCATTGCGCTCGCCTATAGGCTTCGCAGGTGCAGCCCCACCTGCTGCCGCCGGATCTTGCTGGGCGTGGGGCTGTTCCTGATGCTCTGCGAAGGATACAAGCTGCTGTTTTATTACTATGTCATCGGGCATGGCAGCTTTCAGTGGTGGGTCTTTCCCTTTCAGCTTTGCAGCATCCCCATGTACCTGTGCGTGGCCGCCAACCTCACCCGCAGCGAAGCCGTGCGCAGGGCGATCTACACCTTTCTCTGCACCTATAATCTTTTGGGCGGCTTTCTTGCCCTGCTGGAGCCCTCCGGTCTCTGCCACGAATACTGGACGCTGACGATGCACGCCTTTGTGTGGCACACCCTGCTGGTTTTCCTGGGCGCATTTCTTATATCGACCGGCAACAGGCCTAAATCACCTAGAGATTTTGGCCGAGCCACCGTACTATTTCTGCTTTTGTGCGTCATGGCATTTTGCATTAACCTGGCGTTTTTCCGTGCCTCGGGCGGGCAGATCAATATGTTTTTTGTGGGTCCGGCCAATAACAGCATTGTCGTGTTCAGGGACATCGCCGTCCGCTTCGGCTGGTACGCCGCGACGGCGCTGTATATCCCCTGCGTATGTCTGGGCGCATGGCTGGTCTTCACCGCCGTGCGGCTGGCAATGCGTAGGAAGCGCGCGTAGCGCACTGCGAAAATCGAACCCTCCGGCTTGGCCGGAGGGTTTGTTTACACCCGCGGTCCTTCGGGCAGGGCCTTGGTGTATTTTCTTATGGCGGCGAAGGCGTAGAGGGCGGTGAGCAGCTCGGTGATGGGCATAGCCAGCCACAGGGCGTCCGGGCCCAGCAGGGTGGGCAGGGTCAAGATCAGCAGGCCGCTGACCACCAGGCCCCGGGACACCGACACCACGAAGGCCGCCCGGGGCTTCATGATGGCCTGGAAATAATAGGTGGTGAAAATGTTCAGCGGCAAGAGCAAGAATGACAAGGCGTAGGTGCGGACGATGGCCGGGGCCATGGTCAAAATGGCCGGGGTGGGCGACATGAAAATGCGGATATAGAGATTGGGGCAGGCCATGCTCAAGGCCGTCCAGAACAGGCCGAAAAAGGCCGTTGTATACAGGGCCAGGCGGAGGGTCTGGCGGATGCGCTCCGCCTTAGCCGCGCCGTAGTTCATGGAAATGATGGGCTGGGCGGCTTGGCCCACGCTGTAAGCGCAGCACTGGACAAAGGTGCTGACCTGGATGATGGGGCCGTAGACGGCCAGGGCGTCGGAGCCCAGCCAGCGCATGATCTGACGGTTGAAAAGCACAGTCAGAATGCCCATAGCCACATCGATGAAAAAGGTGGAAAAGCCGGTGACGGAGATGTCCCGGAGCTTTTGGGCCAGCTTCTCCGGGCGCAGGAGTCGCAGGGTATTCTTGCGGCTTAAAAAGTGGGTGAGCATCACCAGGAAGGAGACGCCGGCGCCGATGGCCGTAGCCAGGCCCGCGCCATAGATGCCCATGTCGCAGGGGAACACGAAGAAATAGTCGCCGAACACATTGAACAGTCCCCCGCTCAGCACACCCAGGGTGGCAAGGCCGGGATTGCCGTCGTTGCGCAGAAAGGCCGCCAGCATTTGGTTGAACAGGAACAGCGGGAACACCAGCTTGATGGGCTGCATATACCGCTGGGCCAGGGCCAGGAGCGACTCGTCCGCGCCGAAAAAGGTGAGGATGGGGCGCTCAAAGCACAGCACGCCCGCCCAGGCCAGCACAGAAAGCACCACCGCACCGATGACCGCCGCGGTGAAATACTGGTTCTCGCTGCCGTCTGCGCGTCCGCTGCCGCGCCGGGTGCTGAAAAGCACGCTGCCGCCGATGCCCATGAGCAGGCCGAGGCTGTAAATGATGTTCCACACCGGGGCCACCACCGCCAGGGCCGCCGTGCCCTCCGGGCCCTGGTACTGGCCCACCATAGCCATGTCCACGATGGAGTAAACAGAGGTGATCATGGCGCTGCCAAAGGCCGCCGACAGGTACTTAAAATAAATGGGCTTAATATTTCCGCTTAAAAAATCCATAGTTTGGTCCTCCTTTTACACGAAAAAAAGCCGGATAAGAAACAGACATCTCAGTCCGCCTCTTATCCGGCTGCTGTTTCCTTGAACAGCTCGCCCTCCGAGCTTACGGAGGCTATTATAGCGGGGCGTATCGGCTATGTCAAGGGGTTTTTCATCCAAAAAATCAATGGGCGGAGCGGCGGAGAATTTGCTCCCGATGGGCCTGCTCGGCCCGGGCGATGTGGGCAAAATAGGCCGTCCGGCGCTTCTCCCGTCTTTGCCGCAGGAGCTTGGTCCCCTGACTGGCAGCCACCCCTGCGGCCACCAGGAGCCCGGCGGCAAACTCCGTTTTATCCACCGAGCCGCTTAGAAGCAGGTCCAGCAGTATGCCGCAGAACATCTGGCCGCAGAAGCTCAGCAGGGTCACGCGGCTGGCCGGAAGTCGGGGCACGGTCACATTGCACAGCAGCACCACGAACACGCCCAGCACGCCCCCACCCCAGACCCACAGGGGGTACGGCCCGGGGCTCCCCTGCTCCGGGATCAGCGCAACCAGCAGCAGGCACACGGGCAGGCCCGCCAGGTGGTTTATGAATGAGCCTTGCAGCTCACCGATGCGCCGGGAAAGATGGGCGTTGACCACCCGGGAGAGGACCACCGTAGCCCCCGCCGCCAGGGCCAGCAGCACATAGACCGGGCTGCTGCCGCCGCCCCGGAGCATCAGGGCAATGCCCGCCAGGGACAAAAGCATCCCCACCCCGCTCATATCCAGCTCCTTTTGCCGCGCCATGCCCAGCCAGCCGAAGCGGTCGATGAGGCAAGAGAGCGCGAGCTGGGCGAAAAGCTCCAGGGCCAGGATGCTGGTGAGGCTCAGGTGGGTAAAGGCCAGATTGCTGCACACGGTAGTAGCCACGCCAATGACGCCGCCCAGGTACATCCAGGCGGGGATGCCCCGGCGCAGGCCCAGGGGTTTGCGCCGGAGAAGCAGCACCAGGGCCGCAAACAGCACCCCCACGATGTGGATATACAGCGTGCCGTGGTAGACCCCGAAGCGGGCCCCCAGGCCGCCGTCCATCTGTATCATCCCCGCCAGGAGGACGCCGGAAAACAGTGCCAGCAGTTCGTACATTTCCTCCGCTCCTTTCCTCTTTCTATCCGCATGGTAGCACATAGCCGGGACGGCGGGGTAGGACATTTGTCCTTGTGGTATTTTTGTGTTATACTCTATTATAAGCTAAAAAAAGGAGGGCGCAGAGATGAAAGAAGTGTTCAGCCTGTCGGCAAAGGAAGCGGCGCTGCTGGAGAAATATGGGCTGCGGGCGGAGGCGCTGCGGGGCTGCTCCGTGCGGACATACGGCTTCGGCGAGGCCATCGTGCGGGCGGGCGAGGTCTGCCGGGACATTTTCGTGGTGGTGCGCGGCAAGGCCAAGGTGGGGCTCACCGCCCCCAACGGGCGGGACAGGATCCTGTGCTTCTATGTCTCCGACGGGCTCATCGGCGAGGCAGAGTTTTTTCTGGAGAACAAGGCCGACTCCACCACGGTGACGGCCCTGGACGATTTTCGCTGCGTGTGCATCCCTTTGGACACGAACGAGGCGTACCTGGCCGGGAATCTGGACTTTGCCCACGCGGCTGCGACAGCCCTGGCGGAAAAGCTATTGCAGCGGGCCGGGGATGTGGTGGAGGCCACCCTCTACACCTCTGAAATTCGGCTCTGCCGCTACATTTTGGCGGCCTCCGGGGGCGAATATTTCCGGGACATTATGACGGATGTGGCCAGTTCGGTGGGTATCAGCTACCGGCACCTGTACCGCATGATAGGTGCCCTGTGCCGGGACGGCGTGCTGGAGAAAACCGGCGCGGGCTACCGCATCTGTGACCGGACGGCGCTGGAGCAGCGGGCCAGGCAGCGGTAAAGGCGGCTTGTGCCGGGGGACGGAATGTGGTAAAATGGGGAAAATGGTCGGGAGGTGCGGAGTTTGCCGGAAACTGTCAGCAAAAAGAAAATGGGACGAATCTGGATCGCGGCGGGGCTGCTTTTAGCGGCGCTGGCGGCTCTGCTTTTGCTGCCTGGAAAGCAGGCGGAGGATAACCGCGTGGCCGTGAACGACGGCCTCGAGACCATTTACATAACGCCCATTGCGGGGCTCCCGGTAAATCCCTTTGCCCGGAGCGACTTCGCCCAAAGCACTTCCGGCACCGTCTACACCGGCGGGGCGTACACCGCCTACCAGGGGGTGGATGTGTCCGAGTGGCAGGGGGAAATCCAGTGGCAGGAGGCGGAGAGCGGCCTTGACTTTGCCGTGCTGCGCTGCGGATTTCGCCGCTACGGCAGCGGGAACCTGGAGCAGGACGCCCTGTTTGAGGCCAATTACAGCGGCGCGGGCGAGGCCGGGCTGCGCCGGGGCGTATACTTCTTTTCCCAGGCCATAAGCCCGGAGGAGGCCCGGGCGGAGGCCGCCTATGTGCTGGAAATGCTGGGCGGGCGGGCCCTGGAGCTGCCTGTTTTTTACGACTGGGAGACCGTCGCTGATGAGGAGGGCCGGGCCAACGGCCTGGACGGGGAGACCGTCACCGCCTGCGCTGCGGCCTTTTGCCAGGCCATCCAGGCGGGCGGCTATGAGGCCGGGGTCTACTTTAACCTGCAAATGGGTTACCACACCTACGGCCTGGAGCAGGTGCAGGCGTATACCTGGTGGCTGGCAGAGCCGGGGAGCCTCCCCACCTTTTACTACGAGACGCAGCTGTGGCAGTATGACCACCAGGGCACCGTGCCGGGCATCGCCGGGGGCGTAGACCGGAATTTGCTTTTTGAGCCGATGGTGTCAGAAGAAAATTAAAAATTCGGCGCGGGATGGAAGATTTCTGTCCCGCGCCTTTTTGTGTTATACAGTATTTATATAGTATCGTTTCGCCGGGGCAGGTAGTCCAGGAAGCGGCGGACGGCTGGGGCGGCGGTCTCCTGCGCCCGCAGGGCCAGGCCCAGGGTGCGGTAGGCAGGCTCTGCCAGGGGGCGGGTCACCACCCGGTAGGGGATGCGGCGCAGGATCAGCGACGGCAGGATGCTCACGCCCAGGCCGCTCTCTACCATGGCCATGATGGCATAATCCTCCCAGGTGGTGAAATGCACCCGAGGCGTGAGGCCGTGGCGGGCGAAAAGGGCCGCCACCTCTGCGTTCTCTCCCCGCTCCAGGAGCAAAAACGGCTCCCGGCACAGTGCCGACAAAGGCACCCGTTCCCGGGCCGTCAGGGGGTGGCCCTCCGGCAGCACGGCGAGAAAATCGTCCTTTTCCAGGGAAATGGTCTCCAGGTCCGGCCTGGTGGGCAGGCGCAGAAAGCCGCAGTCCACCCGGCCCTGGGCGATCCAGGTCTCAATTTCCGTGTAGTCGCCCAGGAGCAGCTCGTAGTCGATGCCGGGGTAGTCCTTTTGAAAGGCCTGGATGATCCGGGGCAGCCAGTGGGTGGCTACGCTGGAGAAGGTGCCGATGCGGATGAGGCCCGACTGGAGGCCGTGGAGGTCGTCCACCTCCGCTTGCAGCTTTTGCTGCGCCCGGCACAGGCTCTTGGCGTGGGGCAGGAGCCGCTCACCATCGGAGGTGAGGGCCACCCCGGCGCGGCTGCGGCGGAGCAGGGTGAGGCCCCACTCCCGCTCCAGGTCGGCGATCATGCGGCTGACGCCGGACTGGGAGTAGTGCAGCGCCTCCGCCGCCCGGGTGAAGCTGCCGTATTCCGCTGTTTTGATGAAGGCCAGGTATTTGAGGATGTTGGTTTCCACGGGTGCCCCCTCCCCTTTTCATTTGATTTTGTGCTTTTCAAGATGATAAACATTCGCTTTTCAAATGTATAATTGGATGATACGATAAAACTGTATTTTTTGCAAGGTGGAAAGAGGGTTTTTTCCATGAAAAAGTCGTATCTGAAATATTTCGCGGGGCTGCTTATCTTCGGGTCCAACGGAGTGGTGGCCAGCTTCATCCCCCTGAGCAGCTACGAGATCGTACTGCTGCGGTCGGTGCTGGGGAGCGCGGCGCTGCTGGGGCTGTTTTTCCTGACGGGACACCGGCTCACGGTGCCGGAGCGAAAGCGGGACCTGGCCTTCGTGGCCCTATCCGGGGCGGCTATGGCGGCTGACTGGCTGCTGCTGTTTGAGGCTTACGCCCAGATCGGCGTGAGCCTGGGCATGCTCATCAACTACACCGGCCCGGCGCTGGTCATTGCCCTGTCGTCCCTGTTTTTGAAGGAACGCATCCGGCCCGCCAAGGTGGTGGCCCTGGCAGCGGCCCTGGCGGGGGCGGTGTGCATCAGCGGCCAGGCGGCCGGAGCGGGCGTCAGCGCCTGGGGGCTGGTGTGTGCGGGACTCTCCGCCGTGGGCTATGCGCTGATGGTGCTGTTTAACAAGCTGGCCAAGGGCGTGGCGGGCATGGAAAACGCCCTCTTGCAGCTCCTGTGCGCCACGGCGGTGGTGGCGGTGTTTGTAGGGTGCAGGCAGGGGTTCGCCATGGACATCCCCGCCGGGGCCTGGGGGCCCATCCTGTGGCTGGGAATTATCAACACAGGGGTAGGGTGCTACTGCTATTTCTCGGCCATCGGGGGGCTTCCGGCCCAGTCGGTGGCGGTGTGCGGATATTTGGAGCCGCTGTTTGCGGTGGTGCTGTCGGTGGTAGTTTTGCACGAGGCCATGACCCCTGTGCAGGTGCTGGGCGCGGCGCTGATCGTAGGCGGCGCGGTGTTTGGGGAGTGCTGGAAAGGTTCAACGGAAAACGGAAAGAGGAAAGTGGAAAGATAGGCCGGGGGTACGGATTGCCACGGGCGCGATGCGCCCACGCAATGACAGATTCATTTGCGTTTTTCAATAAAATTTAAGGACGGATACTCAATTGAGTATCCGTCCTTTTGCCGGCCGGCGGCAGGGGGTGCCGGCCGGGGAGGTATCGCTTGCGACAAACAATATAAGTTGGGGTCGGGGCCGCTGGGATCGTTAGTTCTTCAGCTCGCCGGCCTTGAACTTGTCGCGGATCTCACGCCACAGCTCGGTGCCGGGGATATTGAACTTGTCGGGGTCGAACACGGGGTCCAGACCCAGCTTCTGCTGAGACTCGAAGTCCTTCAGCAGCTTGATAGCCAGAGGCAGCATGCAGGCAACGGCGATCATGTTCATCCAGGTCATGATGCCCAGGGTGGTATCGGACCAGTTCCAGATAGCGCCGGTGCTGATGATGGCCCCGATGAAGGTGAAGATCACGACGATTAGGCGGATCATGAAGAACGCCCACTTAGGCATACCGCCCTCTTTCTTGTGCCAGAAGAAGGCCAGGTGGGTCTCGGAGCTGTAATAGTTGTTCATGATGGTGGTGAAGCCGAAGAAGGTCATGGCGATGGCGATGAAAGCGCTGCCCCAGCTGAAGTGGGTGTCCAGGGCCATCTGGACCCAGGGCGCACCGGCAGAAACATCAGCGGAGATGTTCTGCGCCAGCAGGCCGCCAGCGCCGTCGGTGACATTGTAGCAGCCGGTCATCAGCAGCATAATGCCGGTGGCGGTGCAGACGAACAGGGTGTCGATGTACACGGAGAAAGCCTGGACCAGGCCCTGCTTCACAGGGTGGCTGACCTCGGCGGTAGCCGCAGCCTGGGTAGCGGTGGACATACCGGTCTCGCTGGAGAACACGGCGCGCTTGGTGCCCCAGATCACAGCGCTGCCGAAGGCGGCACCGATGATCTGATCCTTGCCGAAGGCGCTGGTGAAGATCAGCTTGAACACGGCGGGAACCTCGGAGATGTTCAGCACCAGGACGATGAGGGCCACGATGATGTAGACACCGGCCATGACGGGCACGACCTTCTCAGCCACGGCGCCGATACGCTTCACGCCGCCGAAGATGATGGCAGCCAGGGCCACGCAGATGACCAGGGCGGTGATCCACTTGGGGATGGAGAAGGCCGCCAGGACGGACTCGGCGATGGTGTTGGAGTGGATGCCGGTCTGGGTCAGGGCCAGGCTGATCATAGCCACAACGGAGAAGATGTAGCCCAGGGTGCCGGACTTGAAGAATTTGCTGATGTAGTAGGTAGCGCCACCGCGGTACTGGTTATTGACCTTTTCCTTGAACAGCTGCGCCATGGTACACTCGATGAAGGTGGTCGCTGCGCCCAGGATGGCGACCATCCACATCCAGAACAGGGCGCCGGGGCCGCCGTAGAAGATAGCGGTAGCCACGCCGGCGATATTGCCGGTGCCCACACGGCCAGCGATGGCCATGCAGAAAGCCTGGAAGGAGGAAAGGCCGCTTTGGGATTTCTGCCCGTTAAAGAGCAGGCGCGTCATATCGCCCAGATGTCTCACCTGCACGCCTCGCAGGGCGATGGTAAAGATCAGACCGCCGCCAAGGCACAGATAAATCAGGGGCATGGCCCAGATGTAGCCATTGAGGGTATCCGCAAGATTTCCTAAGAATGTTGCCATGTCTCTATTCTCCTTTACATATTTGATTTTGATTCTCTGTTTCTCTCTGTATTTTTCTCTATATTTTTCTCTATTCTCTTGCCTTATATTGTTTTGCCTGTCGCGCAGTGCGTGGGTTTACTTCATGTCGGGGTAGGCTTTACGGATGTATGCGTCGATGCGGCGGACGGCCTCTTTGAGGTTATCGTCGGAGTTAGCAAACACCAGGCGCAGGTAGCCCTCGCCGCAGTCGCCGAAGGCCGTGCCGGGGACGCAGATGACCCGGGCGCCCCGAATCAGCTCCTCGGCAAACTCCTGGGAGCTCTTGCCAAAGGCCTTGATGTTCACAAAGGCGTAGAAGCTGCCCTTGGGCTTGGCGCAGGAGAAGCCGGGGATGGCGTTGATGCCGTCCACCAGGATGTCCCGGCGGCGGGTATAGTCCGCCAGCATGGACTTGACACACTCGGTGCTCTTGAGGGCCTCGGCGCAGGCCACCTGGGAGAAGCTGGACACGCAGGAGACAAGTCCCTCCTGGAGCGTGGCGAACTTCGGCACATAGGCCGCGTCGGGCAGCAGCAGGTAGCCCACCCGCCAGCCGGTCATGGCGTAGGTCTTGGAAAAGCTGTTGAGCACGATGACATGGTCCCGGACATCGTCCACCTGGGCCATGGAGAAGGCCTCCACACCGTCATAGACGATGGCATCGTAGGGTTCATCGGAGAACACCCACAGATCGTGCTTCTTCACCACCTCTGCCACGGCCAGGACCTCTTCCCTGCTCATCACCGCGCCGGTGGGGTTGCAGGGGGAGTTGAGGATGATCGCCTTGGTCTTAGGCGTGATGCACTTTTCAATGTCGGAAGCGGTCATGTTGAACCCATTTTCCTCGTGGGCGGGCACAGGGACCGCCTTGGCCCCGGCGATCATGGCCTGGCCGTAATAGTTGGCAAAGCAGGGGTCGGGAACCAGCACCTCGTCGCCCCGGTTCAGCAGGGCCAGCAGGCACAGGGTCAGGCCCTCCAGAGCGCCCACGGTGACCACCACATTATCGGCCTTGTAGCCGTCCCAGTAGGACTGATAGCGCTTCGCCACCGCCTGACGCAGCACGGGCAGGCCCGCGTTGGGGGCGTAGTGGGTGAAGTTGTCGTCCAGGGCCTTTTTGGCGGCCTCCTTGATGTAGGCCGGGGTCTCGAAGTTGGGCTCGCCCAGGGTCAGGGCGATGACATCGTCATAGTCCGCCGCCAGGTCGAACATCTTGCGGATGCCGGAGGCGGGGTAGGCCTTCGCCAGGTCGGAAATGCGCAGCTCCATGGCTCACGCCTCCTCTTTCTTCTCGCCATGGCCCACACCGGCGATGGCGGCGGCAAACTTCTTCTTCTGCTCCAGAGAGGAGAGCTTGGAGTACATGACCTTCTGGGCCTGGGGAGAGCCGGCGCCGTGCATGGACTCCACCAGGGCGGTGCCGCCGGTCATATTCTCGATGAGACGGCCCACGCGCATACGGTCCTCGGTGGGAACGCACTCCACGCCCCGGAGATACTTGTCCACATAGTGGCCGATCTCCGGGTTCTTCAGGTCGGACTCAGAGGGCATGGTGGCAATGATGCCGCCGCCGATGTCCTGGGCCAAGCGGTCGATGTCGTAAATAAGCTTGGTGACATTGTGCTTGCCCACATTGGCCAGCAGGGGATCCACGAAGTATGCGCCGGAAGCGGTGCATTTACCCTCGCAGGAGCAGGCCAGGGAGCAGGCATAGAGGGTCTCCTCCATGTGGATCATCTCGTTGATTTTTTCCTTCACATGGCTGGCCTTGCCGTAGCCGCTGTAATCGGCCATGAGGGCCGCCGCGCCGATGACCACATCGGAAACGCCGCTCTTGCAGCCGCCGTAGTTAGCCCGATGGTAGCAGGCGAAGCGCTCCACCAGGAGGCCGGAGAACCGGGTCTCGCCGCACATAAAGACCCGCTCCCAGGGGACGAAAACATTCTCCAAAATGGTCAGGCACTCGCCGCCCACGATGCCGTACTGGGCGTTGCCCTGGTCCACTTCGCCGCAGCACTTGCGGTCGTCATTGGTCTGGCGGCCAAAGATGTGGACGATGCCCGGCGCATCCACGGGGACGGCGCAGCAGACGGCGTAGTCCGCTTCCTCGGGCTTCATGCCCATGGTGGGCATAATGAGCATTTCATGGCTGTTGACCATGCCGGTCATGTGGGCCTTGGCACCGCGGATGACGATGCCGTCCTCCCGCTTCTCCACCACATGGACGAAGAGGTCCGGGTCCTTCTGCTGGCCGGGCCGCAGGCTGCGGTCGCCCTTCACATCGGTCATGGCCCCGGCGATCATCAGGTCGTTCTCCTGCACATACTCCAGGAACTTCTTAAAGCGCTCATGGTAGTTGGTGCCCATGGCCTGGTCAATTTCATAGGTGACGGAATAGGTGGCGTTCATGGCGTCGAAGCCCACGCAGCGCTGGTAGCAGGTGCCGGTCTTCTGGGAGATCATACGCAGCATTTTCACCTTTTTCACCAGGTCCTCGGTGGACTGGTGGATGTGGGTGAAGCGGTTAATTTTCTTACCCGTCAGGTGAGAGGTGGCGGTCATGAGGTCCTCGTACTCCTTGGTGGAGGCCAGGGCGTAGGTCATGGCGGCGGAGTTCACATGGCCGCGGATAAAGGGGTGGTCGATGAGGGTCTTGGGGTCCAGCAGCTCGCCCTTGAGGTAGACCTTGATGTTGCGGCTGCGGAGACTGTCTTTATATTCCTTAGCGGTTTTCATTGGCTCTCCTCCTTACTTGACCCAGTCGTTGCGGATGCGCTGCCAGGTGGCATCGCGCTCGGCGATGATGCGCGCCAGGTCGTGCTCGTCCAGGTTGGCAAAGCGGCTCTGCTTCTTCAGATAATCCTCCACGGAGGTAAACTCCTTGGGGTCGCGGTTCACGGTGAACTTGCCGTCCTCAAATTCAGCAAGATACCACAGTCCGCAGTCCACGGCCTCCTTGCCGATGTCCACGGTCACATCCGAGGGCGTGCCCCAGCCGGTGGGACAGGGGGCCATCACATGGATGTAGGAGGTGCCGTCGGTGTTCATGGCCTTTTCCACCTTGGCCAGGTAGTCCTCGGGATAGCCCAGGGAGGCGGTGGCGGCGTAGGGGATGCCGTGGGCGGCCACGATCTCGAACATACGCTTCTTGCTGGACTGGCTGCCGTGGATGCGGCTGCCGGAGGGGGTGTTGGTGG
>CAVHCH010000115.1:0-32692 GCA_963634265.1 Bacteroidaceae bacterium | reverse complement strand
GACAAAGACTGTGTAGAGGATCTGCGGTTCTACCCCACCCAGGCGGCGCAGGAGGTGCTGAGCACGGCGCAGATCATCAAGGGCGGCAGCGCGGAGCTGCTGTATGTGTACACCGATGTGGAGCCGGTCACCTTTAACCGGGGATTTTACTCCATTGATATGCGGTACTTCTACCGGGTGACTTTGCAGGTGGCTACGGGCACGCCCCGGTCTACCGAGGTGGAGGGGCTGTGCGTGTTTGACAAGCGCTGCATCCTCTTTGGCAGCGAGGGAAGCGCCAAGACCTTCTCCTCCGACACCACCCTGGAGAGCATTGCGCCCCAGACCGGCCTGCCCACCGCCGTGGTGGAGGCTGTGGACCCCATCGTGCTGGACACCCGCATTGTGGAGGACTGCACCACGACGGGGGTGTGCGAGGTGGGCAATGTGTCGGAGATTCCGGCGGCCATCGAGGCAGCCTTTGCAAGCCCCATTGTGCTGGACGCCACGGGGAACCGGCGGTACTTCGTGACCCTGGGGCAGTTCTCCCTGGTGCGGCTGGAGCGGGACACCCAGCTTTTGATCCCCGCCTACGACTACTGCATCCCCCAGTCCGAGTGCAGCGGCGGCGACCCGGAGGACCCCTGCGGGCTGTTCAAAAATGTATGCTTCCCCATAAACGAGTTCTTCCCGCCCAATACGGTGGAGATGCCCTGCGACTACAACGGCACCCGCAGCTACTGCGCCTGCCACTGAGCTTAGAAGCAATAGAGAAGCCGATG
Organism: Bacteroidaceae bacterium; assembly: GCA_963634265.1. GTDB lineage: Bacteria > Bacillota > Clostridia > Oscillospirales > Oscillospiraceae > Vescimonas. The sequence continues at coordinate 31,931 of CAVHCH010000115.1, read as the reverse complement.
GAATTTTTTCCATCGGTTTTTCTTTTTTTGTTGCATCGGCCACAGGCATTTTGTAAATTATGCGTTATAATAAGAATGAATCCTTATGAAAATGCAGATACTGTAAAACGATGTACGACAGGAGGACGAGACTATGATGAAGAATATTCCCTTTGCGGAGGTGCTGACCCTGCGGGAGCAGATCCAGTATCAGCCGGGACAGGTGGTGAGCCGCACACTGATGCAGAACGAGGCGGTGAGCGTGACCCTCTTCTCCTTTGACAAGGACGAGGAGATCAGCACCCACGAATCCGGCGGGGACGCCTTCGTCACCTGTCTGGACGGCGTGGGCCGCATCACCATTGACGGCGTGGAGTATGAGCTGCACCAGGGGGAGTCCATTGTGATGCCCGCCAAGCACCCCCACGCTGTTTATGGGAAGGAGCAGTTTAAGATGCTGCTGGTAGTAATTTTTTAGGAGGACACACCATGAAAGCCATTGTGAACCAGGACACCTGCATCGGCTGTGGGCTGTGCATCAGTACGGTGCCGGAGGTATTTGAGGTGAACGCGGACGGCAAGGCGGAGGCCTACGGCCATACCACCGACGAAAACCGCGCCGCTGTACAGGAGGCCATTGACGCCTGCCCGGTGCAGGCTATCTCGGCGGAGGATTGACGGTTCGGCGCAGAAAATGAGCTGCGGAGACACATTTTTAGGTGTGCCTCCGCAGTTTTTTTATTTTTTGGCCCGAAGCACCACATTTTCCTTACCAAGCCACTCCTGGCACTCCTCCAGGAGGGCGGGATGGTTCAGACAGGTGGCGCCGAAGAGCTTGCCGGTGTCCGCCATGCGGATCTTTACGGGCATATCGCCCTCGAACATGGTGAAAACCAACTGCAAATGGCGAAATTCGCGGCTATTAAGGCCCGGGACCTTGAGAATGAGCTCCTGGGTCTGCTTCTCGGGCACGCGCTTGCCCTGGAGGTAGAGGATGCTCTTTTGGCCCTCCAGGGGCTGGATGGTATCGCATAGAATCTGGGGCGGCTTCTCGTCCCGCACGGACAGGCGGCCTGTGACGATGACCGGGAGGTTCACCTGCATATAGGAGCCGAACTGGTCGATGGAGCGCTGGAAACACAGCAGCTCGATGGAGCCGGTCTCGTCCTCCACCACCACATAGGCCATGATGGAGTTATTCTTGGTGGGGCGGGTCTTGCTGGAGGTGACGACGCCGGCGATGCAGATGGATTGGCCGTCGGCAAAGCGGGTGGGGCCTTGCTCCTGCTCGAAGTCGGCGAGAATTTTTTGGATGGGCGTGGCGCCGGAGGCCTTGGCCAGCTCCCGGTAGTCGCTCATGGGGTGGCCGGAGAGGAAGAGGCCCGTGGTCTCCTTTTCCATGGTCATCAGCTCCATGGCGGTAAACTCGGGGATGTCGGGCAGGTGGATGTGCTGGAGCTTGCGGGACACCGCCGGGCCCATGCTGAAAATGTCTATTTGCCCGTCCAGGTTCTGGCGGCGGGAGAGGGCCACGCTGTCCATCACCGACTCGAACACTTTTACAAGCTGGGAGCGCTTGGCACCCAGGGAGTCAAAGGCGCCACTGCGGATCAGGTTCTCCACGGCCCGCTTATTCATGTCTGCCGCGTCGTCCATGCGCTGGCAGAAGTCCTGGAAGGATGTAAAGGGACCGTCCTTGTCACGCCGCCGGATCAGCGTCTGAATGAAGCCTCGGCCTATGTTTTTGATGGCTACCAGGCCGAAGCGGATGTTCTCCCCTTCCACGGTGAAGCCGTCGTAGGAATGGTTGATGTCCGGGGGCAGGACGGGGATATTGCACTCCCGGCACTCGGCGATATACTCGGCTACTTTATCCGAATTGTTCAGCACGGAGGTCAGGAGGGCGGCCATGTATTCCTTGGGATAATGGCACTTGAAATAGGCGGTTTGGTAGGCCACCACCGCGTAGCTGACGGCGTGGGCCTTGTTGAAGGCGTAGTTGGCGAAGTCGTAAATTTCGTCGTAGATGGCCTCGGCGGTGGATTCGGGAATGCCGTTTGCGATGCAGCCCTTGATGTGCCGCTCCGGGTCGCCGTGGACGAAGGAATGGCGCTCCTTTTCGATCTCCTTGGCCTTTTTCTTGGAGATGGCCCGGCGCACCATGTCCGCCTGGCCCAGGGAATAGCCGCCTAACTGCTGGAAGATCTGAATGACCTGCTCCTGGTAGACGATGCAGCCGTAGGTGACGGAGAGGATCGGCTCCAGGGATGGGTGCTTGTAGGTAATGAGCTTGGGGTCCTGCTTGCAGGCGATGAACCGGGGAATGGACTCCATGGGGCCGGGACGGTAGAGGGCTATGATGGCGGTGATGTCCTCGATGCTCTGGGGCTTGAGGCCCAGGCACACGCCGGTCATGCCAGTGGACTCCATTTGGAACACGCCGGAGGTCTTGCCCTGGGTGAGCATATTGAAAACCTCCGGGTCGTCCATGGGTATCTTCAAGAGGTCGAAGTTTTTATCCGGCAGCATCTTGATGGCATCGTCCAGCACCGTCAGGTTTCTTAGGCCCAAAAAGTCCATTTTCAGCAGGCCCAGCTCCTCCAGGGTGACCATGGTGTACTGGCAGACGATGGACTCATCGTTGCGGGCCAGGGGGACATACTCGTACACCGGGCGCTTGGTGATGACCACGCCGGCGGCGTGGGTGGAGGCGTGGCGGGGCATACCCTCCAGGGCCTTAGCGGTGTCGATGAGACGGTGTATCTGCTCATTGGACTCGTAGAGGTCCGAAAGCTGCTTGGAAAGGCGCAGGGCATCGTCCAGGGTGATGTGCAGGGTGGCGGGGACCAGCTTAGCCACCGCGTCCACCTCGTTATAGGGTATCTTCATCACGCGGCCCACATCCCGGATGGCGCCCCGGGCGGCCATGGTGCCGAAGGTGACGATCTGGGCCACATGGTCGTCGCCGTACTTGCGGCGGACATAGTCCACCACTTCCTCGCGGCGGGTGTCGCCGAAGTCCATATCAATATCGGGCATGGACACGCGCTCGGGGTTCAGGAAGCGCTCAAAATAGAGGTTATACTCCATGGGGTCGATGTCCGTGATGTGCAGGCAGTAGGACACCATGCTCCCGGCGGCAGAGCCACGACCCGGGCCCACGGGGATGCCCACGCTCTTGGCGTAGCGCACGAAGTCGGAGACGATGAGGAAATAGTCCGTAAAGCCCATTTTCTCGATCATGTCCAGCTCGTAGGCAAGCTGCTTGCGGTAGCTCTCCTTCTCCGTGCCGTACCGCTCGGCAAAGCCCTCGTCGCAGAGCTTGCGCAGGTAGGTGGGAGAATCGTAACCCGGGGGCAGCTTGAACTCCGGCAGATGGTACTTGCCGAAGGTGAACTCCAACTGGCAGCGGTCGGCGATGCGCTGGGTGTTCTCGATGGCCTCGGGATAGGCGGAGAACAGCGCCTCCATCTCCTCCGTGGAGCGGAGGTAGAAATTCCGGGGCTCGTAGCGCATACGGTTTTCGTCGTCCACGGTCTTGCCTGTCTGGATGCAGAGGAGAATGTCGTGGCTCTCGGCGTCCTCCGGGCGGAGGTAGTGGGCGTCGTTGGTGCAGACCAGGGGGATGCCCGTCTCCTGGTGCATCTTCAGCAGGCTGCGGTTGACCTCCGCCTGCTCGGGGATGCCGTGGTCCTGGAGCTCCAGGTAGAAATTGTCTTTTCCGAAAATCTCCTGCATTTGCAGGGCATATTCCTTGGCACCGTCATAGTTGCGGTGCAGGATGCGCTTGGGAATTTCTCCGGCCAGGCAGGCGGACAGGGCGATGAGGCCCTCGGAGTGGGTGCGCAGCAGGTCCAGGTCGATGCGGGGCTTGATGTAAAAGCCCTCCACAAAGGCCTGGCTGACCATGTAAGAGAGGTTGCGGTAGCCGGTCTCGTTTTTGCACAAAAGCACCAGGTGGCGGGACTCGGCATCGTACTCGTGAATTTTATCGAACCGGGTGCGGGCGGCCACATAGACCTCGCAGCCGATGACGGGATGGATGCCCTCGGCCTTGCAGGCCCGGTAAAAATCAATGGCCCCATACATAACGCCGTGGTCGGTAATGGCGCAGGCCGTCTGCCCCAGTTCCTTGACACGCTTGGGCAGGTCACGGATGCGGCAGGCACCGTCTAAGAGGCTGTATTCCGTATGTACATGAAGGTGAACGAATGACATATTATTCCCCTTTGAACTCGGCGATGTAGTCGCACAAAATTTCCACAGCGGAGACGATGAGGATGCCGCAGTGATCCGTTACGCCCAGGGCTTGGGCCTGGGGAGTGGGCGCAAGGTCCTTGCGCTTTAGCAGGTCGGTGCAGTCGCGGTCCGTGAACCGGGACTGGAAGCGGCGGATATACTCCTGGGTCTGCTGGGTGATGCGGCGCTTGGCGGCGGGGCCCTCCCCGGGTCTGGCGGGGAAAAGCATACCCAGCACCAGGATGCCGCCGCTGATGGCACCGCAGATACTGCCGCAGCGCATTCCGCCGCCCATGCCGCCGGCCAGGGCCAGGCACTGGTCCTCGGTGAGGCCCATTTCCTCGTGGAAGGCCGTCAGGATGCTCTGGCCGCAGTTGCAGCCGTGGGCGTGATAGTCCCGGGCCGCTCTACACTTGTCCATTTTATTCATAGCAGTTTCTTTGCCTCCTCATTGAGCTTTCTCATGCGGTGGTTCATGCAGGACTTGGAGACCGGCGGATCGCACAGCTCCGCAAGCTGGGATAGGGACAGCTCCGGGTGCTCCAGGCGGAGACGGGCCGTTTGCTGGAGCTTTTCCGGCAGGCGGTCTAATTTGCCGCTTTTTTCCAGAGCCTCAATGGCGGACTGCTGCTCCGTGGCGGCCTCCAAAATTTTATTCACATTGGCGATGTCGCAGTTCATGGCGCGGTTGGCACCGTTGCGGATGGCCTTGTCCACTTTCGTGGTCATAATGTCCATGGCGGCCACCGGGGCTCCCAGCTTGGTCAGCAGGTCCTCGATGTGCTCGCTCTGCTTAAAGTAGATGACCGTGGCCGCGCCCCGGGATACCATCCGGGGCAGGAAGCCCATCTCCGTGAGCAGGGCGCAAAGCTCCCGGCTGGCCTGGCGGTGGTTGCCGGTGAGCTCCAGGTGGTAGCGCTTTTCCGGGTCGGTGACGCTGCCGCCGGAGAGGAACGCGCCGCGCAGGAAGGAGGTGCGGCAGCAGTCCTCCTCCAGGACGCCGAAATTGATGTGCAGGGCCAGGGTCTGCTTGGCCTCGTAGCCAAACTGGCTGATGATGCGCTCCAGTTTTTGCGGGTCGGTGATCTGGAAAATGAGCTTTTCCCTACCCTCCTGCTCCTGGGGCAGGCGGTCGAAGCGGAGGTTGAAGGCCCGGTGAAAGAGCTTGGGCAGACGCCTGGCGAACTCGGGATTTTCTGTGATAATGCGTATCTCCCGGGCGTTAAAGGTGTTGCAATAGAGCAAAATGCCGTAGGCCTCCGCCCGGGCGCAGCAGATGCGCTGCACCGGGACCCGGCACAATTCACTTTTCACCTGGTAGGCAAAGGACTGCATAGTTCCTCCTATTTTTCCATTCGGTTTCGTACATGGCCGGTCTCCTCCTCCACCACGCGGATGGTGCGCTGGCGATAGAGGGTCATCAGCTCTGCGGCCAGGTGGCCGGGGTTGTGGCGGATGACCTGGTTTTCCACGGCGCAGATGGGTCGGGAGATAATTTCCACACCCAGGCGGGCGCACTCCTTTTCGTCGCAGAACACCGGGGCGCTGCCCTCCTTGGCGTAGCGCTGGGCGATGATGCGGGGGAGCGGCGCGGAATTGACCAGGCACAGGTCAAACAGGCCGTAGCGGGAGTGGCTGAACAGGGCGCGGATATGGTCGCTGACGGTGTAGCCCTCGGTCTCGCCGCTCTCGGTCATCACATTGCAGATGTAGACCTTCATGGCTTCGCTCCCGGCGATGGCGTCCACGATGCCGTCCACCAGGAGATTGGGGATGATGCTGGTGTAGAGGCTGCCGGGAGCCAGGACGATGAGGTCCGCCTCCCGGATGGCCTGCACCGCCTCGGGCAGGGCCTTGGGGTGGGCGGGGCGGAGCTTTACGCAGCGCAGACGGCAATTCTCCCGCTGCATCTGCTGGCAGATACTGGACTCCCCCGCTACCCGGCTGCCGTTTTCAAACTCGCCCTCCAGGCGGATATTGGCGTTGGTCACGGGCAGGACACGGCCCGTGATGGCAAGCACCTGGCTCAGACCCGCCACGGCCTGGTCAAAGCTGGGCATGATGCCGTTGAGGGCAGCCAGGAGGAGATTTCCGAAGCTCTGCCCGGCCAGGACACCCTCGGTGAAGCGATAGCCCATGAGCTGGGTCATGATGGGCTCGGCGCTGGCCAGGGCCTCCATGCAGTTGCGAATGTCCCCGGGTGGGGGCATATCCAGGTCCCGCCGGAGGGCGCCGCTGCCGCCGCCGTCGTCGGTGACGGCCACGATGGCGGTGAGGTTCTTACTATACAGCTTCAGCCCCCGCAGAAGTGTAGACTGGCCGTGTCCGCCGCCGATGACCACGATCCGCGGGCCTTTCTCCGGGGCCACATGATAATAGCCGCTTTCCATAGTCCGCTCCTCTTACCGGGTGATGTCCCGGTGGGTCTCGGTGACGGGGTAGCCGATGTTTTGGATATACTCCGCTATGGCGTGGGCCACGGCCACAGAGCGGTGGTGGCCGCCGGTGCAGCCGATGGCCAGGACCAGGACGGTCTTCCCCTCCTCGCTGTAAAGGGGCAGGAGGAAGGACATCATGTCCTCCATACGGCGCATGAATTCATTGGTCTGGCTGAAGCTGAACACATAGTCCCTCACGCCGTCGTCCAGGCCGGTCTTATGCTTGAGCTCCTCAATATAATAGGGATTGGGCATGAAGCGCACATCCATCACCAGGTCTGCCTCCACGGGAATGCCGTTCTTGAAGCCGAAGGACAGCACATTCACATGCATCCCGTCCTCCAAGGTGGCGTCGCTGAACAGGTTCAGAATCTCCGAATGGAGCTTGGAGGTGGAAAAGCCGGAGGTGTTGAGCACGAAGTCCGCATGGTCGCGGACAGGCTGCAGCAGGGCCCGCTCCTTTTGCAGGGCTTGGGCCACGCTGACGCCACCGCCTGCCAGAGGATGGGTGCGGCGGGTCTCCTTATAGCGGTTGATGATGGACTGATTATCCGCCTCCAAAAAGAGCATACGGCAGTGGATGCCGGCGGCCTTCATGTGTTCCAGGGCGTCAATGAGCTTTTGGGCCGGCTCCCCGGTGCGCACATCGTACACCAGCGCCACCCGGTCGTAGCGGCCCTTGGATGCGGCGCAGAACTCCGCGAAAATGACCATCATCTCCGCCGGAAGATTATCCACGATATAGTAACCGATGTCCTCTAAATAGGACGCGGCCTTGCTTTTTCCGCTGCCGGACAAGCCGGAAATGACCAATATCTCCATGCCCTGCTCCTTTCAGTTTTCTATGAATTTTACCTCGGGCTCCAGCATAACGCCGTGGGCCTGCTGTACTTTTTCCTGTACTTCCTTTATAAGGGCGCGCACATCCCGGCAGGTAGCCCCGCCGATGTTGATGACGAAGCCCGCGTGCTTCTCGGACACCTGGGCCCCGCCTACGGTGAGCCCTTTCAGGCCCGTTTCCTGGATCAGCGTCCCGGCAAAGTAACCCGCCGGACGCTTAAAGGTGCTGCCCGCGCTGGGGTATTCCAGGGGTTGGCTGCTCTTTCGCTTTGCCATGAGCTCGGCCATTTTTGCGCCGATCTCGTCTTTATTTCCTTTGGATAGGCGCAGTTTCGCGCCTAAAACCACACTTTTTTCGTCAGAAAAGGCGCTGTGGCGATAGCCGAAGTCGCACTTCTCCGCGGGGATGCGGGCAACGCCGTCCTCCGTGAGCACGGTGACCTCCCTAACCACCTGCTTCATCTCGCCGCCGTAGGCCCCGGCGTTCATAAACACCGCGCCGCCCAGGCTGCCGGGGATGCCGTGGGCAAACTCCAGGCCCGTGAGCCCGGCATTTTGGGCAAACAGGGCCAGCCGGGCCAGGGAAATGCCCGCGTCCGCCTCGATGGTGGTCTCGTCTAAGAGCTGCACGGCGCTCATCTCCCCTGCCGTGCGCACCACCAGGCGCTCCAGGCCCTCGTCCGGGGCCAGGAGGTTGGTGCCGTTGCCCATGACAAAGGGGCGCGCGCCGCATTCCTGGGCCAGGCCCATTAGCAGCACAAGCTGCTCCCGGTTCTTGGGATAAGCCACCCGCCGGGCCGGGCCGCCGATACGGAAGGAGGTCAGGCGGCTCAGGGGCACCTCCCGCTCCAGCAGGAGGTCGGGTAGGTATTTTTCCATCGCTTCGTCCAGCTTTTCAAACCAAGTCATAGTCCGCTCCTTAAATACGCTTCTTCTTTCCCAGCAGGGCGGCGCCGATGATGCCCGCGTTGGAGCCCAGCTCCGCCTTGACGATGCGGGTGCGCTTATCCGGCTCACAGGGGATGCTCTGCTGGGCCACGATGCGGCGCACGGGGAACAGGAGCTGTTCGTCCTGCTCGTTGCTGACGCCGCCGCCGATTGCCAGGGTATCGGGCTGGAAAATATTCACCAGGTTCACGATCCCGGCACACAGATAGTCTATGTAGGCATTGCAGACATATTGTCCGATGGGGTCGCCCCGGCGAGCGGCGATGAAGGCGGACTGGCCGCTGACATGGCCGTCGTTTTCGTCCACCACCTGGCGCAGGATGCTCTCGGGGTTCTCGTCCATGACGCGCTTTGTCAGGCGCTTCAGGGCCGAGGCGGAGGCGTAGCGCTCCCAGCAGCCCTTGCGGCCACAGGGGCAGCTCTGGCCGTTATACTCGATGCTCATGTGGCCCACCTCACCGGCCATGCCGTTGGAGCCGTGGTAAATTTTGCCGTTGTGGATGATGCCGCCGCCGATGCCCGTGCCCAGGGTGATGGTCACGAAACGCTTGCTGCTGCGGCCCGCCCCGGCGTAATACTCGCCCACGGCGGCGCAGTTGCCGTCGTTTTCCAGGTAGAGGGGCTTATTGAGGTACTTGTGGAACAGCCGACGCAGGGGGACCCGGCGGAAGGGCAGGTTGCAGCTGTATTGCAGGGAGCCGGAGCGTATCTCCACCACGCCGGGCACGCCCACGCCCAGAGAGAAAATCTCTTCCATGGGGACGCCCACCTCCGCTGCCAGCTCCTCCGTCATGCGGGCCAGGTGCCGGGCCAGGTCGTCCGGGGACTCGATCTGCGCTACCTTCATCTTTTGGGTGGCCAGGATGCGGCCCTGGCCGTCGACCAGCCCGGCCTTCAGATTTGTTGCGCCAATGTCAATGCCAATGTATTTCATCTATTCTTTCTCCGATTTGCTTCGTTCAGTGCGTCATAGTGCTGGTCCAGCCGGGTCACGAAGTCCCGGGCGGGGTTGTAGCCGTATTTCATTTGGCGGTTTTTCATGGTGGCGATCTCCACGATACCGGCCAAGTTGCGCCCGGGGCGCACGGGGATGGTCATGTAGGGCAGCTTTACGCCCAGCATGGAGTAGGTCTCCTCCCCCAGGCCCAGGCGGTCGTAGAACTTGCCGTCCTGCCACTGTTCCAGCTGCACCACCAGGTCGATCTCCGTGTCGAACTGCACGGCGCCCATGCCGAAAAGCTGCTGCACATCGATGACGCCCACGCCGCGAATCTCGATATAGTGGCGAATGAGCTCCGGGGCGGTGCCGTAGAGAGAGGTGGAAATGCGGCGTATCTCCACGGCGTCGTCCGCCACCAAGCGGTGGCCGCGCTTGAGCAGCTCGATGGCCGTCTCACTCTTGCCGATGCCGGAGTCGCCCAGGATCAGGACGCCCTGGCCGTTGATATTCATGAGCACGCCGTGGCGGGTGATCTGGGGGGCCAGCTTTTTATTGAGATAGTCGATGATCTCGCTGGTGGCGTCCACGGTCTTGCGGTCGATGCGCAGCAGGGTGCGGCCATGCTTTTCCGCCAGCTCCAGAAGCTCCGGCGGGACCTCCATGTTCCGGGCGATGATAAGGGCGGGTATCTCGCAGCGCAGCAGGTCCTCCAGCACCTTGCGGCGGCGCTCGGTGGTCATGGCCTGGAGGAACACCATCTCCGCCTTGCCCAAAATTTGCAGGCGGATGGGCTCGAAATACTCGTAAAACCCCACCAATTGCAGCGCCGGGCGGTTCACATCGGAGATGGTCACGGTTTGGGTGCTGAAATTGGGGGCCTTGTTCAGCACCTCCATGTTGAACTCCTCCACCAGCTCCGGGAGCTTGGCCGGGGTGCGCTTGACCTTTTCCATCGTATATCCTTTCCGTCCGCCGGGCGGGTATCCGGCGGCCATAAAAATTTTGTCCAGGTTCACTTATATTAATAATATATTATAGCTCAAAGGCCCTGTCTGCGCAACAGTTTCCTGCGATTTGAAATTTTTTCATTTTTTTGTCAAAAGTACTTGCTTTTTTCTGTGACATCTGTTAAACTATCAAATGCTTGCGAAAGCAAAGCAGTAAGTCACACACAGCAAGGAGGTGCAACGGATGGCTAAGTGCGAATTTTGCGACAAGGGCGTGACTTTTGGCATCAAGGTTTCCCACTCTCACCGGCGTTCCAATCGTCCCTGGAAGCCCAATGTTAAGCGTGTTAAGGCGATCATCAACGGCACGCCTCGCCATGTATATGTTTGTACCCGGTGCCTGCGTTCCGGTAAAGTAACCAGAGCGATCTAATTTCAGGACAAGCATAAAGCCCTGCTCGCAAAGAGCGGGGCTTTTTACTTTGCTTATTTCCAGCTTTTCACGATGGGCAGTAAGGTCTCAAACAGTGCGTCACGGTTCTGCGCGTCGATGTCCACCACTTCCGCCTGGGGGTGGGCGCACACCTGGCGCAGGAAGGGCACATCCATGCGGTCTTTTACGGCGGCCAGCACCGGCACTTCCCCTTCCAGGGCCCGCAGCACGGCGGCGCGGAAGACTTGCGCCTCCGACTCCATGAAGCCCAGCTCGTCCATGACCACCACCTGGCAGGGTGCGGGCTGCAAGTAAGCGGCTCCTAGGGTGTCGAACACGGCGGGATAGATCTCCTTGAACCGGCCCTGCTGGCCGCAGCGGCCCACCAGGTTCTCCTCTCCCCTTTTGCGCTGGTCTATGGGCAGCGACGCCGGGTAGATGTAGATGGGGTGCATGAGCTCGCCGGGGTTTTTGTCCATTTTTGTGTAAAATCCGCCCGGGTATAGGTCCGCCGTTTCCAGCAGTCGGCGAATTAGCGTGGACTTGCCTATGCCCCGTTCACCCCGGAGCAAAATGTGCTTTTTCATGGCGCTCTCCTTTTAGAAAGAGATGCCCGGTCCTGCCGGGCATCTCGCTTGTTTTTTTACCACCAATAGCGGGGCATCTTGGGCCGCTCGTAAGGAGTCTTCATCAGCGGCAGGCTGCAACGCATCTCGCCGTCCAGAGCGAAATACGCACCGGCCACGGCGGGAGCCGTGGGGATGGTGGTGATCTCACCGATGCCGATGGCGCCGCAGGCCATGTCCTGGCCCTGCTTCTCCACCAAAATGCTGTTGATCTGCGGCACCTGGTGCGCCCGGAACAGGCCCAGTGTGCCGTATTTGGCGCTGGGGATGCAGTCATAGAGCGGATAGTGCTCCGTCAGGGTGAAGCCCAGGGCCATAGCCACGCCGCCTTCGATCTGCCCCTCGCAGTTCAAGGGGTTGATGGCCTTGCCTACGAAATGGGCGGCGTCGATCTCCTGGATGGTGCCGTCCTCATTGAGCACGCACACCTGGGTAGCGTAACCATAGGCCACATGGCTGACAGGATTTTCCACATCTTGGGCGCCCAGGGGATCGGTCTTGGCCAGATATTCGCCATAGAACTCCTGGCCCTCCAGCTTTTTCCAGTCTACCTGCTCGCCCTCGGCCAGCTCCGTTCCCACGAAGCCGTCGCCGCAGTTTTCACCGGGCAGGTCGCGCAATTCTGCTCTGTTTGCAATACCTGTATAGTCGGATACCTTTACACCTGTTCCGGCGGCGGCCAGCAGCTTTTGGCAGGCGCGGCGGCAGGCTTCGCCGGTGACAAGGGTCTGGCGGGAGCCGGAGGTGGTGCCGGAGTCCGGGGAGTCCACATTGTTGGCGGCCTGGTAGACGATGTCCTCCCGGTCGCAGTGGAGCATGGTGCCCACGATCTGGGTCAGCACGGTGCCCAGGCCCTGGCCGATGCAGGAGGCGCCGCTGCGGATGTGAATTTTTCCATTCTTCACGGCCACGATACAGCGGCCCGTGTCGGGGATGCCCACGCCAACGCCCGCGTTTTTCATGGCGCAGGCAACGCCTACATATTTATTGTTCTCGCAGACCTCCTTCACGGCCTCCAGGGTCTCCACCAGGCCCGTGGAGGGCGGGGCGATCTGGCCGTTGGGCAGGGTCTGACCGGGGCGGATGGCGTTGCGGTAGCGAATTTCCCAGGGAGAAATGCCCAGCTCGTGGGCCATTTTCGTCAGGGTCATCTCCATAGCGTAGCAGGTCTGGGTCACGCCGAAGCCGCGGAACGCGCCGGCGGGGGGATTATTGGTATAGTAAGCCCGGCCGGTGATCTCGAAATTTTCATAGTGATAGGGCCCGGCGGCATGGGTGCAGGCGCGCTCCAAAACCGGGCCGCCCAGGGAGGCGTAGGCCCCGGTGTCGGCCACGACCTCGGCTTTCACGCCCTGGATCAGGCCGTCGTTGTTGCAGCCCATGGTGATGGTCACCTTCATGGGATGGCGCTTGGGGTGGACGAGAATGCTCTCCTTGCGGGTGAGCTTCACCTTCACCGGGCGGCCTGTGAGGTAGGCAATGAGGGCCGCGTGGTGCTGGACGGTCATGTCCTCCTTGCCGCCGAAGCCGCCGCCCACCAACATATTGGTGACATGGACCTTCTCCTTGGGAATACCCAGCATGATGGAGGTCTCCCGGGCGGTGTCGTAGGTGCCTTGGTCCGTGGAGAGGATAGAAACGCCGTCCTCGTCCCGATAGGCCACGGCGCACTCCGGCTCCAGGAAAGCGTGCTCGGTGTAGGGGGTCTCGTAGTGGTACATCAGCACATAGTCCGCGTCGCGGATGGCCTGGTCGGCGTTGCCGCGAGACACATGCTTCTCGCACAGAAGGTTGCCCGACTCATGCACCTGGGGCGCAAAGGGCTGGGCGGCATAGGTGGGGCTGAAAACCGGCTTCAGCGGCTCATATTCCACCTCCACCAGCTTCTTGGCTTTTTCCAAAATCTCCGGGGTCTCCGCCGCCACCAGGCAGATGGCGTCGCCCAGGAAGTGGGTGATCTTGCCCACGGGGATCATGGTGTCCCAGTCCTGCATCAGGTGGCCCACCTTCACCTTGCCGGGGATGTCGTCGGCGGTAAACACGCCCACCACACCCGGCAGCGCCTCGGCCTTTTCCTTGTGGATAGCCAGGACCCGGGCCCGGGGGTACTTGCTGCGGACGGCGCTGCCATAGATCATTCCGTCCAGGTAAATGTCGTCGGGATATTTGCCGGTGCCCAGGACCTTTTCCCGGGCATCTACACGGGGCATGGCCTGGCCCACGCGGGCGCAGTCCTTTTCCCGGGGAATTTCCCCGCCATTGCGGAATATCTCGCCCGCCAGCAAAATGGCGTCAATGATCTTCTTATAGCCCGTGCAGCGGCAGATGTTGTTGCGGATGGCAAAGGCAGCCTCCTCCCGGGTGGGGTCCGGGTTCACATCCAGCAGGGCCTTGGCGGAGATGACCATGCCCGGGATGCAGAAGCCGCACTGCACGGCGCCCGCCTTGGCAAAGGCCCAGGCGTAGACCTCTTTTTCCGTGTCGCTCAGGCCCTCCACGGTGAGAATGTGGCGGCCCTCCAGCTTGTCCGTGGAGGGAACGCAGGCCTTGGTGGCCTTGCCGTCGATGAGCACATGGCAGGTGCCGCAGGCGCCCTCGCTGCAGCCGTCCTTTACAGAGGTGAGACGCAGCTCATCCCGCAGAAAGCGCAGCAGCTTTTGATTTTTCTCCGCTGTGACCGCCTGGCCGTTGACAAAAAAAGAAGCCATTTTTTGTTTTCTCCTTCGGTTTATAGGCTCGGTAAAGGGCGCACCTTATCTGCGCCCCCTATTTATCCATCATCATTATACTGTATTCTTCCCATATTCGCAAGAAAAAGCATGGATTTTCATTCTTCTTTTTTATGATATACGGGTAAAAATGGGTGTGAAGGATTTTCCCTTCACACCCATTGGTATTTCAGCAAAATTGCTCGATGGCGGACAAAAGCTCCGTTTTGCCTGTCCCCTTTTCCGCCGAAAACGGGATCAACACCGCCGTGTCCGGCAGCTCCAGCGTGTCCCAAATGCGCTGGAGATTGGGTTCAATTTCGCTCTTTTTCAGCTTGTCCAGCTTGTTGGCAACCACGATCAGCGGGCAGCCGCTCTCCTTGAACCAGGTAAACATGGTCACATCGTCCGCCGTTGGCTTGTGCCGGGCGTCCACAATGAGCACGCCCAGGGTGATGAGGCCCTCCTCCTGGAAATAGTTCTCCATGAGGCGGCCCCAGCGGTCCCGCTCGTCCTTGGAGACCTTGGCATAGCCGTAGCCGGGCAGATCGGTGAAATAAATCTTCCCGTCAATGAGGAAATAATTTACCTGGGTGGTTTTGCCGGGGGTGGCGCCCACACGGGCAAAATTTTTCCGATTCAGCAGGCGGTTTATCACGGAGGACTTGCCCACATTGGAGCGCCCGGCAAAGGCCACCTGGGGGCGGCCATCCCGCAGAAAGGCGCTGGGCTTCACGGCGGAGAGAATGAACTCCGCTTTATTGAAATTTATACCCATTTTCCGTCTCCTTATACCCGCAGCTCCGGCCTGACGGCGGTGGGCTGCACCGGCAGAAGCGGCATTTCCTCCGCTTCGGCGGCTGGCTTTTTGCCGTCGCTGACCAGGGCCTCGGCGAACACTTCCTCCACCCGGCTCACGGGCACAAAGCGTAATTTTTTACGCACAGTCTGGTCGATCTCCTCCAGGTCCTTTTCATTTTCCCAGGGAATGATGACCGTTTCAATGCCGTTGCGCAGGGCGGCCATGGTCTTTTCTTTCAGGCCGCCGATGGGCAGCACTCGGCCCCGGAGGGTCACTTCCCCGGTCATTGCCACATCCTTGCGCACCTTTTTCCCGGTGAGGGCCGAGAGCATGGCGGTGGTGATGGCGATGCCGGCGGAGGGGCCGTCCTTGGGCACGGCGCCCTCGGGGAAATGGATGTGGATGTCCTTGGTCTTGTAAAAATCCTTTTCAATGCCCAGCTCTCCGGCACGGCTGCGCAGGCAGCTGAGAGCGGTCTTGGCTGACTCCTGCATGACGGTGCCCAGGTTGCCGGTGAGCTCCAGTTTTCCGGAGCCGTCCATGACATTGACCTCCACTTCCAGGATCTCACCGCCTACCTGCGTCCAAGCCAGGCCGTTGACCACGCCCACCTCGTTTTGGCGCAGGTGCTCGGAATCCGTATAGCGAACGACGCCCAAAAAGTCATTAATTTCAGTGGGTGTAACGGTTATCTTCTTTATACCTTCTGTTGCGATTTTCATGGCGGCTTTGCGGCAGATGGCAGCGATTTCCCGCTCCAGGACACGCACGCCGGACTCTCTCGTGTAGCCGCTGATGATGCTGCGGAGTGCATCGTCGGAAATAGTAAGCTGGCGCTTTTGCAGGCCGTGCTCCTTCAGCTGCTTGGGGATCAGATGCCGCCGGGCGATCTCCACCTTTTCCTCGTCGGTGTAGCTGCCCAGCTCGATGACCTCCATGCGGTCCAAAAGCGGGCGGGGAATGGTGTCGGTGGTGTTGGCGGTGGTGATGAACATGACCCGGCTCAGGTCCACGGGAATTTCCAGGAAATGATCCCGGAAGCTGCTGTTCTGCTCGCTGTCCAGCACCTCCAGCAGGGCGGAGGCGGGGTCACCCCGCATATCGCTGGCCAGCTTGTCGATCTCATCCAGCACCAGCAGGGGGTTCATGGATCCGCTGTGGATCAGGCCGTCGATGATGCGGCCGGGCATGGCGCCTATGTAAGTTTTGCGGTGGCCACGGATGTCCGCCTCGTCCCGCACGCCGCCCAGGCTGATGCGGTAGAGCTTGCGGTTCATGGCCTTGGCCACGGAGATGGCAATGGAGGTTTTGCCCACGCCCGGAGGGCCTACCAGGCAGATGATCTTGCCCTTGGCCTGGGGGTAAATTTGGCACACGGCGATGTACTCCAGAATGCGCTCTTTCACCTTGGTGAGGCCATAGTGGTCCTTATCCAGCATGGCCCGGGCCTTTTCCACATCGGCCCGCTCCTTGGTCTCCTTGCCCCAGGGCATTTCCAGGCAGATGTCCAGGTAGTTGCGGATCACCGATGCCTCGGCGCTGCCGTAGGGCTGCTTGGCAAGGCGCGAGACCTCTTTCATCAGCTTTTCGCCGATCTCCTCCGAAACCTTCAGCTTTTGGACCTTTTCGGAATACTCCTGGATCTCATCGTCGCCGTCCTCGCCCAGCTCATGCTGCAAAACCTTCACCTGCTCCCGCAGGATCATGTCCTTTTGCACCCGGCCCACCCGGTCGCGGACTTTTTTCTCCATCTCCACTTCCAGGGAGATGACATCCAGCTCGTGGGTGAGGATCTCGTTCACCAGCTTCAGGCGCTTCACGGGGTGCAGCTCCTCCAAAATGCGCTGGCGGTCGTGGGGGCGGAGGTTAACGCTGTAACCGATGTAGTCGGCCAGCTTGCCGGGGTCCTGGCAGTCCAGCACATTGGCGACCACCTCCTCCGGCAGGTCCGGCACCATGTCCTGGTACTCGCCGAAAATGGCGTAGGTCTGGCGCATGATGGCCTCCACGCGGCTGGTCATTTTGCCGGGAAAATCGTCCTCCACCAGCCCCACATTGGCCTGCAAAAAGGGCCGCGTCTGCCAAAGGCGGTGGATGCGCCCCTTGCCCAGGCCGCGCACCAGCACACGCACGGTGGAGTCGGAGGTCTTGATAATTTGCAGCACATGGGCGATGGTGCCGATGGTATAGAGATCGTCCTCGCCGGGGTGGGTCACGGACAGCTCCCGCTGGGTCACCAGGAAAATGTCCTTGCCCTCCTCCATAGCGTTGTTCAGCGCCAGCATGGAGATCTCGCGCTCCACATCAAACCCGGTGGTCTGGCCGGGGAAAACCGTCAGCCCCCGCAGGGCCAGGACGGGAATATTCATATTTGTCTGTTCCATAGGGGTATGCTCCTTTCGGCTGCGCGGAGGCAGCATGGGAAAAAGGGGAGGGACGATTCCTCGCCTCTCCCCTATCGCGCATTTAAGAGGCCGGTGCGGAAGGGTCTTCCGCCTTGCCGGTCTTTAATTTTGCCTTGTGAGACGCTCTGGTCTCGTCATGTAGTATCTGCGGCTGGGCCTTGCCCCCCACGCAGTCGGCGGTGATGGTCACCCGCTGGATGGTGGGGTCCGACGGGATGTCGAACATCACATTGGTCAAGATCCCCTCCATAACGGCGCGCAGGCCCCGGGCGCCAATGTTGCGCTCAATGGCCTTGTCGGCCACGGCCTCCAGGGCATCGTCCGTGAAGGTCAGGTCCACATTGTCGTAGGAAAACAGCTTTTTATACTGCTTGACCAGCGCGTTTTTCGGCTGTGTAAGGATCTTCACCAGGTCCTCACGGGAGAGGCCATCCAAAGCGGCAATGACGGGCAGTCGGCCCACCAGCTCGGGAATGATGCCGAACTTCAGCAGGTCGTGGGGCTGCACCTCCTTGAGAAGGGCTCCGGTCTGCCGCTCCGCCTTGCTCTCCACCACGGCATCGAAGCCGATGCCCTTGCGGTCGGTGCGCTTTTCGATAATCTTTTCCAGGCCCTCGAAGGCGCCGCCGCAGATGAAGAGAATGTTGCGGGTGTCTATCTGAATGAACTCCTGGTGGGGGTGCTTGCGCCCGCCCTGGGGCGGCACATTGGCAACGGTGCCCTCCACGATCTTCAGCAGTGCCTGCTGCACGCCCTCGCCGGACACATCGCGGGTGATGGAGGTGTTTTCGCTCTTGCGGGCGATCTTGTCGATCTCGTCCACATAGATGATGCCTCGCTCCGCCAGCTCCACATCGAAGTCCGCTGCCTGCAAAAGACGCAGGAGAATATTCTCCACATCGTCGCCCACATAGCCGGCCTCGGTGAGGGTGGTGGCGTCGGCAATGGCAAAGGGCACCTGCAGCACCCGGGCCAGGGTCTGGGCAAACAGGGTCTTGCCGCTGCCGGTGGGGCCGACCATGAGGATGTTGCTCTTTTGCAGCTCCACATCCTCACCGCCGCCGTAAAAGATACGCTTATAGTGGTTGTACACGGACACGGACAGGGCGATTTTCGCCGTCTCCTGGCCCACAACATATTCGTCCAGCACCGCCTTGATCTCCCGGGGAGTGGGCAGGCGGTCCGGCGCTTCCAGTCTTGCCTCTGCGTCGCTATAGTCGTCCTCCAAAATGGAGTTGCAAAGCTGGATGCACTCGTCGCAGATCCGAACGCCGGGGCCCTGGACCATGCGGTGTACCTGCTTCTCGCTTTTGCCGCAGAAAGAGCAGCGCAGCTCTTTATTATTTTCCGACATAGTTACCTCTTATAAATGACCTTGTCCACCAGGCCGTATTCCTTGGCCTCCTCGGCGATCATCCAGTTGTCGCGCTCGGAGTCCAGCTTCACCTGCTCAGGCGTCTTGCCGGTGTTCTCGGCCAGGATGCGGTTCATCCGCTGCTTGATCTTGAGGAAGTGCTCCACATCGATCTCCATATCCGTGACCTTACCCTGGGTACCGGCGGAGGGCTGGTGGATCATCACCTCGGCGTTGGGCAGGGCGATGCGCTTGCCCTTGGCGCCGGAGGACAGCAGGAACGCGCCCATGCTGGCAGCCATGCCGATGCAGATGGTGGAAACATCGCACTTGATATACTGCATGGTGTCATAAATAGCCATGCCGGCCGTCACAGAACCGCCGGGGCTATTGATGTACATTTGGATGTCCTTGTCGGGGTCCTGCGCTTCCAGATAGAGAAGCTGGGCAACCACCAGGCTGGCAGTTGTATCGTTCACCTCTTCGCCCAGGAAGACGATGCGGTCGTTGAGCAAACGGGAAAAAATGTCATAAGAACGCTCCCCCCGATTGGTCTGTTCCACAACATAAGGGACTAAACTCATAAAATGATACCTCCTGTTCAAATGGGGCCTTGCACTGCAAGGCATAATACAAAATTATACCCGCCCGTAAGTGATTTTAACAGATTTTCTTACTCTTTGTCTTCTTTCTTATCTTCGGCCTTTTCCTCTGCCTTCTCCTCGGGCTCCACGGCCACGGCGCTATCGGCCACGACCTTGATGACCTTCTCCCGGATGACCTGCTCCTTCACATCGGCGGCGGGCAGATACTTCTTGATGGAATCCAGATCCATGCCGTATTTCTCGGCGATGTTCTTCATCTCATTTTCCACTTCCTCATCGGAAGCCTCCAGGTTCTCAGCCTTCACGATGGCGGCCACGGCCAGATCCATGCGCACCTGCTTCAGAGCGGGCTCCATGGACTCCTTCTGAATGGCGTCCTCGCTCATGCCGGTCATCTTCACATACTGGTCGAAGGGGATGCCCTGGGAAGCCAGCTGCTGCTTGAAGTTCTCCATCATCTTCTGGGACTGCAGCACCACCATGTCCTCGGGGATGTCGGCCTCGATGCCGTCGGCCACCTTCTGCATCAGCGCATCCTCAAAGGCGTGCTGGGCAGCGGTCTTGCGGTCCTCGGTGATCTTCTTCTTCAGGTCGGCCTTCAGATCCTTCAGAGTGTCAAACTCGGACACATCCTTGGCGAACTCGTCGTCAATGGCGGGCACTTCCTTCACCTTGACCTCGTTGACCTTCACATGGAACACCACGGGCTTGCCTGCAAGCTCGGGGGTATAGTTTTCGGGGAAGGTGATGTCGATGTCCTTCTCCTGACCCACCTTCATGCCGATGAGCTGATCCTCAAAGCCGGGCACAAAGCTGCCGGAGCCGATCTCTAGGTCGAAATTCTCGCCCTTGCCGCCGTCGAAGGCAACGCCGTTGTCAAAGCCCTCGAAGTCGATGTTGGCGGTGTCGCCCTTCTTCACGGCGCGCTCCACGCTCACCAGACGGCTGTTGCGCTCGGCCATTTCCTTCAGCCGGGCGTTCACATCGGCAGCCATGACCTTCACAGTAGCCTTGGGAGCCTCCAGGCCCTTGTACTGGCCCAGCTTCACCTCGGGATAAACGGCGACGGTGGCCTTGAAGGTCACGCCGTCCTTGCCGCAGTTCTCCAGCTCCACCTCGGGATAGCCCACGACCTCCAGCTTCTCGTCGCTGACGGCCTTCTCATAGGCATCGGGCAGAACGATATTCACGGCCTCTTCATAAAAGACCTCCACGCCGTACATGCTCTCAACGATCTTGCGGGGAGCCTTGCCGGGGCGGAAACCGGGAATGTTCATCTTGCCGCGCATCTTCAGATAAGCCTTGTTGATGGCAGCCTCAAAGTCCTCGGCGCTGACCTCGATGGTCAAAGCGACCTTGCTTTTTTCCAGTTTTTCACAGGATTTTACACTCATTTTGTTTTTCCTCCGTTCAGCATTAATAAATTGAATCAATGCAATTTTATATGATAACAGAAAACTGTTTCAATTTCCACACTTTTTTGCACTATTCTAAAATTTTTTTTGGTTTGAACCGCAGATAGTCCGCGGAAACCAGGGAAAAGTCCGTTCCGTCCCGCTCTCCCTGCACCGCCCGGGCGTGGGCCGTGCCACCGTGGAGATGCCCGTAATAGCATTTTTTCACCCCGTACTGCTGCAAAAGCCGCAGCATTTCCTCGCAGCGGTAGCCGGTGTAGAGGGGCGGGTAGTGCAGAAAGCAGATCTTCTCCCTCTCCCCTGCCGCCTGCAGTGAGGTCTCCAGGCGCCCGGCCTCCCGATTGCGCATTTTCTCCGTGTGGCTGCCCGGCTCCTCCAGCTCGTAAAACCAGCCCCTGGTTCCGCACAGGGCCATATCGCCGTAGAAAACGCAGTTGTTGTGCAGGATCTGCAGGGAATCCAGGCCGTGTTCGTCAAAAAATCGCTGCATTTTTGCCGCCGTGTTCCACCAATAGTCGTGGTTGCCCTTCATGAGGATCTTTTTCCCCGGCAGCTGGTGGATGAATGTCAGGTCCCGCAGCGACTCCTCCAGGCTCATGCCCCAGGATAGGTCGCCGCACAGCACTGTCACATCCTCGTCACCCAGCTCCGAAAAGCCCTCTCGGATCCGCTCCACATAGTTGCTCCAGCCCTCGCCGAAAACATCCATGGGCTTATCCGAACTTAGCGACAGGTGCAGGTCTCCTATGGTATATAACGCCATACTTACTCCTTAATTTACTGTCGAAAATACCTTATTATAATATGCTCCGCAGGTTGTTCCAGAAAATATCCTCCAGCAGCCCTTCGCCGTAGCCCCGCGCCTGCAAGGCAGCGTACAGCTTCGGCACATCCTGCACCCCCTGCATCCCGGCGGCCAGGGCCTCGCAGCCGTCCAGGTCGCCGCCCAGGCACAGGGTCTTTTCCCCTCCCAGGTTTAAGAAATGCTCCACATGGGCCACCAGCTCCTCCATGGTCCCCTGGGGGCCTACGAAATCCCGGTAGAGATTCAGCCCCACCACGCCGCCGCTGTCCCGGATGGCCCGGAACTGGTCGTCGGTCAAGTTGCGCCGGTGAGGGCAGAGGGCCCGGGCATTGGAATGGGACGCCACCACCGGGCCGCGAGCCGTTTTGACCGTATCCCAAAAGCCCGCGTCGGAGATATGGGACATATCCGGGTAAATATCCAGCGCTTCCATGCGGCGCAGAAAGTTTTTGCCTTTTTCGGAAAGGCCCCGCTCCGACTCCTCACAGTTGGTGCCGCAGAGACTGTTGGCCCGGTTCCAAACGGGGTTCAGCAGCCGCACGCCCCAGGCGTGGGCCATTTCTAAATTCCGCTCCTCACAGTCCAGCAGGTCGGCCCCCTCGATGCTCAAAAGGGCCGCCATCTTCCCCTGCCGCACCGCTTCGTCCACCTCCGCGCCCGTGCGGCAATGGGTGATGCAGTCCCGGTTTTTGTCCATCTCCCGCAGAAAACGGTCGTGCAGCCTTTGACACTGGGCCAGCATCCCGTCCGCCGGGGCGTTTTTCGCGTCCCAATACAGGGCGAAAAACTGGCCGTATCGGGCAAATTCTCGGCCCCGCACCAGGTCGATGTGTCCGCCGTTTTCCCGCAGGCAGCCGCAGGCGGCGTAGTACGCCTGCTGGGCCTCCCGGTCCGTCTCCATTTCCAGAGCCTCGCCGCAGCCGGTTTCCTCGCAACGGTAAATGGTGTCACAGTGGGCGTCAAAATACGGTATTTTCAATTTGTCTCCACCTCAAATGCGTTTTTCATATAGACTATGCGCGCCAGGCCGCCGTCAGCACCCCGGTAGACCTCCGCCACATCGAAGCGAACCGGGCAGTCCAGGTCCTTTTCGCTGAGGTAGAACAGCGCCGTTTTCCGTATGCGCTCCCGCTTGGCGGCGGTGACATAGTCCCGGGGCAGGCCCACGGACAGGTTGGTGCGGGTCTTGACCTCCACGAAGCAGAGGGTGTCTCCGTCCATGGCAATGAGGTCGATCTCTCCGAAGCGGCAGTGGTAGCTGTGCGCCACCAGGCGAAATTTTTTCTGCCGCAGGTAGTTAGCCACCTGCGCCTCGCCCCAGGTCCCAACGCTGCGGCTCATGTGCGTTTTTCCTCCCATTTCTTCAGGAAGCTGCGCCGATGCTCCGGGCAGGGGCCGTAGGCGTCCAACATTTGATAATGCAGCTTGGTGCCGTAGCCCTTGTGCTGGGCAAACCCGTACTCCGGGTAGCGCTGGTCCAGCTCCCCGGACACGAAACGGTCCCGGCTCACCTTGGCTAAAATAGACGCGGCGGCAATGCTGGCGCTCTTGCCGTCGCCGCCCACCACCAGCCTGTGGGGCGTAGTGATGGCTGCGCTGCGGCCCTTGTCCCGGTTGCCGTCGATGAGGGCTATTTCGGGCTGAATAGCAAGCGCATCAATGGCCTGCTGCATGGCTTTCATCCGGGCGCTTAAAATGTCTGTGGCGTCAATTTCCGCCGCTTCCACCCGCGCCACCGCCCAGCAGACGGCCTTTTGGGTGATGACCTCGTACAGGGCCTCCCGCTTTTTCTCCGTGAGTTTTTTGCTGTCGTTAAGGCCCTCGATTTGGCAGTAGGGCGGCAAAATCACCGCCGCCGCGTACACAGGCCCCGCCAGGGGTCCGGCTCCCGCCTCGTCGCAGCCGCAGATGATTTCCGCGCCCTGCTCCATCAGCTCCCGCTCTATCTGCCACAGGTCCGTTTTTTCGGTCATTTATTTCACATCCTCCACCGTTTCCAGTGTAAAGCGGCCTAACTTGCCACCCCGGAATTCATCCAGTAAAACCCGGCTCATGCGCTCGGTGTCGACCTCCGCGCCCCGCATGAGAAAGCCCCGCTTGCGTCCGGCCCGGGTCAGCAGGTCATAGCCCATTTCGCCCTCCTCAGGCTCCACCTTGTACCGCTCCTGTATGACCTCGGCGTAGTGCCCCCCCAGGTACTCCATCAGGTAGCTGCCCAGCTCCTCAATGTCCATCACATCGTCCTTGATGGCCCCGGTGAAAGCCAGGTGCATCCCCACATTCACATCCTCGAATTTCGGCCAGAGCATACCGGGGGTGTCCAGCAGCTCCAGGGTGCTGTCCACCGGCACCCACTGCTTGCTGCGGGTAACGCCGGGACGGTCCTCGGCCTTGGCGGTCTTGCGCTTGGCTACCTTATTAATAAAGGTAGATTTGCCCACATTGGGGATGCCCAGCACCATCACCCGCACCACGCGGCCCACCTGGCCCTTGTCGGCGTAGGCCTGGAGCTTGTCTCTCAGCAGCTCCCGCACGGCGGCGGCAAACTGAGCCGTTCCCACGCCGTTCTTGGCGTTGGACTCCAGCACGGCATAGCCTTTTCCCCGGAAATAGGTCGCCCAGCGGGCCGTCTCCTTGGGGTCGGCCTGGTCCACGCGGTTCAGCACCACCAGCCTGGGCTTCCCCGCCGTCATTTCGTCCACATCGGGATTGCGGCTGGAAATGGGGATCCGTGCGTCCAAGATCTCGCACACGGCGTCCATGTGGCCCATTTCCGCCACGATCATCCGCTTGGTTTTCGTCAT
The DNA here is from genome assembly GCA_963634265.1 of Bacteroidaceae bacterium. Taxonomy (GTDB): domain Bacteria; phylum Bacillota; class Clostridia; order Oscillospirales; family Oscillospiraceae; genus Vescimonas. Next base: position 7,643 of record CAVHCH010000115.1, on the reverse strand, counting down.
GTGTCCCGGATACCAGGACAGTCCTTCTATCTGCATGGCTTCCTCCCTCTCACAGCTTGGTCAAATGGGCCCCGGCGGCCTTGAGCATCAGTTTCTTGGTGCCCACCTTGTCAAAGGCCACCTCGATCAGCGCGTCGCCGCCCATGGGCCGCACACTGAGCACCATGCCCTGGCCGAAAGCGCTGTGGCGCACCTGGTCCCCGGCCTTTAACTGCATCAATGGCGCAGAACCCGCCGACGGTGCCCGCCGGGCCGCCGCCGAACGCTGTAAAGGCTCTCGCCTTGTCTGCTGTTTGATCTCCTGTGTTTTATAGGTTCCGCGGTTTGCGCTTCCCCAGCCGCCGGACCAGTCATCGTTCCAATTATCGTCCCACTGGAGCGCCTTGCGGGGCTCTGGCTTTCCGATCCAGCGCATATTCTCCGCCGGAATTTCCTCCAGGAATCGGGACGGCATTTTCGGCTCCGTCTGGCCGAAAAGCATCCTCTGGCGCACATTGGTCATGGTCAGGGTCTTGCGGGCCCGGGTCATGGCCACATAGCACAGCCGCCGCTCCTCCTCCATTTCCTCCTGCTCGCCCATGGCCCGGTTCCCGGGGAACACACCCTCGTCCATGCCGGTGACATACACATGGTCAAATTCCAGTCCCTTGGCGCTGTGCATGGTCATCATGGTCACGCAGTTGTCGCTGTCGGACTGGCCGTCCAGGTCGGTATACAGGGCCACATCGTTGAGGAAGCCCGCCAGGGACGGGTCGTCCGGGTCGTTTTCCAAAAAGGCGCTGATGCTGGATGTCAGCTCCTGCACATTCTCCAGCCGCCCCCGGCTCTCCATGTCGTTCTTTTCCTGGAGCATCTGCACATACCCGGTCTTTTCGCAGACCTGGCCGTAAAACGCCACCAGCTCCAGCTCGTCGCACAGCTTTCGCAGCTCCAGGATCATCTGCCCGAAGTCCTCCATCCGCCCGGCGGCGGACTTCAATTCTGGGTAATTCCGAGCCGCACGCACAATTTCAAACAGGGACTTTCCCTCCGCCGCCGCAATGGCCTGTGCCTTTTCCACCGACGCCCCGCCGATCTTTCGGGACGGCACATTGATGATCCGCCGCAGGCGCAGGTCGTCCGCCGGATTGCACACCACACACAGATACGCCAGCATATCCTTCACTTCCGCCCGGTCGAAGAACTTCACGCCGCCTACAATTTTATAGGGCACGCCGTTGCGCTTGAAGGCATATTCCAGGGCGTTGGACTGGGCGTTCATTCGGTACAGAATGGCGTTATCTTTCCAGTTGGCGCCCCGGTTGTAGCGGGTCATGATGTCCCCCACCACGAAGTTGGCCTCGTCGCTCTCGTTGTAGCAGGTTTTGATGGTCACCGGGTCCCCGGCGCCATTTTGGGTCCACAGGGTCTTGCCCTTGCGGCCCTCGTTGTTGCGGATCACCGCGTTGGCCGCGTCCAAAATATTCTGCGTGGAACGGTAATTCTGCTCCAGACGGATGGTCCGGGCGTTCTTGTAGCGCTGCTCGAAGCTGAGGATGTTGGTGATGTCAGCGCCTCGGAAGCGGTAAATGCTCTGGTCATCGTCGCCCACCACGCAGATGTTGCCATGTGGGCCTGTCAGCAGGCCCGCCAGGAGGAATTGCAGGTGGTTGGTGTCCTGGTACTCGTCGATGAGTATGTAGCGGAATTTTTTTTGATAGTATGCGCGCACCTCCCCGTCGCTTTGCAGCAGCCGCACCGTGTGCAGAATGATGTCATCAAAGTCCAAAGCGTTGGCTTCCCGCAGTTTTTGGTTGTAAAGCCTATATACTTTACCCACCCTGATTTTCCGCCAATCTCCCCGCTGCTCCCACAGCTGACAGAACTCCTCCGGCGACAGCATATCGCCCTTGGCGCCGGAGATAATCGTCAGCAGCTCCCGGGCCGGGAATTGCTTTTCCTCCAGGCCAATGTCCTTGAGAATGTCCTTGATGACTCGCTTGGAGTCGTCGGTATCGTAGATGGTAAAGTTGCGGTCGAAGCCCAGTTTGTCAATATCTCGGCGCAGGATACGCACGCAGGCGGCGTGGAAGGTGGCCGCCCACACATCCAGCGCCTCCTCCCCCAGCATCCGCTCCAGGCGCTCTTTCAGTTCCCCGGCGGCCTTGTTGGTGAAGGTGATAGCCAGCACCTCCCAGGGCCGGGCCGGCTGCACGGCGCACAGATACTGCATCAGTGGCCGCATCTCCTCCTGGGGGTCCCGGACATACTGCTCCAAAAACGCCACCTCGTCCTCGGAAATGGGGATGGGAATTTCCTCCGTATCGCTGCCCCGGCCATAGCGCAGGAGGTTCGCCACCCGGTTAATGAGCACCGTGGTCTTGCCGGAGCCCGCCCCGGCCAGCAGCAGCAGCGGCCCCTCGGTGGTCAGCACGCCCTCCCGTTGCATGGGGTTGAGCCGCTTGTAGTCCAGCGCAATGGCCTCACGCCGGGCGGTTATAAATCGTTTTTCTAATTCGTTCATGTCAGCCTCGCTCTCTGTTTTTCATACCTATTTTATAACAAATGTGTCCATCGGTCAACCGCTGAAATAAAAAATTAGAAAATTTGTTCGATTTTCTCTTGACAAGAACGCCTGTTCGATTTATAATGCGAGTAGAACAAAAGTTTTACTTGGAGGAACCCACTATGACTACTTTCGGATGGATCATCACCCTGATCGGCGCCGCCGCCCTTTCCGGCCAGTTCATGCGCCTGGTGGAGCGGATCGACCAGCCCCGCCGCAGACGCAAGACCGCCTGACATGGACCTGCTGGATAAGCTGGCCATCCTCACCGACGCAGCCAAATACGACGCCTCCTGCACTTCCAGCGGCGTCCGGCGCGGCTTTCAGCCCGGGAAGATCGGCAACACCTCCTCTTCTATCGCCGGATGCTGTCACAGCTTTTCCGCCGATGGCCGCTGCATTTCGCTGCTGAAGGTGCTCATGACCAACTGCTGCGTGTACGACTGCAAATACTGCGTCAACCGCCGCAGCAACGATACCCGCCGCGCTGCCTTTACGCCCAAGGAGCTGGCCGAGCTTACCATTCAGTTTTACCGCCGCAATTATATCGAGGGGCTTTTTCTCTCCAGCGGTGTCCTGCGCGACCCCGACTACACCACTCAGCGCATGATCGAGGCCCTGCGCATTCTGCGCCAGGACTACGGCTTCAATGGCTACATCCACGCCAAAGCCATCCCCGGCACAGACCCGGCCCTGGTGCAGCAGTTGGGCTACCTGGCCGACCGCCTCAGCGTGAACATCGAGCTGCCCTCTCAGGAGGGCTTAGCCACCCTTGCGCCGGATAAGACCAAGGCCGCCATCCTCTCCCCCATGCGCCTGATCCGCGACCGAGGCAAGGAGAACAAAGAGGAGCTGGTGAAGTACCGCCACGCTCCCGCTTTCGCCCCGGCCGGACAGAGCACCCAGCTCATCGTGGGTGCCACCCGGGACAGCGACCGGCATATCCTCTATCTGACCCAGTCCCTCTATCAGCGCTACCGGCTCAAGCGTGTGTTCTACTCCGCCTATGTGCCGGTGGTGGAGAATTCCCTGCTCCCCGCCCTGCACACCAAGCCGCCTCTGCTGCGGGAGCACCGGCTGTACCAGGCAGACTGGCTCATGCGGTTTTACGGCTTTCGGGCCGAGGAGCTGCTGGACGAAAGCCATCCGAATTTCGACCCCAATCTGGACCCCAAATGCTACTGGGCCATCACCCACCCGGACCAGTTTCCCGTGGAGGTCATGACCGCCGACTTAGACCGCCTCCTGCGCGTTCCGGGCATCGGCCCCACCGGGGCCCGGCGCATCCTTTCCGCCCGCCGCGTGGCGCCCCTGCATTTCGAGGACCTGAAAAAAATGGGGATCGTGCTGAAGCGGGCGCAGTTTTTCATCCTGTGCGGTGGCCGAATGCGTCCGGGCCTGCGCTTTTCTGCCGAGACCCTGACCCGGCAATTGCAGGCCGTGGAGCGGGATGCCCTGCCGGTTTCCGCGGCCCCCCAGCTATCCCTTTTCGACACAATGGAGTGACGCAAATGTCCTGGATCGACATGGTTTATGAATACGACGGCACTTATGAGGGCTTCCTCTGCTGTGTATACGAGAGTTATGTAAACAGGGAATTCCCCATTGCCTTTGCAAGCAATGAGGAATTCCCTGTTCTCTCCCTCTATTCCGTTCGCGCTGTGGAGACGGACCCGCTCCATAGTGACCGCGTCCTCCGCAGCATATCGGCCCTCTCCGTCAAGGCCGCCCGGCTGCTGTACCGGGCCTTTCACACCTGCATGGATAACAAAGAATCCTGCCTGTACGCTTTTGTGCAAAAGCTCTACGCCGACGGCCCCCAGTTCCTCCGCTTTCCCTCGGACCCGGCCTGCTATCCCCTCTATAAGGCCGTGCACCACCTCTCGGGCGAGCTGGAAAAGCTGCGGGGCTTTGTCCGCTTTTCGGACTACGACGGCGTTTTGGGCGCGGAGATCGAGCCGAAAAACCGTGTTCTCCCCTTCCTGCGGCGGCATTTTTGCAGCCGCTATGCCAACGAAAATTTCTTCCTCTTCGACCGCACCCACGGCGAGCTGCTCCTATACAGCGCGGGCCGCTCCCGCATTGTCCACACGGACTCCCTGACCCTGGCGCCGCCCAGCCCCCGGGAGGCGGAGTACCGAAAGCTATGGAAAACCTTCTTCGATACCGTCGCCATTCAGGAGCGGCACAACGAGCGCTGCCAAAATACCTTCCTGCCCAAACGCTACCGCAGCACCATGACGGAGTTTCAGTCGGAGACAGCCTTCATTCCCGAAGCATCTCCCGCAGATGCGCCACTCCCTTTCGCTCCAGACGCGATACCTGCACCTGCGATACCCCCAGCACCCGCGCTGCCTGCTCCTGGGTCATGCACTTGAAAAACCGCAGATAGATCGTCTCCCTCTCCCGATCCGGCAAGGCCCGAATGGCCTCCCGCAGTGCGATTTTTTCCACCAGAGATTCCTCCGGCGCATCCGTGCCCAGGGTGGACTCCAGCGTCAGCCCCTCCACCGTCTCCTGCTGCAATGACTCCGGCGCGGCGGTGGCCAGCTCCGCCGTGGCGATCTCCTCAGCGCTCCAGCCAGTCTCCGCCGCCAGCTCCGACAGCTTCGGCTCCCTTCCCAAAGCGGCGCGCAGCCTTTGCCTCGCCGACCAGATGCTCTGCCCCTTCTCTCGGAGGGTGCGCCCCACCTTCACCGGCCCGTCGTCCCGTAGAAAACGGCGAATTTCCCCGGCGATCTTCGGCACGGCGTAGGTGGAAAACTGTGTTCCGTATGTAATGTCAAACCCCTTTACAGCCTTGATGAATCCTATACATCCCAGCTGATACAGGTCCTCCGGGTCCGCCCCGCAGCCATAGTAGCGCCGCACCACCGCCCAGATCAGGCCGCTGTTCTCCTCCAGCATTTTCCCGCAGGCATCGTTGTCTCCCGACTGCGCCTTGTCCAGCAGGGCCAGCCTGTTTTCGCTCATTTTTTGTCACCCATGCGGGTAGAAATGCGCTTTTTCAGTGCAATTGTGGTGCCCTTTTGGGGAAGTGATTTTACCTTTATGGTGTCCATAAAGCTCTCCATAATGGTGAACCCCATACCACTTCGTTCATCATTGCCGGTGGTGAACATGGGCCGCCTCGCCTGCTCCACATCGGCGATGCCCACGCCCCAATCCTTGACAATTATTTCCAGCACATTCCCCTCCCGGATGCGCAGCTTCATGACGATGCGTCCGATGCTGTCGGGGTAGCCATGGATGATGGCGTTGGTCACCGCCTCACTGACGGCGGTCTTGATGTCGCCCAGCTCCTCCAGCGTGGGGTCCAGCTGCATGGCGAAGCCCGCCGCCGCCACCCGGGCAAAGGACTCGTTGCTGCTGCGGCTGGGAAATTCCAGCGTGACCTGATTTTCACTTTTCATGTACTTCCTCCAATCCGATAAGCTGCTGCAGCCCGGCGGCTGCAAACACTTTTCTCACCTGCGCCGATGGGTTCATTATGCACATTTTCCCGCCCAGCCGCTTCATCTGCTGCAAGGTGTGCAGCGCCACGGCGATGCCGGAGCTGTCCATGAATGTCACGCCTGAAAAATCCAGCTCCGTTTCCAGCGGCAGCGCGTATTCCAGCTCCCGGGCAATGCGCTGCATAAGCGGCCGGGCCGCGTGGTGGTCCAGCTCGCCGCCCAGGCGCAGGATCAGTTTTCGGTCGGTACTCTCTGCTTTGACCTGCATTTCATCACTTCCTGTTAAAAAATCACCGCTGACTTTCGTCTACGGTGATTATACTTTTTTATTCGGTATTTTTTTGTCGAAAAGCGTCGCTTCCATCCAAAAAAATAGATTTTTTTCGCGCAATACAATCTGTCCTCAATCTGTAAGTAATTCTAATATCCATTATAATATTCCGTCGCTTTACTTTTCTTGTTAAATATACTACTATACGGTCACAGCAAGGAAATGATTTCAAATTCATCCATTTTTTAAGGAGGATTTTATCATGAAAAAAATGGACGCTTATATTGTGACCGCTATCGTCTCTCTGATCCTGGTCGTGGCTACGGCCTTTCTGATGACCGCCGCAGACGCTCCCATCCGTCAGGCCGGTATGTACCTGCCCCTGATCTTCGGCGCCATCGGCACTTGGGCCGCCAGCAAGGCCGGTCTGCTGGAGCTGGACTACGAAGAGCGCCAGGCAAAGCGCTCCGCGCACCACGCAGCGTAACTTTTCCTTATTCATTCAGCCTTTTCTCTCCTCAAGATTCAATACGGACAAAGAGCCGGCACACAGACTGTGCCGGCCCTTTTCCTATTCTTCCCCGGCAAAAATAGAGAGCGGCACAAGGTCGTGCCGCTCTCTGCTTTTATAATTTAATTGTATTGGTGTCTCAGCCTCTCATGGCCGCGGCGGACTCATCCAGCTTGGCGATGAGGGCCCGGGCCTTCTCGGCCTTCTCCCGCTCTGCGTTCACCACGGCCTCCGGGGCCTTGGAGACGAACTTCTCGTTGCTGAGCTTCTGCTCGATGCGTGCCAGGTTCTCGGCGGCCTTCTCCCGCTCCTTGGCGATGCGCTCCAGCTCCTTCTCGAAGTCCACCAGCTCCGCCAGGGGCAGATAGACATTGGCCCCGTGGGTCACTACGGTGACCAGGCCCGTCAGGTCGGTAGGCGCGGTGTCCGTCACGGTGATGTCGCTGGCGTAGGCCATGCGCTTGATGAAGTGCTCGCCCAGGCGGTAGTCCTCCGCGTGGTCGGAGACAATGATCATCTGCGCCTTCTTGCTGGGGGGCACATTCATCTCGGCCCGGCGGGCACGGACAGCGGAAATGGCGTCCTTCACCGCCTCCATGGCCTGCTCCTCGGCCCGGAAGTCAAACTCCGGACGGTACACGGGCCAGGGCGCAGAAATGAGGTACTTGCCCTCGTGGGGCAGAGCCTGCCAAATTTCCTCCGTGATGAACGGCATGAAGGGGTGCAGCAGCTCCAGAATGCGCAGCAGCACATAGCACAGCACATTCTCCGCCGCCAGCTTGGCCGCCGGGTCGTCGCCGTTCATGCGGGTCTTGGTCAGCTCGATATACCAGTCGCAGTAGGTGTCCCAGATGAAGTCGT
>CAVHCH010000114.1:0-8194 GCA_963634265.1 Bacteroidaceae bacterium | reverse complement strand
ACTTGATCACATCCGCGTCGTCCACATTCCGCCAGTACTGGTAGAACTCGAAGGGGCTGGTCTTGTTGGGATCCAGCCACACGGCGCCGGAGGCCGTCTTGCCCATCTTCTTACCCTCGGAGTTCAGCAGCAGGTTTATGGTCATGGCGTGGGCGTCCTTGCCCAGCTTGCGGCGGATCAGCTCCGTGCCGCCCAGCATATTGGACCACTGGTCGTTGCCGCCGAACTGCATATTGCACCCATAGTGCTGGAACATATAGTAGAAGTCGTAGCTCTGCATGATCATGTAGTTAAATTCCAGGAAGCTCAGGCCCTTCTCCATGCGCTGCTTGTAGCACTCGGCCCGCAGCATATTGTTCACGGAGAAGCACGCGCCCACCTCCCGCAGCAGCTCAATGTAGTTCAGCGGCATCAGCCACTCGGAGTTATACAGCATCAGCGCCTTGTCGTCGGAGAAATCAATAAACTTCTCCATCTGCCGCTTGAAGCACTCGGCGTTGTGTACGATGTCCTCCCGGGTGAGCATCTTGCGCATGTCGGTCCGACCGGAGGGGTCACCGATCATGGTCGTGCCGTCGCCAATGAGGGCAATGGGCTTGTTGCCGGCCATTTGCAGGCGCTTCATCAGGCATAGAGCCATAAAATGCCCCACATGCAGAGAGTCCGCCGTGCAGTCAAATCCGATATAGAAAGTTGCCTTTCCGTTGTTGACCATTTCCCGGATCTCATCCTCGTTGGTCACCTGGGCGATGAGCCCGCGGCCTACCAGTTCTTCATAAATTCCCATTTTTGTTGTTCCTTTCTTCTGTGAATTTTTGTTCCGACAGGAGAAAAACGCCCCCTGTCTCCTTCGACAGAGGGCGATGTAAAATCGCGGTACCACCTCATATTCGCCGCAGCCTCGCGGTCAGCGGCCTCACTGGGTGCCGGGCACCCAAACGCTGTAACGGGCGCACCCGACACATTCCTACTGGGACCTCCGTCCGTTTGGAAGGCAGCTCCGGGATGTATTCGCCGCCTCTCCCCTCTCCTCCTCGCACCGCCCGGAGTCTCTCTTGGCAGGGGTCAAAAAGCGCTACTTCTTCCCATCAGCACTGTGGTATATGAAATTATTTACCATTATATAGCCCGGTTTCTCATTTGTCAACCGTTTCTCACACCGATTTTTTGAACTTCTCCGCCGCCGCCAGCAGCTCCTCGGCCCCGTCCAGCATGGTCTGGGAGAGCTGCTCGCCGCCGGTGAGCCGGGCCAGCTCCTCCCGGCGCTGCTGCCGGGAAAGCTCCTGCACCTTTGTGAAGGTCCGTCCATCGCGCACGCCCTTTTCCACAGAGAAATGGGTGTCCGCCATGGCCGCGATCTGGGGTAGATGGGTCACGCACAGCACCTGTTTTTCCCGGGAGATGCGGGCCATTTTTTCCGCCACCTTCTGGGCCGCCCGGCCGGAAACGCCGGTGTCCACCTCGTCAAAAACCATGGTCCCGATGCGCTCCTGCTGGGAGAAAACATTCTTCATGGCCAGCATGATTCGGGCCAATTCGCCGCCGGAGGCGATCTTCTGAATGGGCCGCAGGTCCTCACCCACATTGGCCGACATCAAAAACCGCACCTCGTCGATGCCGCTGGCGTCCGGCTTTTTCTCCGTAAAGGCCACCGCAAACTGGATGGCCCCCATGTTCAGCTCCCGCAGCTCCGTGAGTATCCGCTGCTCCAGCTCCTTTGCCACGGTCTTGCGCTGCCGGGAAAGCTCCTCAGCCGCCGCCATGACCTCCTTCTGCGCCTTCTCCTCCTGCTTTTTTAGGTGCGCCAGAGTGTCGTCGGCGTAGGCTATCTCGTCCAGCTCCTGGCGGCACTTTTCCAGGTATTCCAGCATCTCCTCCACCGTGGCGCCGTACTTCTTTTTCAAACGGTAGAGCAGGTCGCACCGGCCCTCCACGGCGTCCAGTTCTCTGGGGGCGAAGTCAAACTCGTCCTTCTTGTCCTGCACCGTGTAGGCAATGTCATACAGGTCGCTGTAAATGCCCTCCAGCCGGTCGTGGAGCTCTGAAAAGCTCTCGCTCAAATTCCGCACCGAGGCCAAATGCTCCTGGGCCTGCCGCAGCAGCGACAGAGCGCCCTGGTCGCTGTCTCCGCCGGTCAGGCAAAAGTCAGCCCCCTGCAAGGCGGAGATGAATTTCTCGCTGTTGCGCAGGAGATTTCGCCGCTCATTCAGCTCCTCGTCCTCCCCCGGCTGCAATTTGGCCCGCTCCAGCTCCGCGATTTGAAACCGCAGCGAGTCCATCCGCCGCTCCTTCTCTGCCTCGTTCATCTCCAGGTCGGAGATTTTCTTTCGGATGTCCTGGAGCACAGAAAACTTCGCAGAATAAGCGGCCTGTAAAGGCTCATACCTTCCGTACTGATCCAGGTATAAAATGTGCTGCGTCTCGTCCAAAAGCTGCTGGCCGTCGTGCTGGCCGTGGATGTTCAGCAGGCGGCTGCCCAAAGTGCGCAGCTGGGTCACGGTCATGGGCCGCCCGTTGCAGCGGCACACATTCTTTCCGTCCGTGTAAATTTCCCGCTGCAGCAGCCACTCCTCCGCGTCCTCCACGCCCAGGTCCTCCCCCAATCCCTGGGGGATGTGGGAAAACACCGCGCTCACAAAGGCGTGGTCCGCCCCGGTGCGTATCAGCTCCCGGGAAGCACGCTGGCCCAAAACGGCGCTGAGGGCGTCAATGACAATGGACTTGCCCGCGCCCGTTTCGCCGGTCAGAGCGTTGAAGCCGGGCCGAAAGGCAATGTCCGCCTGCTCAATGATGGCGATATTCTCAATATGCAGCAGATCAAGCATATTGTGCTCCCTTCGTCTCAGCCCAGCATCGACTTGATGCTGCTGGCCAGCTCCACGGCGCTCTCATTGTCGCGCATGATCAGCAGCACCGTGTCGTCTCCGGCCAGGGTGCCGATCAATTGGTCAATTTGCATGCCGTCCAGGGCTGCCGCCGCGCCGTTAGCCAGGCCCACCATGGTGTGCAGGACCACCAAATTCTGCGCATAGTCCACCCGCAGGATGCTCTCGCGGAAAATGGTCTGCTGCTTGTTGGCAATGTTGATCTTGTTGCCGTGCTCGGACACCGCATAGCGGTATTTCCCCTGCCCCGCCGGGGCCTTTACCAGGTGGAGCTGTTTAATGTCCCGGGAAATGGTGGCTTGTGTCGCCACGATGCCCCGCTCCAGCAGCAGCGTCAAAAGCTGCTCCTGGGTCTCCACCGGCTCCTCGGTGATAATGGAAAGGATGGTTTTTTGACGGTCATTTTTCATATTTAGCAGCCTCCATAGCCATCTTTTTGTCCAGGATCTCGCAGAAACTCTTTTTTGACAGGCGCACCAGCTTCATGGAGTGGCCAGAGAGCTTCGCCTGCACGGTGTCGTTATTTTTCAGAGAAAAGGCCTTGCCGCCGTCCGAGGAGAGGTATACGAACTTTCGGTTGGCGTCCGGGGCCTTCACATGGATTACGTGGGACGGGTCCAGCACATAGCTGCTGGAGCGGGTGGAGTGGGGGCAAATGGGGCTAATGAGAATGTTCCGGGCCGTAGGCTCCACGATGGGGCCCCCGGTAGCCATGGAATAACCCGTAGAGCCCGTGGGCGTGGAGATGACCACACCATCGCCGCCTACCCGGGTCAAAAAACCCTCTTCCGTGTAAATTTCCAGCCGCACCACCCGGGCGATGGAGCCCTTGGAGATGACCGCGTCGTTTAAGGCAATGGTGTTATACACCGTCCGCCCGTCCCGCACCACGGACACATCCAGCATCATGCGGTCCTCAATGGAGAGATTCCAGTTTTTAAGGTCCCGCAGCCGCTCCAGCTCGTCCGGCTCCAGCTCCGACATAAAACCCAGGCTCCCCAGGTTGATGCCCAGCACCGGCACCCGGTTCATAGCCACGGTCTTCGCCAGGTGTAAGATCGTGCCGTCGCCGCCGAAGGCAATGAGCAGGTCGGCGTTTCTGATCTCCTTATCCAGCTGCTGGATGGGCACGCCCAGCTCCGCGCCGTACCCCTCCTTTTGAAAGGGCAGGCACACCACAGTGTCAAAGCCCTCCTGGTCCAGTATTTCCTTGGACCGGGCGGCCACCGTCATGTTCTTGTCCCTGTACGGATTGGGGCAGAGGATGATTTTTTTCGGCTTACTCATGTTCGTTTACTCCTTCAGGGCGGTGTGGGACGCCTCTACGATGGCCTTTAGGTCCACCGCTGCGTCCGGCTCCTCACTCTTGCGCAAAAAGCCAAGATATTCAATATTTCCCTCGGGGCCGCGTATGGGAGAATAAGTAATTCCAAGCACTGTAAAGTGGTTTTCCTTTGCATGGACCAGGAAGTGCTCCAGCACCTCTAAATGCACGGCGGGGTCCCGGACAACGCCCTTTTTCCCCACTTTCTCCCGTCCGGCTTCAAACTGGGGCTTAATGAGGCAGGCGATCTCGCCCCCCTCCCGCAAAAGCCCATACAGGGCGGGAAAAATCAGCTTGAGGGAAATAAAGGACACATCAATGGACGCAAAATCCAGCTCCTCGGGGATTTCTTCATGGGTCAGATACCGGGCGTTGGTCCGCTCCATGCACACCACCCGCGGATCGTTCCGCAGCTTCCAGTCAAGCTGCCCGTAGCCCACATCCACGGCGTAGACCTTCTTCGCGCCGTTTTGCAGCATACAGTCCGTGAAGCCCCCGGTGGAGGCCCCGATGTCGGCGCAAATTTTGCCTGTCAGGGTCAAGGGAAAGGTCTGCATGGCTTTTTCCAGCTTCAGTCCGCCCCGGCTCACATATTGTAGAGTAGCGCCGCGAATCTCGATTTCCGCGTCATTGGGCACCGCCGTGCCGACTTTGTCCACCCGCTGGCCGTTTACAAATACGATGCCGCTCATGATGGTGGCCTGGGCCTTCTGCCGGGAGTCCAGCAGTCCCCTTTCCGTCAAAAGCACATCCAGCCGTGTCTTATTGCTCATGCAGCGCCTCCTCAATGGACGCGGCCACCCCGGCCCCGTCCAGCTTCAGTGCCTTGTAAAGCTGCTCCACGCTGCCCTCCGTGGGCAGCACCGAGCCGCAGTTCTTCAAAATCAGCTTGTCCAGCTTCACTCCGGCCTCCAGGGCCAGGGCTGCCACCCGCTGGCCTACGCACCCGGCGTCCAGGCAGTCCTCCAGCACCAAAAGCCGCGTGGTCCCCGCCAGCATATTGGAAATTTCTTCCACAGATAGGGGCGCGATACGGTTGAGCTTCAGAACCCGGACGGAAATTCCATTTTTTTCCAAAATCTCCGCCGCTTCCAGGGCCTCGTTGACCAAAATGCCGTAGGTCAAGATGGTAAAATCCGAGCCCTCCCGGAGCGGTGCAAATTGCACCGGCAAACTGCACTTTTTGTACACCGATTCTGCACCGCGCGGGTAACGGATCGTCACCGGCCCCTTCACCGAAAATGCACCGAAACAAAGCATTTCCTTTAGCTCGCTAAAGCTGGAGGGGCACAAAACCGTCATCCCCGGCACCTGGGAGAGAAAGCCGGGGTCGAAGCAGCCGTGGTGGGTCTGGCCGTCCGCGCCCACCAATCCGGCCCGGTCTACGCAGAACACCGCGTGGAGGTTGTCCAGCGAAATATCGTGTATCAGCATATCGTAGCCCCGCTGCAAGAAGCTGGAGTACACGGCGAAAACCGGGATCAATCCCTGCTTTGCCATGCCGCCGGCCATGGCCACCGCGTGGCCCTCGGCAATGCCTACATCGAAAAACCGCTCAGGAAATTCTTTTGCAAACTGGGACAGTCCCGTGCCGGAGGTCATGGCCGCCGTGATGGCGCAGATGCGGTCATCCTCCCGGGCCAGCTCCACCAGAGCCTGGCCGAAAACCGAGGAAAATGAGGGCTTGCTCTCCCCTATCGTCTTGCCCGTCTCCGGGTCAAAGGGCGGCGTACCGTGGAACCGCTCCGGGTCCTGCTGGGCATAGGGATAGCCCCGGCCCTTCTCCGTGAGCACATGGAGCAGGACGGGCTCGTTTTTCTCCTTGGCCCAGGTGAGCATTTGGGTCAGCTTCTGCACATCGTGGCCGTTTACCGGGCCCATGTAGGAAAATCCCATCTTCTCAAACATGGTGCTCTCGGGTAATAAATTACTCTTGAGCCAGTGCTTCACATGGGAGCTGACATTGTACAAATGCTTTTTGGCGGGCGAATCGCCCTGGAGCTTGTCTTTATACCAGCGCTTGAAATTGTTATACCCTTCCTCGGAGCGGAGGCGGGACAGGTGGCGGCTGAGACCGCCTACATTGGCGTCGATGGACATACCGTTATCGTTCAAAATAACGATCATGGGCTCCCCGGAGGCACCGGCATCGTTAAGGCCCTCGAAGCTGAGGCCGCCGGTCATGGCGCCGTCGCCGATGAGGGCGATGACGCTGTAATCCTCGTGGAGCAGGGTCCGGGCGTGGGCCATGCCCAGGGCCACGGACACGGAGTTGGAGGCGTGGCCCGCGATAAAAGCGTCGTGCTCGCTCTCATAGGGCTTGGGAAAGCCAGAAAGACCGCCCAACTGCCGCAGGGTATGAAACAGCGACTGTCGCCCGGTCAAAATCTTATGAGAATAGCACTGGTGTCCCACATCAAAGACCAGGCGGTCTTTGGAGGTGTCGAACACCCGGTGGATGGCTACCGTCAGCTCTACGACGCCCAGATTGGAGGCCAGATGACCGCCGGTTTTCGACACATTTTCCACCAAAAAGGCCCGCAGTTCCCGGCAAAGCTGGTCCACTTGGGCACTATTCAATAATTTTATATCTTCCGGATCACGGATCTTTTCTAAAATCAAGGTAAATTCCCCCGTTAACGGAACAGGTGCAGCGCGTTCATGATGCGTGCCACACGGTACACGACCTTGGTACTGTCGTTGATGGCGATGGGCTTGCAGGCGGCCTTGCCGCCGATGGTGAGGCCGGAGATCAGCGCCGTGACGCCAATGGAGACAAGAATGCTGTGGAGGTTAAAATTCTGCTGTAACTCCACCACGATCACCGCCGCCGTGGAGCCGCTGACGATGCCGCATATATCGCCCACCACATCGTTGCAGAGGGAGGAGACGCGGTTGGACATATTCAGCAGGCGGATGGCCTCCCGTCCCCCCTTCTCCCCATGGGCTGCCATGGAGTGAAAGGGCTTGGGGTCCGCCGCCGTGACGGCTACGCCGATCATATCAAAAACAATACCGAGAAGAATGAAAATGACGAGGACCAAGATGGGTATCCAAATGCCGCTGTCCTCCAGCACCGCAGAGGAGCAGAAGCTCATGACGGCGGACAGGGCCACCGCAATGAGAAACACCCGGAGGGGCCAGTGGTCTTTGGACTTTTTGTTTTTATTTGGGTCAGCCAAAACTATCCCTCACTTATAAAAAATAAAAACTGAACGACGGCAGCATCAATGGTAAATCTTACGGCTTAGGTACGGGTTGGATTTCCCCACGGGTTACCTCTCGTTGCCGATCAGGCGGTTTCCCATTAAACCCCGCGCTGCGGTGTTACCCTCCGCAGTACCCGACTGCCACTTAGTCCGCACTGCAACCCCATTGATGCCCTTTGTGGGACAGCCTAGGTGATTTCCACTGCAGTCAAACCGTCTCTTAGCCTCTTTTGCAGAGGGGGTTTCAGAGGAATATCGGACAGTGTCCCTGGCCGGGGACGCTTCCGCTTGGCTCCCTCATTCACCCACTCCACGCAAGGCAGGCTACTCTGCACACAGCGTTCGCAGCCCGAAGGCTGGGTAGCACCGCATTGCAGGTTCTCAATCTGCTTCGTACACAGGTCGCTTACCACCAGGGGAGTACGCCTGTGCACAAGAGCAGGTCTCCACGAAAGCAGGGTCGGGTCTTCCATGCCATTGGAAGGCGCCCTGAATCCGCAGGCGCGGTATTTGGCCGCACCTCCCTCCAGCACCCACCCCAAACTGGGCGTAAGAAGCAAGCACCAGAGGCTTCACAGTTGTGCCCTTAAAGGGATTTTTAGGCCCCTCTTACAAGGCGGCAGATCTGACTAGGATACTGCACCGTCATTCAGCGATTTAATATTTTAGCACACTTTATTCATGTTTTCAATAGGAATATGCAAATTGTATGGAAACGAAATGTAGGACTACAATACATATTGGACAAGAGAAAAAAGATATGAGGAATAGGGTCT
>CAVHCH010000113.1:0-5177 GCA_963634265.1 Bacteroidaceae bacterium | reverse complement strand
CCCTCACATACGGAGTCAGAGTCCGCTGTGCTACCCTTACACAATCCCGCTGTGTCCCGAAGAACAAAAACTATTATACAGGTTTTACGCCGTTTGTCAACAGTTTTTTTCTCCGGGGCACAATTTTTGCTGCCGGGCCTGTGAGAGGGTCAGGCGCGCAGCAGGTCGGCAGAGGTGAAATATTTGTGCAGCGGCTTATACAGCACGGCAAACACCACCAGGCACAGCACGATGCTGGGGAGCATATAGCTGCCGTTATAGAGCAGGGAGTAGAACCACGGGCTGGTCATGGTCAGGCCGAAGAACTCGTCGGGCATATAGACGCCCCAGACGAAAACGCCGATGAGGTAGTGGACCAAAAAGCGCAGCACGCCGCCGATGAGGGTACCGAAATACACGCTCCACTTGCGGCGGGACAGCAGGCCCGCGCCGAAGCCCAGGGCCACGAAGGCCAGGAAGTAGTCGCAGATGATGGTGGTCCAGTCGATGGAGAACTTGTTGCCGATGAGGTAGGTGATCGCGCCGTACACCAGGCCCGCGCCGGCGCCCCAGCCGCAGCCGTAGCGGGCGGCGAACAGGATGATGGGCAGCATCTCCAGGGTCACGGAGCCGCCGTTGGGGAACTCATAGAGCTTGATAAGGCTCAGAATTTCCGCCATGGCGATGAAAATGGCGGCTTCACAAAGCATCTTGGTTTTTGTGTTTTTCATACTATATCCTCCAATAAAAAAATTCCCGCATGGCGAGCCATGCAGGCGTCGCAATGCGGAAAATCTATGCTCGATATGCTCGCATTCCTACGCCGGCATTACCCGGATCAGGTTCGAGGGACCGGGCGGGAATACGCCCATCTCAGCCGGCTCCTGCCAGCACCCCTTGGATTGTGGCACCAATATAGCACGGATTTTTCCGGTTGTCAAGGGGTTGAAAGCGTGTTATACTGCAAGGGAAAAAGGAGGTCGATTTTATGAAAAATCTGAGAAAAATCATGGCTCTTTTGCTGAGCGTGCTGATGGTACTGGCCCTGTGCGCCTGCGCCAAGACCACGCCCATCCCGGCGGGGAAGAACACCGTGGCCGTGAAGGACGGCGAGACTTTGGGCGCGGGCGCGACGACTTTCTCCGTAGAGGTGACGGACGCGGAGGGAAACAAGACCGCGTTCACCGTGAAAACCGATGAAAAGACCGTGGGCGCGGCCTTGCAGGCGCTGAACATCATCAGCGGCGAGAAGAGCGACTACGGCCTGTATATCAAGGAGGTCACGGGCATCACCGCGGACTATGAGACGGACGGCAGCTACTGGGCGTTTTACATCGACGGCCAGTATGCCTCCACCGGCGTGGACCTGACGGATGTGCAGGACGGCGCGGTGTATGGCTTCGCGGTGGAGAAAATGGAAGGATGAGACGAGGATATGATACGAAAAAACGGCCCGATGGGGCCGTTTTTTTCGTAGAGGAAAGTGGGAAGAGGAAAGAGGAAAGATGGGGGTAGGGGCGGCCCTTGCGGTCGCCCGGGGCCTTGGCGTTTGTTGTGTGTAGGGGACGATGCCTACATCGGCCCGTTCGGGGCACGAAAATTTTTTGTAGGGCAGGGCCCGTGTGCCCTGCCGGGGTGCAGGGGTTCCATGCTGTGCGTAGGGGCGGGGTTCTACCCCGCCCGCGGGAGGGGCAGAGCCCCTCCCCTACGGAATTATTTTACAATATCTCCGCCGCGGTGCGCAGGACCTGCGCGGCGGCGGTTCCGGCTACGGCGCTGCCGCCGCCGCCGTTTTCTACCAGGACCACAAAGGCCAGGGGCAGGGTGTCGCTGTCCACGAAGCCTGCAAACCAGCTGTGGGGCGACTTGCCCTGGCCCACCTCGGCGGTGCCGGATTTGGCGCACACGGGGAGGTCGTCGAAGCGGCTCTGGCCGTAGGTCTCCGTCACATTATTGCGCAGCATTTCCGCCAGGGTGTCGCAGGTATCCCGGGTCCAGAGCTGCATTTTCCCGGAGGAGCAGGTGGCGCGGGTGAGGCCCGTGCCGATGGAAGTGACCTTTTCCAGCAGGTACGGCTCCCGGGCGCTGCCCCGTCCGGCGATGGCACCCATCATGGTCATGAGAGCGCAGGGGTTCGCCAGGTCCTCGTACTGGCCCACGCCGGACCAGCCCACCTCGCTGTTGGCATCGGACACCTGGTAGGCCCCGGCGGCGGTGTCGATGCCGCTGACAGTGTGGCGCTCCAGCAGGCCCGCCGCCCGGGTGTACTGCTCCAGGGTCTCGCCGCCCAGCTCTACGGCCAGCGCAGCGAAAACGCAGTTGCAGGAGTTGGCCATGGCTTCGTAAAAGTCCATGGTGCCGTGGACATAGGGACAGGTGATGGTGTCGCCGTCGATGTCCACGCTGCCGGTGCAGCGGAAGGTGCGGCCCAGCACATCGTCCAGCTTTTCCAGGGCTGCGGCGGCGGTGACCACCTTAAAAACGGAGCCGGGGGTGAAGGTGGAGGAGAGGAAACGGTTCAGATACACGCCGTCGTAGCGGCTGTCGCCGTCCTCGATCTCCGGGGGATCGGCGGGGTCGAAGCTGGGATTGGAGACCATGCACAGGATCTCCCCGGTCTGATAATTGTACACGCCGATGGTGCCCTTGGCCCCGCCCAGGGCCTCGTAGGCCGCCGTTTGCAGGCGGCTGTCCAGGGTCAGGTACACCCGGCCCCCGCCGCCGTTGATGCCGGTGACTACATCATAGCCCAGGAGCTGCTTTTCAAAGTTTTGCAGGGCGGAGGTGGAGATGTTCCCGGCGGTGTCGCCCACGGCGTGGAGGGTGGCCCGGCGGAGAGTGCCGTCGTCGCTGTAGGAGCCGGTGGCGGCGTCGAATAAAATTTCACCGTTTCTGTCAACGATTTGTCCCAAAACGGGCACGCCGCCGTCAAAGGCCCCGGCGTTGCCGGAGAAGGAGGCCCAGCGGCCGGACTGGACCGCATAGCGGACGCTGTACAGCACCAGTCCCGCCAAAAACAGCAGGAGCAATATATAAATAAGGAGTGTGCGCTGCTTCACCTGTTTCATTTGCGGTCCTCCTTTCCGAAGATGTCGTCAATGGGGATGTCCGGGCGGTCGGCGAAAAAGCCCTCCCGGGTTTGGGGTTTGGACGCGGGGACGGGAGCCTTTTTCTCCGGGACCAGCTTCGGCGCCCGCAGGGCAAAGCTGGCGTTTTGCCGGGTGTCGGCGGCCTTGAGGTAGGCCATGAGCCCCCAGCAGGAGATCATGCTGGACCCGCCCATGGACACGAAGGGGAAGGTGACGCCGGTGAGGGGCAGCAGGTCCACCGCGCCCAGAACATTCAGCGTCATCTGGCACACCAGCATGGCGGCGGTGGCACAGGAGAGAATGGTGTAAAAGGAGGACCGGGCCACGGTGGCGCAGCGGAGGGTGAACACGATGGGCAGCACCAGGGCGGCCACGCAGCACAGGGCCAGCAGGAAGCCGAACTCCTCGCCCACCACGCCGAACACCAGGTCCGTGTTGGCCGCGCCTACATATTTGAGCCAGCCCGCCTCCGGCCCCACGCCGAACAGCCCCCCGGAGGCCATGGCGCTCATGGTGCGGGTCTGCTGATAGCCCATGTCCTGGGCGTAGTCCCACACATGGCCCCAGGCGGCAAAGCGGTCGGCGATATAGGGCTTAAAGCGCAGGATGATGCCGCAGCCGAAGGCCGCTGCCGCCACCATCATGGCGATGGAGGGCAGGTCCCCGGTGCGCAGAAAGGCGATGCACAAAAAGGCCACGAAGAAGATCAGCGCCGTGCCGAAGTCGCTCATCAGCGCCAGGCACCCTACGCAGTAGGCGGAGAATAATATGGTGAAAATCAAGTTCCGCTTGGCGAACAGACGGTCCAAAGTGGCCGCGCCCACCAGCACAAAGGCGATCTTCACCAGCTCCGAGGGCTGGAAGGAGAGGGGCCCCACGGAGATCCAGTTCTTCGCGCCGAAGATGCGCTCCCCCAGCACCACATTGAACGCCAGCAGCGCCCCGGCGGCTATGGCCACCGGCCAGCGGGCCCGGAGGGAGGTGTGCAGGCTCCGCAGCACCCCGCTCATGAGCAGGAACAGCACCATGCCCATGACCACGGTGCATACCAGCTTCAGCAGGGAGTCCGGGTCGTAGGCCGCCGTCACCGCCGCGCCGATGCTGATGAGCAGAAACACCAGCGTCTCCAGCTCGTAGGCCGTGCGCTGGGCCGCCCGGTAGATGCCGTAGAGGCCCCAGGCCAGGGCCGCCAGAGCACCATAGGTCAAGCCCACGGCCAGGCGGTTTTCCGGCTGGGCGGTGAGGAACACCTGCAAAAACAGCAGCACCTGGAACAGGTTCAGCACCAGCAGCGTCCCCACCGGGGAGATGCGGCGGCGCTTCTGCTCCTGGGCCCGGCGGCGGGCCACCTTGGCCTCGTCTGTCTCCGTGGAGGGGAAGAAGTACAGCTCCACCCCGCCCACGGCGATGCAGTCCCCGGCCTTCACCGGGGCGCTTTCCAGCTTGCGCTCGCCGTTGAGCAGCACGCCGCTGCTGCGGTTCACCGGGTACACCGTCCACTGGCCCCGGTCGTTGCGGCATAGGGCTGCGTGGCACCGGGACACCGAGGGAAAGTTCACCCGCACATCGGCGCTGCGCATCCGGCCAATCATGTTCTCCCAGTGGGTCAGGTCGTACCGGGCGCCGTTGGACAGGCTGAGAAAGCCCCAGACCTCCGGCTTCTCCCTCCGCCCGAACAGGGACAGACCGCAGCGCAGCAGCACCCATACCGCCGCCAAAAGCAGCAGTACCCGGCCCACCCACAGGGCCGCAGGCAGAGCGGCGGTCAAATTTGAGAAAAATGCAGCCATAGATAACCTCGCATTTCATAGTGGATCACATATTAAATAGGTATATATCATAGCACGGTTTTGCTCAAAAGGGAAGAGCGGCGGCGTGACATTAGCGTAAGTGAAGGGAGAAATTAAAAAAAGTAAAAATAAGGGTTGACAGCGGGGGGCTTGGTGTGGTAAAGTAGCAAAGTCGTCGAGAGGCGGCGGCTGCGGAAGGCGGCAGGAAGGCACGGAAAAAACTTGAAAAAAGTTGAAATTAGTGCTTGACATAGCTGGCATAACGCAGTATAATAACAAATGTTCCGCGTGGGGCGTGTACCTTGTAAATTAAACAACG
>CAVHCH010000112.1:0-42227 GCA_963634265.1 Bacteroidaceae bacterium | reverse complement strand
CCTACGCCCTGACCAACTGCCACAACAGCCTGTGCGCCGTGGGCGGCACCATCAATGAGGACGACCATATGTTCGGCCTGTCCGCCGCCAAGAAGTACGGCGGCATCTATGTGCCCGCCAACCAGAGCGTCATCCACTCCTACGCCCGGGAGGAGCTGGCCGGGTGCGGCAAGATGATCCTGGGCTCCGACTCCCACACCCGCTACGGGGCCCTGGGCACCATGGCCGTGGGCGAGGGCGGCCCGGAGCTTGCCAAGCAGCTTCTCAAAAACACCTGGGATGTGCCCATGCCCAAGGTGGTGCTGGTGTACCTCACCGGCACGCCCAAAAAGGGTGTCGGCCCCCACGATGTGGCCATCGCCCTGGTGAAGGCCACCTTCGAGACGGGCTTTGTGAACAACTGCGTGCTGGAGTTCTGCGGCCCCGGCATCCATGACCTGCCCATCGACTACCGCAACGGCATCGATGTGATGACCACCGAGACCACCTGCCTCTCCTCCATTTGGGAGACGGACGAGGTGACGGAGGGCTTCTTCAAGACCCATGGCCGCCCGGCGGACTATAGGCCCCTGCACCCGGGCAAAGTGGCCTGGTACGACAAGTACATCACCATTGAACTGGACAAGGTGGAGCCCATGATCGCCCTGCCCTTCCACCCCTCCAATGCCTACACCATCAAGGAATTTTTGGCTAACGCCGAGGAAATTCTCAAGGGCGTGGAGGAAGATGCCCGGCGGCGCTTCCCCAAGGCAGACCCCCACCTGACGGACAAAATTCACGACGGCGGCGTGTGGGCCGACCAGGGCGTTATCGCCGGGTGCGCGGGCGGCCTGTTTGACAATATCACGGAGGCGGCGGACATTCTCCGGGGCAAATTCACCGGGTCCGGGGCCTTCAGCTTCGATGTGTATCCCACCTCGGTGCCGGTCTCCCTGGAGCTGATGAAGGTCGGCGCCACGGCGGACCTGCTGGCGTCCGGGGCCATCATCAAGCCCAGCTTCTGCGGCCCCTGCTTCGGCGCGGGCGATGTGCCCGCCAACAACGGCCTTAGCCTGCGCCACACCACCCGCAACTTCCCCAACCGCGAGGGCAGCAAGCCCGGCGAGGGCCAGTTTGCGGGCGTGTGCCTGATGGATGCCCGCTCCATCGCCGCTACGGCGGCGAGCGGCGGCCGCATCACCCCGGCAACGGAGGCGGACTACGCCCCCGTACACCACGAATATCACTTTGATAACACTGTGTATAAAAACCGCCTGTACTACGGCTTCGGCAAGGCGGACCCCTCGGTGGAGCTGCAAATGGGCCCCAACATCACCGACTGGCCCAAGATGTACGAGCTCAGCGAGAACCTGCTGGTGGAGCTGGCGGCTGTCATCCACGACCCCGTGACCACCACCGACGAGCTGATCCCCTCCGGGGAGACCTCGTCCTACCGCAGCAATCCCCTGCGCCTGGCCGAGTTCACCCTCAGCCGCCGGGTGCCGGAGTATGTGGGCCGGTCCAAGGCCGTGGCGGAGCAGGAAAAGGCCCGGCGGGAGGGAGCTGTCAGCGACCATCTGCGCCAGGTCCTCTCCCAGGTGGGCGACGCGGAGGAACTGGCGAAAAACACCCAGTTCGGCTCCGCCGTGTTTGCCAACAAGCCCGGCGACGGCTCCGCCCGGGAGCAGGCGGCCTCCTGCCAGAAGGTGCTGGGGGGCTTTGCCAACCTCTGCTACCAGTTCGCCACCAAGCGCTACCGCAGCAACTGCATCAACTGGGGCATCCTGCCCTTTACCCTGGACGAGGGTACGCCCTTTGACTACAAGAGCGGCGACTGCGTGTTCGTCCCCGGCATCCGCCAGGCGGTGGAGCAGGGCCGGGAGGACATCCCCGCCAAGGTCATCTGCAGGGACGGCAGCGTCCACGACCTGCTGCTCCATGTAAAGGGCCTGACCGAGGACGAAAAAGAGATCATTTTGGACGGCTGCCTCATGAACTACTACGCCGCCCGGAATAAGGAGTGAGACCATGGAAAAAATCAAAATGACCACCCCCCTGGTGGAGATGGACGGCGACGAGATGACCCGCATTCTGTGGGCCATGATCAAGGACCAACTGCTCCTCCCCTTTGTGGACCTGAAGACCGAATACTATGACCTGGGCCTGCTGCACCGGAACGAGACGGAGGACAAGGTGACGGTGGAGGCGGCTAATGCCACCCGCCGCCTGGGCGTGGCCGTGAAGTGCGCCACCATCACCCCCAACAAGCAGCGCATGGAGGAGTACCCCCAGCTCACCCAAATGTGGAAAAGCCCCAACGGCACCATCCGCTCCATCCTGGACGGCACGGTGTTCCGGGCGCCCATCCTCATCGACTCCATCCATCCGGTGGTGAAGAACTGGAAAAAGCCCATCACCATCGCCCGCCACGCCTACGGCGATGTGTATAAGAGCGTGGACCTGTACACCACCGAGCCCGGCGAGTGCTTTTTGACCTTTAAGGGCGAGAGCGGCGCGGAGCAGACCGTCTCCGTGCAGAAGGTAGACGGCCCCACCGTCTGGCAGGGCCAGCACAACAAGGAAAAGAGCATCCGCTCCTTTGCCCGGGCCTGCTTCCAGTACGCCATCGACACCCGGCAGGACCTGTGGTTCTCCACCAAGGACACCATCGCCAAGGTCTACGACGGCGAGTTCAAGAAGGTGTTCGAGGAGGAGTTTGAGAGCTACAAGGCCGAGTTTGAGAAGCTGGGCATCACCTATTTCTACACCCTTATCGACGACGCCGTGGCCCGGGTCATCCGCTCCGAGGGCGGGTTCATTTGGGCCTGCAAGAACTACGACGGCGATGTCATGAGCGACATGGTCTCCACCGCCTTCGGAAGCCTGGCTATGATGACCTCCGTGCTGGTTTCCCCGGACGGCACCACCGAGTACGAGGCCGCCCACGGCACCGTCACCAAGCACTACTATAAGCACCTCCAGGGGGGAAAGACCTCCACCAACCCCATGGCCACCATCTTCGCCTGGACCGGCGCCCTGCGCAAGCGCGGCCAGCTGGACGGCCTGAAGGACCTGGAAAATTTCGCGGACCAACTGGAGCAGGCCTGCTTCGACACCCTGAACCAGGGCACCATGACCAAGGACCTGGTGGGCCTGGTGGACGAGGGCGTGTCTGCCCACGCCGTCACCAGTGAGGCGTTCATCGCCGCCATCCGGGAGAACCTGGAAAAGCGCCTGTAATCGCCCGAAAAATAATAAAAAAGGCTTGCCATCGAAGGGATGGCAAGCCTTTTTATTTCGAAAAATATAGGACGGGGTGCCCGCACCCCGCCGCCCGACAACCACCGCACCACCACGGCGGCGTGAGGGCACGCCGCCCTACGCAAAAGTGGTCTCTTTTTTCGTAGGGGCGACCCTCGCGGTCGCCCGCCGCCTGGGTAAAGCGGGGCGTCGAGGACGCCGACCCCTACGCACCGTCTACCGATAAATTTTTCGTAGGGGGCGGCGTCCCCGACGCCCCGACTTACCGCACTCCATGTAACCCCTCCGTAGGGGCCGATGCCCACATCGGCCCGCCGTACCGCACCATCCTGTCATCCGTAGGGGCGGACGCCCCTGTCCGCCCGCCGCACAAACTCCCAAACAATGCGTAGGGGCGGGGTTCTACCCCGCCCGTTTGCACCAATTTCTATAAACCCGTAGGGCGGGGTGCCCTCACCCCGCCGCGTATCACTTACCGCACCCCTTGCAAAAACCATATCATTGCGAAGCCAGTGCGCACACTGGCTGTGGCAATCCGTAATACCCCTGTCTTTTCTTAAATTCTCTCCGCCACGGCCTCATAAAACCCCCGCAGCCGCTCCGGCTCGGCACACCCGGTCTGGCCCAAGCTGACGGTCTTATTGGTGCCGTGGTAGTCGCTGCCCGCCGTCACCAGCAGGCCGTGGCGCTCCGCCAGGGCCAGCATGATCTCCCGCTGCCGGGGCGTAAAAGTGGAATAATAGCACTCCAGCCCCATAAGCCCCGCCGCCTGGAACCGCGCCACCCGGCCCGCAATCTCCGCCGCCGTCAGCACCACTGACCCGTCCGCCAGGATGCCGTGGGCCAGGACGGGTATCCCTCCGGCCCGCAGAATGGCCTCTATGGCGTCCTCCGGGGCCAGGGTGGGTTCCGTGTCCCGGTAGCCGGAAAACACCTCAAAACCCTCCATTTTGGTCTTTACATAGCCCTTTTCCAGCAGCAGGGCCGCAAAATGGGGCTTGCCGGGGTTTTTCAGCGCCAGCAGCCGGGCCCGTTCCTCGTCCGTGAAGGTAAACCCAAACCGCTCCGCCAGATATGCAAATCGGTCCTGCATTTTCAAAATGCGGACTTGGTGGGCAAAATCCGCCGCCGCCCGGATCGACGGCTTTTCCGCGTCAAACCCGTAACCCAGCACATGGTATTTCCCCCGCCCGTCCCGGCAGGAGAACTCGATGCCGCTGACAAAGGCCGCATCCCCGGGCTCCAGCAGGGCCCGCACGGCGGCGCAGCCCTCGGCGGTGTCGTGGTCCGTCAGCGCGAAAATGTCCAGCCTCGCGGCCCGGACGCTTTCCAGGAGCGTGGCGGGGGTGTCGGTGCCGTCGGAGTATACAGAGTGTATATGCAGGTCCGGGGCGCAAAATGTGTTGGGCTTCATCGCACGGCCTCCCGCTGCTTTTTTGCCCGCCGCTCCCGCACCGCAAAGGGCAGGTGAAACAGCGTCACCAGCGCCGCGCCCAGGGCCATGAGCCGCAGGAAATAGGCGTACCAGCCGCCCTCCAGGTTCAGATACGGCAGCCCCTCCATGGGCGGCCTCGCCAGGTACATGAAGTTGGTCCCGTAGGCCGAGAGCGCCCCGTTCACATAGATCATTCCGAAAGCCAGGGCCGTGAGGATGCCCAAATTCCGCGCCAGCGCCCGAAGGCCCAGCCTCGCGTGGCCGGACAGGAGCAGATACAGGCTGAACCACAGCAGCCCCGCGTGGTACACGAAGCACTGGTACGCGCCGATCCCGCCGAAATCGGTGCCGTTGGTGGGGATCATAAGGGCGCAGAAGCTGCCCATGGTGCCCATGACGGCCACGAAATCCATCACCACCTGCTTGCCCCGGCCCGCGCGGCCAAAGGTGATGTAGGCCACGGCGAAGATCATCAAGCTGCACAGGTGAAAGGGCAGCGACTGGGGCGCCAGGACCATGCCGCCGTAGGGGCTGGCCTGCATGTCGCTCATGATCTTGCTGACCTCGCTGACGATGCAGATGGCGGTCATGATTCCCCCGGCCCGGCGCAGGGTCCAATTTCCCCTGCGGCTGACCAGCGTCATGACAGCAATGAACGCCGCGCACAGCGCGATCCAAATGAAATGTTCTCCTGTAAACATGGCCCTCTCCTCCCCTTTCGGCGGCCTCGTCCCCCGCCGGATCTTCATGCTACCACTGTACCACGCCGGGGCCGCAAGCACAAGGATTTTGTCGAAAAGTGTGTGAACAAAGAGAAAATTTTTGCGTTTTTGCGCGCAAAAGGACCCGCTCGGGGAGAGCGGGCCCTCTTTTTTTAATGGATAGCCGAGGCGGCCAATGCCTTACTGATCCTCGCGCTTTTTCTTGGCGATGACCACGCCGGCGGCGGCCAGAGCCACCACGGGCAGGACGATCAGCCAAACGGTCACGCCGGAGTCACCGGTGGTGGGGGTGTTGTCATTGCCACCGGGGGTGGGAGGCGTAATAACCGGAGCCTTGGCGTTATAGCTGTTGGTGAACGCCACCAGGGGGGAGCCGTCGGTGGAGACCACGGGAATGAACTCGGGGAAATCGCCCTCGCCCTCAACCGGGATGCTGACATCGCGCACGGTGATATTCCCGTCGTCATCCTTGGCAAATGTGATATAGTACACGGTATCGTCGTAGGTCCAGCCAGTGGTGGAGCCCTTGATCTGGCCCAGGGTAATGCCGTCGGAGACCATCGCCCAGTTATTCTCATTCACGGTGAACTCGATCACGCCCGTATAGGTCTTCGCGCCGTTGGTCTCAATGACATTCCCCGTGAGGGTAACATACTCCGCCGCGCCGGACATGGCTCCCATGAAGTCCACCTTGAAGGTCTCCTTGATGGGGTCAGCCTCGCCGGTCTTCTTCACCGTGATGCTGAAGGGGATCTTGATCGTCACCGTCAGCTTGTCGATCTCGGTGTTCATGTTGCGCGTGTTGCCGCACTTGCACTCCTCGTGCTTGAGGCCGGTCTCGTAAAGGGTAGCTTTCTGGTCAATGACCCACTGATAGCTGTGTTCGGCCTCGGTGCTGAGAACAATGGCGTCGCAGTCCTTGCAGGCATTCCAGTGGGTATCATCGTCATAGCGAATGATATCCCCGGCCACATGGGGGTGCTTGGAGCCGATGACGCCGTTGCACCACGAGCACACATGCCAGTGATTCGTATTATCGGTACTCCAGATGGAGGTTTCAATATGGGCCTCCTTGGTGGCCGTGATCACAGCGCCGCAGTCCTTGCAGACCTGCCAGTGGTTCACGCTGTCGCTCTTCCAGACTTCTTCCGCCACATGGGCCGTCTTGGAGCCGATCACGGTGTCGCAGTCCTTGCACACATGCCAGTGCTGCACGCCGTCGGTCTCGTAGCCGTCCTTCTGGGTGTGGGGCGTCGTGCCAATCTCGGTACCGGTGATAATGGTTTCATTGCAGCTCTTGCAATAGGTGTCGCCGGTGTAACCCTTCTGCGTGCAGGTAGCCGGGCGGACATTCCGCAGGCCGCGCTCACCCACATGGTTTGCAGGATCCTTGGCAATGGTCAATGCGTTCATGGTGGTAACAGCCATTGCGCTATTGAACACCAGGTCGCAGTTTTTGCAGGTGTAATGCGTCTCCACGCCGGTAGCCACGCAGGTAGCGGCCTTCTTATCGTGGCCGACATAGCTATGACCCTTAGCGCGGTCAACGATGGTGGCCAGCATATTGGCACCCGCCTGATCCGAGAAGTCCTTGCCGCACTTGGTGCAGTGCCAGTATTCCACCGTACCGTCAGCGGTGCAGGTAGCCGGATTGGCAGCGTGGTGCTGCATATTATGCGTATGATCCAGCTTGGGGATCACGGTACCCTCGTTGCGCTTGGCGTGGCACATGGTGCACTCTTCGTGCTTGAGGCCGGTAACATCTTCGGTGGCTTCTTCATCGACTTCCCACTTGTAATCATGAGCAATGGTGCTCAGGACCCAGCTGTTTTCGGCGATCTCCTTGGTGGCAGCCTCGTCACTAAAGAACTTGCCGCAGCGGCCAC
Organism: Bacteroidaceae bacterium; assembly: GCA_963634265.1. Lineage (GTDB taxonomy): Bacteria > Bacillota > Clostridia > Oscillospirales > Oscillospiraceae > Vescimonas. The sequence goes on along the minus strand of CAVHCH010000112.1, from coordinate 34,944 downwards.
AGGTGTAGTAAGCGCTGTTGCCGGTGGCGGTGCAGGTAGCAGCCTTAGCCGGGGTAAGGGTCACATTGTGGCCCAGGGCGGAAAGGACCCATTCGTTCTCGCCGTAAGCCTCGGTCATTGCCGCATCCTTAAAATAGGTCTTACATTCATCGCAATAGAAATATGCCTTGTTGCCGGGCTCGGTGCAGGTAGCAGGCTTTGCGGCTACATCGTCTCCCTTTCTATGGCTGCAAGCTACGGTAACAGTGCAGGTGGCCTGGAAAGTGCCCACCTTAGCGGTGATGGTAGCCGTACCCTTAGCCACAGCCGTGACCTTGCCGGTCTCGTCCACAGTGGCGACCTTGTCATTGCTGGAGCTCCAGGTCACAGTCCCCTCAGCACCCGCAGGCTGGACAGTAGCGACCAAGGTCTCGCTTGCGCCGGACTTCATATCCAGGGTATTCTTGTCCAGGGCAATGCCGGTGGGCTCAACGACGGGGGCGGAAAAACTAATTTTTGCCTGCACGGATGTTCTGGAAACTTCATTATAGTCTCCATCGTATACATCCTTGACTTCCAGCTTCGGCAGGAATGCGCTCGTTGCGCCAGAAAGCACTTTGAATGTTGCCGTGAACAGCACACTCTCTTCCGTGTTGGCAATCGCCTCATCATTGGTTGCATAGTTGCCGTTTACCCAGTAAACGCCATTTGCATCCTGTGCCGATATATCATTTGTGGAGAATTTTTTACCAAACGACCCGCTCTCGCTCCCTTGGTACTCTACCATTGTCGGGTCATAATAGATGTGCGCAAGAATCGCACTGATTTCTGCATCTGTAACTCCTGCTTTTACCGTCAGCGTAAATGTGTCGCCGACTGTTACACTCGTTTTATCTCCTTCTGCCTTAAACACGATGCTGCTCTCCGCAAACGCCGATACGCATATTACAGACAGAAGCATTACTAAGGCCAGCAATACAGATAATCCTCGTTTTACTGCTTTCATCTTTTAACCTCCTTCATTTATAAAGCGGATACTTAGTGGGGTTATTCACATATCTCGTGAGTTTCATCTGATCCGCAATATTGACCTTGCCATCACCTGTTACATCGGCATTCCAATAGAAGTCGCCCAACGGATATTTGCTCGGATTGTTTACATATCTCGTCAGCTTCATCTGGTCTGCGATATTCACTCGTCCGTCACCCGTCACATCCCCCAGCAGCCAGATCTCGCCGTCCTGCTGGACCGCTTCTTCGCCCACGGTGATGGTGTATTCCCGGGTCACATGGTTCTTCTTGATGATTTGCAGGGTGTAGGTCCCGGCGGCCACATTGGCGAAGCTGTAGCTGCCCGTGAACTTCAAGCCCGAGGCGGTGCCGCTGGCAATGACCTGCTCATAGGCCGCCTCCGTCTCGCCCTGGCGGATCAGACGAATGGTCACCTCGCTGTCGTCCCCGAAGCTCTTGACGCTGCCGGAGACGGTCTGGCCCTCGCCCAGCACGGGCACGACCACATACTCGGAGAAATGCTCCAGGTCAGCCGTGATCTTGCCGTCCCGCAGGGTCACGCCGGAGAGCTTCTCCAGGGTATCGCCGTTGATATAATACACGATGACATCAACGCAGCCCGCAGGCAGGTCCACAGGAATGGTCACGCGGATGGTGCCGGAGGCATTGCTCTCATCGAACACCGACTCGCCCGCCACGGACAGGTCCAGACGGATGACCTTAGCGTTGTCGGTGTCCTCCTGGATCTTGTCAAAGGCAGCCTGGTTGCCCTCGCTGGGGGTCTCGGGCTTGGTAACGGAGAGCTGCAAGATCTGCTCGCCGGTGAGGTCCTTGCAGTTTTCCTGGATCTTCTCCATGGCCTTGGGGGTGATCTTCACCTGCGTACCGCCGTCATCCAGCTTGATAAGCAGGGGCTTATCGCTCTCCACGGTCTTCTTCACCACATCGGCAGAAACCTTCACATTGGAGGTATTGTTGTCGGACACATCTACAACGGTCATGTTCCCGTCCTTGCTGGGCTCCACATCCTTGATGACCACGGTGCCGTCCGAATCGGTTTCCTTATCCACCGCAGCGCCGGCGGGGTCGGTGACGGTATTGTCAATGACCTTGAGCTGGGCATCCAGCCTGATAGTGATGTCGCGGCCGTCATAGCTGTGGCCCGTTCCCGTCCACACGCCGTCCTTATAGGTGCAAACCAGGTCCACCACGCCCAGGTCGGTAAAGGCATAGTAGGCGTCCAGCCACTCGTGCTGGGTAATGGTGTTGGTGGTGATGCCCACATCCTTGACCTCGATATAGAACCGTCCGTCGTCATAGGTGTACCACACCGCCTCCAGCATACCCTTGTCTGTCCAGAGGTTGCCGATGTTTCTGCGGCCAACAATGGTGTTGTTTTCAAAGATATACCGGGTGGAGAAATTGATATAAGTGCCGGTGATGGTCATGTCCAGGGAGGTATCATCGGCGAAGGTCAGCGTGAGGATCATCTCCTTGTTGCTGCCCACGCGGAGAGACGCGTCCATGACCATGCTGTTCTGGTGCGTTTCGCCCATGGCCCCGCAAACCGTGCAGAAGTCGGCCTCATTCAGGGTATGCTTCTCCGCGCCGAACTGCTCAAAGCAGATGCTGCAATCCAAAAGATGCATACCGGGATAGTTCACGCGGTCGGTGTAATAGCGCAGGTTGTGGGTGTGGGTGGGCGAATAGTAGCCGCACACCGTGCAGCGGTCGTTTTCCATGGTATGGGGCGTCACCTGGTCATTGGACATATCCGCCCAGCAGTACTCGCAGCACCGCCAGTGGCCGCTGTCATCATAGTTGTACCAGGGAGCCTGCTTGCACTGGTGCGTCGCGCTGACAAAGCCGCAGACCGTGCAGATGCCCTCCGGGCTGAAGGTATGCTCCTCCCGCGAGCTGTTCGGCAGCGGATTCTGGCAATAGCGGCAGATGGGCCAGTGTCCATTATTATCGCTGTAGTAATAATAGCTATCCTGCAAGCAGTGGTGCTGGGGGTCTACCATGCGGCACACGGTGCAGAAGCTATTCTCGAAGGTGTGCTCTTCCTTCGCGCCCATGGCCTCACCGCAGACGCCGCAAACCTTCCAATGCGTATCGTTGTCGTAGTGATAATAGCTGGCCACCCGATGCGTATGGTTCGGGTTCGCACTGGCGCATTCCTTGCAGTAGTCGCCCACATAGTGGTGCGGCTCCCAGTCCCCGGCCGGGCCGGAGCAAATGGTGCACCTCTTGGCGTGGCCCTGAGTCCCGCCGTCTACATACCACTCTCCCGGAATGTGGGTGTGGTTGGGGTCGATACACTCGCAGACCTTGCAAATGCCGCCCTCATATTCATGCTCCAGCACATCGCCAATTACACAATAGCAAATCGTACAGAAGATATAGTGTCCCGATTCATCGAAGGCATAGTAGTCCGACGGCCGGTGGGCATGGTTGGGGTCAGCCTCGCCGCAGACGGTGCACTGCTGGGTCTCCGGGTCGAAATCGTGCGTCCCATAAGTGCCCTCGATCTCCATGTGGCAGTACTTACAGGCGATCCAGTGCGCAGTATCATCACGGTCATACCACTCCTGCGCCTCATGGGTCGTGTGCCCCGGTCCGGCATAGCCGCAAACGCTGCAAACGCCATTGTCGTTATAGCTGTGGGCCTCCCCCTGCTCGGTCGAAGGGCCATAGCAGTACTGGCAGGCTACCCAATGGTATTCACCTGTATAGGTATACCAATCGGCAGGGGTATGCTGATGATTGGGGCTGACATACCGGCAAACGGTGCAGATCCACTGGTCGTCATAAGTGTGCTCCTGGATGTCGCCCATCTTCTCGGAGCAGTACTTGCAGCGCACCCAGTGTCCGCTCTCATCAGCAGTATATTCGTTGTCTCCAGCCACATGCTGATGCGCAGGGTTGGGGTAGCCGCACACGATACACTTGTTTTCGTCAAAGGTATGGGGCTCCAAGTCGGTCAGAATCTTATAGCACAGCTCGCAGCACTTCCAGTGGCCATTATCGCCGCCGGAATACCACTCGGCCTCCTGGCACTCATGCTTAGGATCGGCGTGTCTGCACACGGTGCAGCGCAGATCCACATAGTCATGCGCCTCCGGCGTGGTCATGACATGATCGCAATACCGGCAGCGCCGCCAATGGGTATCATCATCAGCTACCCAGAATTCCAGCTCTGTAACATGCTCATGGTTGGGATTCACCCGGTTGCACACGGTGCAGAACCCATCCACAAAGTCGTGCTCCTCCGGGAAGCCTATGAGCTCGTTGCAGAGCTCGCAATACCGGCAGTGGGTCTCATCGTTGTAGGCCCAGCCATTGGCCTGCACATGCTGGTGACCGTAGTCCGTGGTGCTGACGGGGTACAGGTCCGTAAATGCCTCCTGGGTATAGGCTTCGTCCAGGGTGTGGTCCGCCATATTGGCATTGGACAGCAGGAAATATCGGTAATCGCCGCCACTGCCCGCGTCCCAGGTGGCGTCCGCCGCGTACCAGCTGCCGTCCACCTGGATAATATTCCAGGCGTGGCCGCCGCCTGCGGTCCCAGCCACCACGCGGCAGCCGATGCCCACCTGCCGGAGCATACGGTACAGCAGCAGCGCGTAGCCCTGGCACACCGCAGTCTTATTCACCAGCGCGGCGTAGGCGGTATACTTGAGCAGATAGCTCTCGTCATTCAAATTGGTGTAGTCGTAGGTGACATTGCCCGTGATGTAGCCATAGATGGCCCGGACCTTGTCGATGTCCGAAGCCATATCGCGGACGCCCAGCTCCTCCAGGATCCGCGTGACCTCGGTGTCCACCTTCAACTCCTGCTCGATGGTGGTGTAGTAGCTGACGGTCTAGGTCAGGTCGGTGTAGTAATACCCGCCGTTCTGGTTGACATCGCCCGCAGCGTCATAGCCGCCCCACTGATAAATCAGGTAGTCGCCCTCGTAGGCGTTCTCCGTCTCGATCAGGGCCGCCACGAAGCAGATGGCCACATCGTCGTCCGTGGGTGCTTCCTCGGTGACAAAATGCACCGTGAACTGGGTCTCCCGGTTCACCAGGTGCTGGCGTATGTCCGCCGCTACCTCTTCGGTGGTGAAAAGGTAATCGGCCCGCTGGACCACCACCGCACTGTGGGTATGCGGCTGGCTGCCCAATAGGTCTCCCTCGTGTATGACATCCGCATAAATGGGGTTGACCTGGCTGTAATGCAGGCTATGGCTGTGGTTCTCCTCCGCCATCGCCGTCAAAGGCAGCAGGGTCAGCGCCATCAGCATCGCCATGAGGAAACTAATGGCTCTTTTTTCGCATGGTTTTCCCCTCCATTTTTTCGCTTACCCGTTGATTCGAGTATAGTTAGCCCTGTAATAACATATTTTTTGTATGTTCTGGCAAGATTCTCCGCCGCTAATTTTTCACATTTTAGCGGGTTTTTATCCTTTTTGAAAGAACAGTCAGTTACGGGCTATGAGCCGGGCAAATCCGGCGGCCCGGTCCCCGATGCCCGGCAGGCGCACCAGGCTCCCCCGCTCGTTGGCCGTCTCCAGCAGGCAGAAATGGGGCGGCAGGAAAAAGGATTTATTCATGTTCAGGGCCGAGATAAGCTGCCGGGCCAGCAGGTCGCCGCCGGAGTAGCCGGAGACCACCAGTCCGAACAGCCGCTTGTCATAAAACCGCTGCTGGCGAAACAGGGCCGTCAGGCGGTTGACGCAGGCGGTGAGGTTGGCCGAGAGAGCGTCGTTGTAGTTGGCGCAGAGCATCACCAGGGCGTCGCACCGGCGCACGGCGGGGTAGACCTCCTCCACCATGGGCCCGCTGCCGTAAAAGCAGCTCCCCTGCTCGCCGAAGTGGAGGCAGGCGGTGTAGCTGCACCCGTTGCAGTCGGGCACGGTGCCGTTGCGCAGGCCAATTTCCTCCACTTCTATCTCCGCGGGCAGATTTTCCCGCACCAGCTCCCAAAAGGCCAGGGTGTTGGAGGTGCTGCGCTGGGAGGCGTGGAGGGCCAGCACATGGCGGATGGGCCCGGGCCTTTCCCAGGTCACAAGCCGGTCAATAAGCTCCGCCACCGCCGTGCGAAAGGCCGTCTCCTCGTCCACGCCGCCGATCTGGGCCTGGACCCGGAAGTTGCGCTTGGACCCGGTGGCCTCCACCAGGGGCCGCCCCAAAAAGGCGCACCCGGCCTGGTTGGCGGCGAACACCATGTCCCGGGCCACATCCTTGGTGTAAAACTCCCCCACGCCCGTGACGACCACCCCCGCCACGCAGCCGCGCAGCAGCTCCGCATCCCGCCGCAGCCGGGAGAGCATACGGTAATAGGCCTCGTTGCAGCCCCCCTCGTCCAGGGCCACGGCAAAGATAATCCGCCGCCCCCGGAGGCCCTCCAGGTCCCGCTCCGGGTCGGCAAATCCGCTCCCCTCCGGCAGCAGGGGCGCAAGCATTTCCTGCAATCCCGGACTAAATTCATTTTTCGGCAAAAGAACGGTCAGCGGCATTTTTTACCCCTTCTTTCATTGAGACTGTCGAAAATTCCTTTGGAATTTTCCGACAAAAGGCTTGCAGTCTGCTGCGCGCATAATTTTTGCGCCATGCGCAAAAATTCCACACTGGCAGCCTGAGAAGTATTTTCTCTCACGCGCATGTCGCGAGAGAAAATAATTTGAATTTTTTGCCGCCTGCGGGCGGCAAACTCTGCGAGGCTTTTTAGGCACGCGGTTTCATGGAATCGCCTTTAATTTTTCCTCCGTCTCTTTCAAGCGGTCAACCAGCGCCGCAGGCAAGGGCAGGCGCTCAAACTCCACGCCCCGCTCCGTTAAGCGGTTGCGTCCACCCATGAACACACCGCCGAGATAAGCCGACGAATAGTGCCACTCCCCCCGCAGGCAGGAGAACAAGCTCAGCGCCCCGGAGGAAAAGGCCGGGGCCACATAGGGCTTGAAGCCCAGGCGACGCATTTCCAGGTTGGCGTGGGCCACCTTCTCCGTCAGCTCCCGGGACAGGGCGTCGTCATACCGGGCAATGGAGTTCGCCAGCACCAGGTCCTCCCCGTGGGGGCCGAAGCTGCGCCCATCGGTGAGGAAATCCGCAAATCGGGGATCTTTCTGCGCGTAATACACCGCCCGGGCGTTCATCACCCCCAGGCCGAAGCCCCGGACCTGGTGGGGCAGCAGCCCCATGCCATCCAAGGCCCCATTTTCGTCCCGGTTGCTCTCCAGCAGCGCCGCCCGGCACAGGGGGTCCACCGGGTCGCTGACCACGCAGAACAGCCCCTTGTATCGGGCCGCCCGGGCCTTTTTCGCGTACAGGGCCACCAGCTCCCGGTTTAACTGATACTGGGCCATGCGCACATCCCCGTCCTTCACCGCCGTGTCCGGCACGAACCGGGACGCGCAGAACAGGAACACATCGCCGCCGAACAACTCCTCCGGCCCGATGATCTCCACCGGGGGCAGGGCGTCGTAAGGGCCGGGGAGGTTCATTTGATTCAGCTCAAACTCCCACCGCTGGGGCACATTTTCCCGCAGGTCGCAGATGCCGATGGAGGAGATGACATCCCCTCCCAGCAGCCGCAGGCCCATAAGGAGCGTGGCCCCCACATCCCCCAGGCCCAGGAGGTTCACCCTGTATTTTTCCTTGCGCGGCAGGGGCGCGAGCAGCTCCTCCCACCGGGGGTGCAGGCGGTTCACCGCCCGCACACGCCCCGCCCGGATGGCCGCCGCCAGCTCCGCCGGAATGTCCGGCCCCGCCGCCGCGCACAGGGTCTCCACGCCCTCCTTTTCCGTCAGCAGCGCCGCGTCCGTCACGGGAAAGGTCTCCCGCCCCGTGAGCATTTCCCGCTCAAACAGGAACAGGATCTCTCCCGCCCCGGGCAGGGCATTTATTTCTTCATAGGGCAGCGCCTCCCACGAACAGAGGATATGCGCCCCCCGGCGATAATACTTCATTCTTTTGTCTCCTTGCGTCCAAAGCGCATCCGCTTGAGCAGCTCAATGTCGTCGTCCAGATAGGTGGACGCGCCCCGGCTCAGGTCGTAGGTCATGCTGCCCCCCTTATCCGGGCACAGGGGCAGGATCACCGCCTCGCTGAGTCGGCTGAGGGTCAGGTTTCGGGCAAAGGCCCGGCGGTATTCCGTCTCCAGGGCCAGGAGGATGTTTCGGGCGTTCTCCACGCAGCAGAGGCTGAGCTCCCAGGCCGTCTCCGGGTCCAGGGGCTCAAACTCCGGGGAGGCGTAGGGCAGCACCCGGTTCACCGACGGCTGGAGGCCCCCCTCGGGCCGCTGGCTGCGGCGGATGGTGTCGCCGCCGATGAAGGGATAGAGGGTGGACTCCACGAAGCGCATGCGCAGGTTGGGCAGGTAGTAGACCCCCTCCGCGTCGTAGCCCAGGCTCTCCATCAGGTCCCGGCCCGTGCCGGTGAGGTAGCCCACCAGCACCTTCTTTACCTCCGTCCCGGTCTCCCGCAGCAGCGGGTCCAATCGGCGGATACGCTTGCCGTCGTGGAGCACATCGTCCACCAAAATGGCAGGCCGGTCAAAGGCCCGGATGGTCCGCACCTGGTCCTCCAGGGGCGAATAATCGGGGTAGGCCTCGATGGAATAGGACGACAGGTCCGGCTCATACACCTTGTCCGTGCGCAATGTCTTCGTAACGGTGTTGGGCACGATGACGCCGCGCATGAGTTTGCCGTAGGGCACGCAGATGTCCGGGCCCAGCTTCCGGGGCACCGTCTGCACCTCCGGCACGCCGTTACACTCGGTAATGCGCCGCAGAAGCCTGTGGTAGATGACCCCCGCAGACAGGCTCAAAACCAGGCTCCCCGGCTGCAAATGGGTGAGCATTTCCTGGAGCCTCCGGTGGGCCGCCGCCACCGCCGCCACCACGGACGGCGCCGTAGACAGGGGCGGCTTGATGGTCGTCCCCACATTGTTGCTGAGGATGATAGGCCGGCGCATATCCACCGCCAGCGCCCCCCGGCTGTCCGGCACAGGCAAAAAGCCCTGCAAGTGCAGCTCCTGGCGCACCCAGGCGTCCGCCGTCCCCCCCAGGGGGTCATAGAGGGCGTAGGTGTATTCCTTCCCCAGAGCCAGGGTCAGCACCTCCGTCAAAAGCAGCTGGCCCAGCTCCGGCTGCTGGGGCGAAGTGGGCACGAATAGGCCGCTGAGCAGCAGCGTCCGTCCCCCGGCGTTCTCCCGCACAAAGGCCGCCAGCTCCGCGCTCCCCAGCCGCGAAAACAGGTGCTGAGAGTCCAGGCAGCGGTAGGCCGCCGCGCCCAGAACGGTCTTGTCGTCCCCGTGGCACAGCAGCAAAATGTCGTCACCCGTCCGCTGCAAGGCCCGCAGCAGCTCCTCCGCCTCGGCGGCGGGCAGGGCCCGGCGCAGCAGCGGCTCCAGCCGTGCGCTCTCCGCCGTGCAGGGGATAAACTCCAGGTCCTCCGTCCGCAAAACGGGCTTGTCCTGGGGCTCCCGCAGATACAGGCTGTGGCGGTAGATAAATTCCTGAGCCACCGGGTCGATGAGATGGGAAATGTCCCGGTTGGCGTCCACCGCCTCCCGGATACGGGTGGAGCTGATCTCCTCCAGCTCCTCGGGCAGGGTCAGCTCCAGCACCTTGCCGCTGATGCAGCCGTAGTCGGCCCCGTCCGAGCCGGCCCGGCGGAAGATCACATGGTCAAAGCCGTGGATGGAGTGCGCCTGGGCGGGCTTTTGATAGGACGAGGCGTGGGCCACCACATCGCTGCCCACCACAATGGACACCTCCCGCCCCGCAAACGCCTCCCGCAGGCGGCGCAGGTTCTCGGGGTTTGCGATGTTCACCGGGAAGTCCTCCGGGAAAATATGCACATAAAATTCGTCCGCCACGGACATGGCCGCGATCTCCCGGCGAATACGGTAGGGCTGGGTGCGCTTGGACCAGGAGAATTCGTCAATAGCCAGCAGCACCTCAAACCCCGCGTCCCGAATGGCCCGGACGATCCCCTTGTGGGACAGGGTGAAGGGGTCAAAGGTGCCGGGGAAAAAGGCAATGGGCCGGGCGGGCTCAAAGTCCATCCCCCCGCACAGCAGCTCCTGCTCCACCAGGAAGCGGTAGAGCTTCCCCAGCATGGCGGCCCGGTAGTAGAAGGTCAGTCCGTTCTCGTCCGCCGCCTGGCACAGGGCCAGAATGCGCCGCACGGTGAGCTGCAAGGCCCGGCACTTTTCCTGCCGTCCCAGCCCCGCCGAGCCGAACACCCGCCGCCCCAGCAGGTACATAGCCTCCTGCCGGGTGCCGGTGTCGATGCCGGCGGTGCCCTTCATGAGCATCCCCAGCAGCCGCCGGGCCCGGCCCCGGCGCACGCTCTCGCTCTCCGGGAAACGGTCCTGGTAGGCGGTGTAGTCCTCCAAAAGCACCCCGGCGGTGTCCAGGGCCGAGGCCACGATGTGCCCCTCCGAGGACGAGAGCGTCCCCTCCAGGCTCCTTAGCAGCTCATCAAGCTGCTCCGGCGGCAGCCACAGGGCAAAGCGCCCCAGGTAGTCGGGGATGTATTTGGTAAACTCCTGCTGCCCCAGCTCCAGCCCCCGGCACAGCTCCACGGCGATCTCATTGCGCTGGTCCACGCTTAAAAGCGGTGCCAGCTCCAAAAGGGCCGAGCCCGCAGCGTGTCGCACCGTCACCCGGTCACTGACCTTAATCAGATTGGAAAAATGTGCCGCAATGTGCAGCATTTGGGCCCCGCCCGCGTGGGCGTGCTCCGTGAGCAGCAGGATGTTCACCCGCTTTAAGATCCACGGCGTGGCGGTTTTCAGGTTGTCCAGGAAAATTTCCGAAATGGTCTCGTCGGGCAGGCGCACGGTCTGTCCGTCCAGCAGTCGGCTCCGCAGCAGCGCCAGGGACGCGCTGTCCTCGCCGTTCATCTTTTTCAGTGCCGTCCGGGCCCGCGCTCCCAGGGCCGGATCCGGCAGGAGCCTGCGCAGCAGCAGAGCCGCCGCCGTGCGCACCGTCAGCTCCCGTGACCGGGCCGCCCCCTCGGCAAAGCGCGCCAGCGTCTCCCGCTGGGCCGGGGTGCAGCGGTCCAGGGGCAGGGCCGCAAAGGTGTCCAGCAGCAGGAATGTCACCGCCGGGTCCGTGCGTCCGCCGGGCTTGCAGTAGGCCAGCAGGCAGTCCAAAAACCGCTCCTCCCGGCCATGGCAGTGCTGCAAAAGGGAGTTGACCATGAATTTCAGCGTGTAGCCGATCCAGCTTCGGTGCTGGGGCATCAGCTTGTGATCCGGGAAAATGATCTGCTCCAGGCACTGCTTCCACTGGCCCAGGTCCGTGAGGGTGCCCGAGCTCTTGCAGTCCGCCGGACGCTCCTTCACATACCCCGCGTGGAAGTCGGCGATGATGGCTCCCATCAGGGACGCCGCCTGGCGCCGGATGTCACCCTCCCGGTGCATTAAAAGCTCATAGAGGAACGACAGCGTCTCCACCTTCTGCGGCAGACGCAGGTACAGGGAGTAGGACTCGACAACCCCCAGATACGCCCGCAGCCGCCGCCAGTCCGTCTCGCCCCGAGCCTGCTCCAGGAGCCTTGCAAAGCTCCTGGACTCCGTGAGCCGGTCCATCAGCCGGATGTTGTGCTCCACGCACACCAGGCGCAACACGCCCAGGGCCTCCTCATCGCCCATCAGCGCCGCCGCCTTTTCCCGCCGGGGCGGGCGCACCCGGCCCTGGAGGGAGGTGTCCACGCCCTTCTCCACCATGAACCGCTCAAAGTCCTGCAAGCGGGTATAGACCCGCTGATAGCGCTGCTTTTTCGCCTCGTCCACCCCATCTAATTTACCGAGAATGACCTCAAAGGCATCGGAAAGGGTGGAAATGTGCGTAATTTCCTCCCCCTGGGGCCCCACGGTCTGCTTGACGCGGAAATCCGCGTAGATCAGCAGCAGAGCCTCCACGGACAGGTAATCCGGCTCCAGGTCCCACACGGAGTGGTTGGCCGCCACATGACCGATCTCCGTGAGTTTCCGGCGGCGGAACCAAAGGTCGGTATAATAATAGTGCAGATAGGGCACCCGCTCCCCGGGACGGCAGCCGAACTTGCCGATGTCGTGCCCGGCGGCGCTGCCCGAGACCAGGGCCAGGTCCACGGGCACCCCGGCGTTCTTCAGCTCCCGGCCCATGGTCACGGCGATGTGATGCACCCCCGCAATATGCTCCAAAGCCCGGAACGGCGTTACCTCCAGTCCCAGGCGCATCATTTCGTAGACATATTCCCGCTTCCACAGCCGCAGCATCTGCTCATAGCCCGCCGCGCAGGGGCTCTCCTCCAGCTCCTCCCCGTCGATGAAGGCGAAGTCAAACATAGGGTCAAAGGGCAGAATTTCCCGCTGTGCCAGGAATAAGACCTGCAAAACAGACAGGAAAAACGCCGCCCCGGCCCCGCAGTCAAAGCGCTTCCCCGGCTCCGGGTAAAGCTGCCCCCGGGCAAAGTCAAAGCTATACCGCAGCCAGCCCTCCTCCGGCTCCTGCGGACAAAGCTGCCCCAGCTCCGCCCGGCACAGGGAAAGGACCTCCCCGCACCGAATGCGCTCTCCGCCCACAAGGCCCGCAAAGCGCTGCATATAGTTCTCCCGCTCCAGCCCCTGCAAAAATTCCGCCCGGTCGTCAAAATAAAACGCCGCCGGACGCTTCTGCAGCCGCCGCAGCAAAAGCACATTCATCTGCCGGATCCGCTTCTTGTTCATATCAATACCCCCCAATTCGGCGTATTTTCTCGCCTAATATGCTACCACACCCCGCCCCCAATGTAAACCACCAATCCCCCACCGCGCCCATGTATTATCTCATTATAATGTGTCATTGCGAGCCAGTGACCGATGTCACTGGTGTGGCAATCCGCGTCCCTCAAAGGCTCCCCTGCGCAAGGGGAGCGAAGCGGACTGAGGGGTCGAGTACCGCACCCCTTGTAATAAAAACCCGTAGGGGACGATGCCTACATCGTCCCGCCCCACCGCACCATCAATAATGCGCCCGTAGGGGCCGGCGTCCCCGACAGCCCGTTTCACGCACTACCATATAATCCGTAGGGGCGGGGTTCTACCCCGCCCGCGGGAGGGGCAGAGCCCCTCCCCTACGCACTCCACGATACCCCTCGGTAGGGCGGGGTGCCCCCACCCGCCGCCCGGACTTGTACCGCACCCCCGGAAACCCGTTGCCTCCCTTGCCTAAAGGGAGGGGAACCAGCCGCAGGCTGGTGGAGGGATTCGTGCGTGGTAAAAGGCAATTCCTTTCCTGTAAGTCCGTGCGTGGAAGAATCCCCCGGTCGGCTTCGCCCCCCTTTAGGCAAGGGGGCCAACATCGTAGGGCGGGCTGACCACAGCCCGCCGCCAACCACCGCACCCCCCGGCAGGGCACACGGGCCCTGCCCTACAAAAGGTTTCGTAATTATATTGTAGGGTGGCACCCATGTGTGCCACCGCCCACCGCACCCCAAGCAAAAACCCTGTCATTGCGAGGCCAGTGCGCACACTGGCCGTGGCAATCCGCGTCCCTCAAAGGCTCCCCTGCGCAAGGGGAGCTGGCACGGCGAAGCCGTGACTGAAGGGTCGCCCCCAGCACCCCTTGCAACCCACCCGTAGGGGACGATGCCCACATCGTCCCGCCCCCGCCGCACCCCCTGTCCCGCACCATCCCCCAATCCCCCACCCATTTTTCCCCTTTCCTCTTTCCACTTCCCTCTCCCCAAAACCTACCATTTCCCTTATTCCACCCCTTCCCCGTCCCAAAGCAGGCACATTTTTACCACCCCGCCCCACCGCGCCTAAAAATTTTTATTGTGATACTAAAACTTTGTAAGATTTCTTCGCGCTCAAAAAAAGTGAGGTTCCCTAACGGTTTTTTAGAGTTTCCTTTAGCGGTAAAAATTAACAGAGAACGCCGTTTTATTTATGAAATTTTTATTTTTTTCGCATTTTATTGTCAACAACTTTACGGCAAATGGTGCTATAGTTTGAACATCATTTTTTGACGATCCGGATGTCGAAAAAAAAGAGAAAAAAGAAAACAGAGAAATCGCTTTTACAAAGGAGTGTGTTTTTGTGGCTACATTTATTATCGGCCTGGTCGTTCTGATCGGCGGTGCCGCACTGTACGGTCGCTTCTGCGAAAAGGTGTTCGGTCCTGATGATCGCAAGACCCCCGCCTATACCAAAGAAGACGGCGTGGACTTTGTCCCCATGAAAGGCTGGAAGAACAGCCTGATCAACCTCTTGAACATTGCCGGTACCGGCCCCATCATCGGGCCCATCCAGGGCATTCTGTTCGGGCCCATTGCATTTTTGACCATCCCCATCGGCAACATCATCGGCGGTGCTATGCACGACTACTTCTCCGGCATGATCTGCCTGCGTGACGGCGGCACCCAGATGCCTGAGATGATCCGCCGCTACTCCACCAAGGGCATCTACAAGTTCTACAACGTGTTTGTGTGCGTGATGCTGCTGCTGGTGGGCGCCGTGTTCATCTACACCCCCGGCGACATCGCCGCCACCCAGGTGTTCAACCTGAGCGGCAAGGCCAACGATCCCACCACCTGGATCATCTACGGTGTCATCTTCCTGTACTACCTGATCGCCACCGTGTTCCCCATCGACGCCATCATCGGCAAGATCTACCCCATCTTCGGCGGTATCCTGCTGTTCTCCGCTATCGGCGTGTTCATCGGTATCTTCGCCAAGGGCATGCCCCTGATCAACGTGTGGGAGTCCTGGTCCGCCCCCGTGCTGAGCCTGACCGGCGCTGATGGCACTGTGGGTACCTTCACCTATGCTTCTTACTTTGAAAACGGACACTTCCTGCCCATCTTCTTCGTGACGGTGGCCTGCGGCATTCTGTCCGGCTTCCACTCCACCCAGACCGCTATCATCTCCCGCACCATGAAGAGCGAACGTCAGGGCCGCAACACCTTCTATAACATGATGGTGCTGGAAGGCTTCATCGCCATGGTTTGGGCTGCCGGCGCTATGGGCGTGTACAACCTGGCTCTCCAGGAGCCCAACGCCACCATCGCCACCAGCACTGTCGGCGTGGTCTGCAAGTACCTGCTGGGCAACGTGGGCGGCATCATCGCCCTGATCGGCGTTATCGTTCTGCCCATCACCTCCGGTGATACGGCGCTGCGCGCCCTGCGTCTGAGCCTGGCTGAGACACTGCACCTCGACCAGTCCACCAACGCAAAGCGTATCAAGCTGGCTCTCCCCATCTTCCTGCTGGTCATCGGCATTCTGGTGTTCGCCAAGACAAATGCGAACGGCTTCAATATCCTGTGGCGTTACTTCGCATGGTCGAACCAGATACTGTCTCTGTTCGCGTTCCTGTGCATCACCGCGTGGATGTTCGAGAACGGCAAGGGCAAGTGGGCTTGGATGCCCATGATCCCCGGCGGCTTCTACACCTTCATCTGCATCACCTACATCGCCAACGCCCAGATCGGTTTCCATATCCCCTGGACGCCCGCCTACATCATCGGTGTGGTGTGCGCTGTGGCATATGTCATCGCCTGCTGCCAGTTCGGTAAGAAGCGCGCAGCTAAGCTGCTGGCCAAGTAAGTTCTCTCCTCTCCTCAAATTGGTTATAGCGAATAATGTACAAAACATGAGGGACGGCATACGCCGTCCCTTGTGTTTTTCTCTTACGGCTGGTATAATCCCCTTATCAAAACGAAGGGAGCGCGCTCCATGAAACGCTGTCTCGTCATATCGGATTCCTTCAAGGGGACACTGTCGTCCCCGGAAATATGCCGCATTGCCGGGGAAATACGGCTTCCCGGCTGGCAGGTAGAGGCTCTGCCTGTGGCTGACGGCGGCGAGGGCACCACAGATTGCTTTTTGGCCGCCTGCGGCGGGCAGCGGATATCTGTGCCGGTATCCGGGCCGTTCAACGAGGCCGTGGAGGGATTTTATGGTCTGCTGCCGGACGGCACGGCGGTAGTGGAGTGCGCCGCCGCGGCGGGGTTGAGCCAGGCTGAGGGCCATCCCGATCCGGAGACGGCCACCACCTACGGCGTGGGACAGCTGATGGCCGCAGCGCTGGAAAACGGCGCAAAGCGGATCATTCTGGGGCTCGGCGGCAGCTGCACCAACGACGGCGGCTGCGGCGCGGCGGCTGCGCTGGGCGTGCGGTTCTATGACCGGCAGGGCCGCGGCTTCGTGCCCGCCGGCGGCACGCTGGCGGACATCGCGGCCATCGACCTATCCGGAAGGCACCCAGACCTGCGGCCCGGCGCACTGACGGTCATGTGTGACATCGACAATCCCCTGTACGGCGAAAACGGCGCGGCGTATGTTTTTGCGCCCCAGAAGGGCGCGGATGCCGCCTGTGTGCAGCGGCTGGACGCAGGGCTGCGGCATTTTGCCGCGGTACTGCGTGCGGGACTGGGCGCGGATATGGACACCCTCCCCGGCGGCGGTGCCGCCGGAGGCTTCGGCGCAGGGTGCGCGGCGCTGTTGAACGGTACCCTGCGCTCCGGCATTGAGACGGTGCTGGACGCGGTGGGCTTCGATCTGCGGGCGGTAGAGTACGATCTGGTGGTCACCGGTGAGGGATCGCTGGACATGCAAAGCCTGGGCGGCAAAGCGGTGTGCGGCGTGGCAGGCCGGTGCCGGAAGCTGCAGCTTCCCGTGGCGGTACTGGCGGGCCGCGTGGCACTGGCTCCGGCACAATGGAAAATGCTGGGCCTGCGGGCCGCACGCAGCATCAATCCTGCCGGGGCGAGCTTTGCGGACGCAAAGGCACATGCCGCCGAATACTACCGGGCGGCACTGGAAAAACTGCTGAAGGAGTGGAACTGACATGGGACAGATCATCGAGATACACGACTTTTCCGCCCCGGCGCTGGATGTCTATGCCCGCGCCACGGAAAATCAGCTGGTAAACCGGGCCGATCCGTCCAATGCACTGTTCATCGCCGAAAGCCCGCTGGTCATCGGCCGGGCGCTGGATGCCGGGTGCGTGCCGGTGTCGTTCCTGATGGAGCCGCAGCACATCACCGGCAAGGGTGCGGAAATACTGAAGCGCTGTGCCCCGGATATCCCGGTGTACACCGCGCCGCTGGATGTGCTGACGCAGCTCACCGGCTTCCATCTTACCCGCGGGATGCTGTGCGCCATGCGGCGGCCGCCTTTGCCCTCCCTGGCGGAGGTGTGCGCCGGGGCGCGGCGCATCGCTGTGCTGGAAAACGTCATGAACCCCACCAACGTGGGCGCTATCTTCCGCTGCGCGGCGGCCCTGGGCATGGACGCGGTGCTGCTGACGGCGGAGGGCAGCGATCCGCTGTACCGGAGGGCCTCCCGCGTCAGTATGGGCAATGTGTTCCTGGTACCGTGGACGTATCTGCCGGAGGGCGACTGGACGGCGGCGCTGCACGAGTTGGGCTTCACCACCGTGGCCATGGCACTGCGGGAAGATTCTCTGCCTTTGGACGACAAGCGTCTGCTGGCAGCGGACAAGCTGGCCGTGGTGCTGGGCACCGAGGGCGACGGTCTGGCCGACGGCACCATCGCCCGGTGCGACCATACGGTGATGATCCCCATGACACACGGTGTAGACAGTCTCAATGTGGCTGCCGCCGCAGCGGTAGCCTTCTACCAATTGGGGCTGATGTGCCAATAAGCAAAACAAATATCCCCCCGGCTTCGCCGGGGGGATATGCTGCATTTACAGGAATTTGTCCAGCTCGCGCTCCACGTCGGGCATTTTCTTTACCTGGGGATGATCGATGCGCCAGCCGGACTTGATGACCATGTCCAGCGTCCGCAGGGCGGTCAGATCAGCCAGCGGATCAGCGGCGCAGACGATCATGTCCGCGCATTTACCGGGCTCAATGGAGCCGGTCTCGGCAGTCAGGCCTGCCAACTCCGCGTTGCCCTGTGTGGCACTGTAGAGGGCAAAGGCGGGCGTAACGCCGCAATACTTCACAAAGTAGCACAACTCGCGCCACATGTCGTAGTGGGTGATATAGGGGCAGCCGGTGTCGGTACCCAGGCCCACCGGGATACCGTTCTCCAGGCAGGCCTTGGCCATAGCGATGATACCCTCAAACACCACTTTGCCGTTTTCCTGCTGCTCATAGGTGGCATGGGAGACGCTGCGGTCAAACAGTGCATAGGGCACAGCAGGCGAAATGGTAGACACCTGGAAGGCACGGCGCTCTTTACACAGCTGTATGATATGCTCATCCGGTCTGGCACCATGCTCGATGGAGTCCACTCCGTTCTCCAGCGCCACGCGGACGCCCTCCGGGCTCTCCACATGGGCCGCCACCTGCATGCCCAGGGCGTGTGCCTTGTCACAGGCAGCCTTCACCAATTCCGGCTGCATGCGCAGCACGCCGGGTTCTCCCACCACCTCGGCATCCATGACACCGCCGGTGATCATCAGCTTGATGAGATCCGGCTTCTCCGCGGCGATCTTTTCCACGAAGGCCGTGGCCTCCTCCGGTGTACGGGCCTCATAGGCCAGTGAACCGGCCATGTGGCCGCCGGGAACGGAAACAGCCATATTGGAGGCCGCTACCCGCGGGGACAGTATCTCTCCACGCTTTGCCGCGTCACGGATGATGGTATCAAAATCCGCCACGCCACCCACGGTGCGGATGGTGGTCACGCCGGACAGCAGTTCCGTTTTGGCGTAGCCCTCGCACATCTTCACGCCGATGCGGCGCATGAGCGCGTTGGAGGTGATCAGCTTCACCAGCTTTTTGGGATCGGAGGGCTTCTTTCTGGGCTTGCCGGAGGCGGGCAGATGGACGTGGAGATTGATGAGGCCCGGCAGCAGATACTTACCGTCCAGATCGATGCGGGCATAGCCCTCAGGCACAGCGGTCTCATCACACACAGCGGTGATACGGTCACCGTCCACACAGACGGCCAGCCCTGTGCGGGGCGCCATATCCCGTGTGCCGTCCAGCAGCACGCCATTTACCAAAGCGTATTTCTCACGGTTGATGTACATAATCAGTCCTCCTGTCAGGAAAACAATTGTCCTCTCCCTTCTCAGCATCAACGCCCCGTACGGGACGGGCACCTTGCAGAAACAGGGAAAGAGAAATTTTTCGCATGATACCACAGCGCGGGAAAAATTGCAACAGGCAATTCATCTGTACAGCAAAAAAGAGCGGGGCGGCACAAACCGTCCCTCCGTCTTCAGAACACAACCACCAGCAGCATCTTGAACTGCTCCTGGCCGTACACCGCATGGGGATGGCGAGCCGGCATAAGGATGGACTCGCCGACATGCAGTATATGCGGCACACCGTCCACGGTGATGCGGCCCACGCCGTCCAGGCAGGTCACCAGCGCGTCGCCGCCGGACTCGTGGGTGCTGATCTCCTCGTCTTTGTCAAAGGCAAACAAAGTAACACTGACAGCGTCGTTCTGAGCCAGCGTCTTGCTGACCACCTGACCGGACTGATAGGCCACCTGGTCCTTCAGCGTCAAAACAGTGGATACATCGAGATTCTTCATCATAGCGGGAAACTCCTTTCAAGGGTAAAAGAGGACGGCGGGAGCCGTCCTCTTCATTTAAAATTCTTACTTGCTCAGGGCGGCCTTCAAGGCCTCCACGCGGTCGGTCTTTTCCCAGGACACACCCAGGTCCTCACGGCCCATGTGGCCGTAAGCCGCCAACTGGCGGTAGATGGGCCTGCGCAGGCCCAGATCACGGATGATGGCGGTGGGACGCAGATCGAACACCTTCTCCACAGCGGCCTCCAGCTTATCATCGGAGACAACGCCGCTGCCGAAGGTTTCCACCAGTACGCTGACGGGTTTGGCCACGCCGATGGCGTAGGCCAGCTGCACCTGGCACTTAGTGGCCAGGCCCGCGGCCACTACATTCTTGGCTACCCAGCGTGCGGCATAAGCAGCGGAACGATCCACCTTTGTGGGATCCTTGCCGGAGAAAGCGCCGCCGCCGTGGGGCGCGCTGCCGCCGTAGGTATCTACAATAATCTTGCGGCCGGTAAGGCCGGTATCGGCAGCGGGGCCGCCGCTGACGAAGCGGCCGGTGGGGTTCACATAGATCTTCGTCTCACTATCCAGCAGCCCAGCGGGCACGGTGGGCTTGATGATCAGCTCTATCATGTCCTTGCGGATCTGCTCCAGAGAAACGTCGGGGCTGTGCTGGGTGGACAGCACCACAGTATCCACACGGAAGGGCTTGTCGTCATCGCCGTATTCCACGGTGATCTGTGTCTTGCCGTCGGGACGCAGATAATCCACCAGGCCCTGCTTGCGCACGTCGGTCAAGCGCTTGGCCATTTTCTGGGCGATGGAGATAGCCAGAGGCATCAGCTCCGGTGTCTCGTCGCAGGCGTAGCCGAACATCATGCCTTGGTCTCCGGCACCGTTGTCCAGCTCACTGTCACCCTTGGCCTTGGCCTCGTAGCTCTTGTCCACGCCCAGGGCGATGTCGCCGGACTGCTCGTCGATGTTGGTGATGACAGCGCAGGTGTTGCCGTCAAAACCGCAGTCGGAGGAATTGTAGCCGATATCCAGCACCACCTGACGGGCGATCTTGGGGATGTCCACATAGCAGCTGGTGGTGATCTCGCCCATGATATGGATCAGGCCGGTGGAGGCGCAGGTCTCGCAGGCCACGCGGCCGTTGGGATCCTGCTCAAAAATCGCGTCCAGCACCGCATCGGAAATCTGGTCGCAGACCTTGTCGGGATGTCCTTCCGTAACGGACTCAGAGGTAAAGAAATGTCTTGCCATGGTTTTTTTCTCCTTTCATCTCGCGGATGGTCATTGAAAAAGCGCTCTGCCGAACCGACAGAGCGCTGTGCTTCTTTGCTCATCCTCATCTTTCGATTCGTTCGCCGGATTTGGCACCTTGAAAAAACAGGTTGCCGTGGCTTCATAGGGCCGGTCCCTCCGCCACTCTTGATAAGGTATTCACTTGTACAGCATATTGTAGCAGGTTTTTTGACATTGTCAATAGCATTTCCGGGAATTTTGGAAATAATTCAACTGTGCGGAAACTTCCTCTTCGTATTTGTCATTGTTCAAAAAAATGACATGACTTTTCATCACACATGCGGTATACTGAACACAATTTGAATTTACAGGAGGACATTCCCCTTGAAAAAACTCTATGACGGGGTACAGCGGTTCTGCGCCGCCCACCCCCGATTCGGCATCTCCAATCTGATGCGTGTAATCGTGGCCGGCAACATAGCGGTGTATGTGCTGATGCTGCTGACTCAGAGCAATGACGCCAACGCGCTGAACTTTCTGACTTTCAACCTCAACGCCCTGCTCCACGGCGAGATCTGGCGGCTGGTGACATTCGTATTCGTGCCCGCCTATTCCCGCCCCATCTCCCTGCTGATCAGCCTGTATTTCTATTACTGGATCGGCAGCACACTGGAACGGCAGTGGGGCACGGCCAAGTTCAATCTGTACTACATCAGCGGCGCACTGCTGACGGTGCTGGGTGTGGTGCTGGCCAGCCTTATCACCGGCAACCACTATCTGACCGTGGCCGGTACCGGCTATGTGAACCTGTCCATGTTCTTCGCTTTCGCCTTTCTGTTCCCGGACACCACCGTGCTGCTGTTCTTCATTCTTCCCATCAAGATGAAATGGCTGGCCTATCTGGACGCGGGCGTGTTCGCCTTCGGCATCATCAGCGCACTGGGACAGGGCGACTGGGCCGGCGTGGTACTGCCCATCGTGGCCCTGCTGAACTTTGCCGTGTTCATCTGGCCGGAGGTGCACTATCTCAAGGAACGGGCCAAGTACCGGAGCTCCCGTAAGACGGTACAGTTCCATCAAGCGCAACAGCAGGCCCAACGACAGGCGCAGCAGCAGGCGCAGCAAGGCTACCGCCACAAGTGCGCCGTGTGCGGCAGGACTGACACGGACTACCCCGATCTGCAGTTTCGTTACTGCAGCAAGTGCGCCGGATACCATTGTTTCTGTCAGGATCACATATTCAACCACGTTCACTTCACGGAAGAATAAATCTTTTATGCATGAGAGAGCCGCCCGGCGGGCGGCTCTTTTCTTCTCCCCCGAAAAAACTTAAGGAAATCTTACACTCCTGTAAGTTGGCAGTGAAAACGTTTTCGCGTACAATAACCCTGCGGCAAAAAGAGAAAACTGCCCAAAAAAAGCAAACTGCAACCAGCGGTTGACACATTTCCATCCCCGGTTTGTAGACCGCAACCGGTAAAAAACGTATGATAGCGCCACACAAAACACAGCGGCGCGACGCGCCGTCATAATCAAAGGAGGAGCTGTCATGATATTAGCTGACAAGATCATTTTCCTGCGCAAGAAGGCAGGCTGGAGCCAGGAGGATCTGGCGGAGAAGCTGGGCGTTACCCGGCAGTCGGTATCCAAATGGGAGGGTGCACAGTCCGTACCCGATATGGATAAGGTAGTGACAATGAGCCGCCTGTTCGGCGTCACCACCGATTACCTGCTGAAGGATGAATTGGAGGAGGAGAGCCCCGCGCCGTCTTTGGACGAGGATGCGCCCCTGCGCCGCGTCACCATGGAGCAGGCCTCTGCCTATCTGGCCCTGCGCAAGGCCGCCGCGCCGAAGATCGCCGCGGCCACGGCGCTGTGCATCATATCCCCGGTAACGCTGCTCCTGCTGAGCGGCATGAGCGAGGTGCAGCGGTTCGGCATCAGCGAGAACGCCGCCGCAGGCATCGGGCTGTGCGTGCTGCTGGGGCTGGTGGCCATCGCGGTGAGCATCTTCCTGCGGACAGCCGCGCAGGTGCGGGAGTTCAAGTTCCTGGAAGAAGAACCCTTTGAGACGGAATACGGCGTGGAGGGTATGGTCCGCCAGCGGCAGCAGGAATACAAGGACACCCATACCCGGCTCGTCACCGTCGGCGTGGTGCTGTGTGTACTGGCGGCCGCGCCGCTGTTCGCCGTCATGTGTATCAACGGTGCTGACCTGCTGTATGTGGGCGCGGTGTGTGCTCTGCTGGTACTGGTGGCCATCGGCTGTCTGGCGCTGGTCACCGCCGGTGTGTATCAAGGTGCCACGGAGCAGCTGCTGGAGGAGGGCGACTACACCCGCAGCCAGAAGAAGCACCACCGGCTTTTCGGTACCGTCACCATGATCTACTGGCTGACGGCTACGGCGGTGTTCCTGCTGTACACCTACGGCCCCCATGGCAACGGCCAGCCCCGGTACAGCTGGATCATCTGGGCGGTGGCGGGCGTACTGTACGCCGCCGTTATGGGCATCGTGCGCATCATCAGCCGCAGCCGCGGCTGATGATGCCCCACAATAGAAGTTTAGGAGAGAAATAGGAGGAACCCCCATGCTGGACATTCAACACCTGACCAAGACCTACGGCGACAAAAAGGCCGTGGATGATCTGACACTGCACATCGCGCCGGGAGAGATCTACGGCTTCATCGGCCACAACGGCGCGGGCAAGACCACCACCCTGAAATCCGTGGTGGGCATCCTGCAGTTCGACCAGGGTGAGATCACCATTGACGGCAAATCCATCAGGACCGATCCCCTGGGCTGCAAACGGGAGATGGCCTACATCCCCGACAACCCGGACCTGTACGACTACATGACCGGCATCAAGTACCTGAACTTTATCGCCGACGTGTTCGGCGTGGATGCCCATACCCGGCAGGAACGCATCCGCACCTACGCGGATACCTTCGAGCTGACAAAGGACCTGGCCCAGCCTATCGCCGCCTACTCCCACGGCATGAAACAGAAGCTGGCCATTATCGCCGCGTGGCTCCATGATCCCAAAGTCATTATCATGGACGAACCCTTTGTGGGCCTGGATCCCAAGGCCGCCCATCTGCTCAAGGGCATGATGCGTCAGGTCTGCGATGACGGCGGCGCTATATTCTTCTCCACCCATGTGCTGGAGGTGGCGGAGAAGCTGTGCGACAAGGTGGCCATCATCAAGGGCGGCCGGCTTATCCGTTCCGGCACCATGGAGGAGGTCAAGGGCGACGACTCTCTGGAGGAAGTCTTCCTGGAGCTGGAGGCGGAATGATGGTCAGATTATTGCTGAAAAAGCAGCTGTTTGAGATATTCCGCAGCTACTTTTACGATGCGAAAAAGAACAAACCACGGTCCAAAGCCGGCACCATCGGACTGATCGTACTGTATGTGCTGCTGATGGTGGGCGTCATCGGCGGCATGTTCACGCTGTTTTCCATCGGGCTGTGCGCCCCTCTGCATGAGGCCGGTCTGGACTGGCTGTATTTTACACTCTTTGCTCTGGTCGGTATACTGATGGGCGTGTTCGGCAGCGTATTCAATACGTTTGCCGGGCTGTACCAAGCCAAGGACAACGACCTGCTGCTGTCGCTGCCCATCCCTGTGCGGGCCATCCTGGTCTCCCGCCTGCTGGGGGTGTACCTGATGGGCCTGATGTTCTCCGGCGTAATCCTATTGCCCTGTGTCATCGTCTACTGGGCGGTGGGCGCGCTGTCCGTGGGCTCTGTGGTGGGCGGCATCGCCTTGATCCTGGCGGTATCACTGCTGGTACTGGTGCTCTCCTGCCTGCTGGGCTGGGTAGTGGCCAAGATCCACAGCAAGCTGAAGCGCAAGAACATCCTCACCACTGTGATCGCGCTGGCATTCTTTGCCCTGTACTACACGGTGTGCTTCCGCGCCAATGAGCTGATCGAACAGCTGATGCTGCACCTAAACGAGGTAGGTGCAGCTATTCGCGGCAGCGCCTATCCCCTGTATCTGATAGGCCGCATGGGTTCCGGTGACTGGCTGGCCATTGTGCTGGTGCTGGCCGCAACAGCGGCGCTGTGCGCGCTCACTTACCTGCTGCTCAGCCGCACGTTCCTATCCATCGCCACCGCCAACAACGGCGGCGCCAAAGCCGTCTACAGAGAGACGACCGTCAAGGCCGCCGGGGCGTCCTCCGCCCTGCTGCGGCGGGAGTTCGGGCGGTTCACGTCCAGCCCCAACTATATGCTCAACTGCGGCCTGGGCACGGTAATGCTGCCCATTCTAGGCATTCTGCTGCTGGTAAAGTTCAATGATCTGCTGCCGGTGATACAGGAACTGACCGGCAGTGATACCTCCGGCCTCCTAACAGCGATGCTGTGCGCCGCACTGTGTCTGGTAGGCTCCATGAACGACATGGCCTCGTCCTCCGTTTCCCTGGAGGGCAAAACGCTCTGGCAGGTGCAGTCCCTGCCGGTAGCCCCCTGGCAGGTGCTGCGTGCCAAGCTGCTGGTACAGGTACTGGTAACAGGCATCCCCATGGCAGCCACATCCGTACTGATGCTGCTGGCCATCCACCCCACGCTGCCGGAATCTGTTATGCTGGTGCTGCTGCCCCAAGCCTTCGTGTGGCTGTCGGCAGCTTTCGGCCTGGCTGTGGATCTCAAGCGCCCCAATCTGGTCTGGACCAATGAGATCACCGTCATCAAGCAGCGTTTGACTGTGCTGCTGGCCATGCTGGGCGGGTGGCTGTACGCCGCCGCCATCGCCGCGCTGTACTTCGCGTTTGGCACCAATATGGGCACCGTGTGGTATCTGCTGGTGTGGTCGGTACTGACAGCCGTGCTGGCCGCCGTACTGCTGCGCTGGCTCCGCCGCACCGGCAGCCGCCTGTTCGCAGCGCTGTAAAATATGTCCAATGCGTAAATTTTGCCCCGTTCTCCCGATGAGAACGGGGCTTTTTTGCAGTTTTCGAGAATCTGCTTATAGACACTTCGGGCAAAATGTGGTAGGGTAACTCATCAAATCAAATGAGAAAAATTACGCAAGGAGGAATTCCATGAACGAGATAAAGTCTCCTAAGAAACCATTGATCTATTACTACATGATCGTGGTGCTGGTGGTACTGCTGTTCAATTTGCTGGCCATGCCCTGGCTGGCGGAGCATCAGATCCAGGAGGTGGACTACAACACCTTTGTCACCATGACCGAGCAGAAAGAGATCGGCCAGGTGGAGATACAGCAGCAGAGCAACCGTATTCTTTTTACCTCCGCTGACGGCAAAACCATCTACAAGACCGCCATCGTGCCAGACGACGGTCTTGTGCAGCGTCTGCTGGACGCGGGCATTTCCACCACCGGCGAGGAGATCGAGCAGACATCCCTGCTGGTGGACATTCTGGGCTGGGTGCTGCCGCTGATTGTCTTTATCATCATCGGGCAGCTCATCTCCCGCAATCTGATGAAAAAAATGGGCGGCGGGGGCAACTCTCTGATGTTCAACATGGGCAAGTCCAACGCCAAGGTCTACGTCAAGTCCGCCGAGGGCATCAAGTTCGCCGATGTGGCCGGCGAGGACGAGGCCAAGGAGAACCTGCAGGAGGTAGTCAATTACCTCCACGATCCCAGCAAATACCAGGAGATCGGCGCCTCCATGCCCAAGGGCATCCTGTTGGTAGGCCCTCCGGGCACCGGTAAGACCATGCTGGCAAAGGCCGTGGCCGGCGAAGCCAATGTGCCGTTCTTCTCCATGTCCGGCTCCGAGTTTGTGGAGATGTTCGTAGGCATGGGTGCCAGCAAGGTCCGCGACCTGTTCAGCCAAGCCAAGGAAAAGGCCCCCTGCATCGTGTTCATCGATGAGATCGATGCCATCGGCCAGAAGCGCAGCGGCGGCCAGTACGGCGGCAACGATGAGCGGGAGCAGACACTGAACCAGCTGCTCACCGAAATGGACGGTTTTGAAGGCAACAACGGCGTCATTATTCTGGCCGCCACCAACCGTCCGGAATCTCTGGATCCGGCACTGACACGTCCGGGGCGTTTCGACCGCCGGGTGCCTGTGGAGCTGCCGGATCTGCTGGGCCGCGAGGCCATTCTGAAAGTGCACGCCAAAAAAATCAAAGTGGCCGAGGACGTAGACTTCAACAAGATCGCCCGCATGGCCAGCGGCGCCAGCGGCGCGGAGCTGGCCAACATCGTCAACGAGGCCGCTCTGCGGGCTGTCCGTGACGGTCGGCGCTTCGCCACCCAAGCCGATCTGGAGGAGAGCATCGAGGTGGTCATCGCCGGATACCAGAAAAAGAATGCCATTATGACCGACCACGAGAAAAAGATCGTGTCCTACCATGAGATCGGCCACGCGCTGGTGGCGGCACTGCAGAGCCACTCCGCCCCTGTGCAGAAGATCACCATCGTGCCCCGCACCTCCGGTGCACTGGGCTATACCATGCAGGTGGAGGAAGGCAACCACTACCTGATGACACAGGAGGAGATGAAGAACAAGATCGCCACCCTCACCGGCGGACGTGCCGCCGAGGAGACGGTGTTCGGCTCCATCACCACCGGTGCCAGCAACGACATTGAGCAGGCCACCAAACTGGCCCGCGCCATGATCACCCGTTACGGCATGAGCAAGGATTTCGACATGGTGGCCATGGAAACCGTCACCAACCAGTACCTGGGCGGCGACACGTCCCTGGCCTGCTCTGCCGAAACGCAGACCAGGATCGATCAACAGGTAGTGACACTGGTGAAGCAGCAGCACGAAAAAGCGCTGAAGATCCTCTCTGACAACCGTGCCAAGCTGGATGAGCTGGCTGCCTTCCTGTATGAGAAGGAGACCATTACCGGCGAGGAGTTTATGGATATATTGGGCAAAAAATGAGCAGAAGCGCCCCGGCGATGCGCCGGGGCGCTGATCAAAGGAGCATCACATGAAATTCATTACGATACTGGCTGTCACCTTTTTTGCCGGTATGGGCGCGGGCCTGGGCACCGGCTTTGCGGGCATGAGTGCCGCGGCGGTCATCAGTCCCATGCTCATCACATTTCTGGGCATGGAGCCCTACATGGCGGTGGGTATCGCCCTGGCCTCGGACGTGCTGGCCAGCGCCGTCTCCGCCTACACCTACCACAAAAATAAGAATCTGGATGTGCGCAACGGCCTTATCATGATGGTCACCGTGCTTCTGTTCACCGTGGCTGGCAGCTACATCGCCAGCCTGGTACCCTCCCGCACTATGGGGAATTTCTCCGTTTTTATGACGTTCCTGCTGGGTATCAAGTTTATTGTCCGCCCCGTTATGACCACCAAGGAGGCTATGCAGAGCGTGTCCGCCGGGAAGCGGGCCGTCCAATCCGTGGTGTGCGGCATCGTCATCGGCTTCATCTGCGGCTTTGTGGGCGCGGGCGGCGGCATGATGATGCTGCTGATCCTGACCAGCGTTCTGGGCTATGAGTTGAAAACCGCCGTGGGTACCAGCGTGTTCATCATGACCTTCACGGCGCTGACCGGCGCCATTTCCCACTTCACCATCGGCGGCGCACCGGACTGGACGGTACTGGCGCTGTGCGTAGTCTTCACGCTGCTCTGGGCGCGGATCGCCGCGGTATTTGCCAACAAGGCCGAGCCCAAAACGCTGAACCGCGCCACCGGCGTGGTGCTGGTGGTCCTCGGCGCCGCCGTGATGGCTTTCAACCTGCTGAAATGATCCACCCCCACCCGTTTTCCCTATTGACATCTTTCACGCCCTCCGTTATAGTGTATATGCACACAGTGTATATACATATCATAACAGGAGGGCTTCATAATGCGCTACGAAAGAACCGAGATGGAAATGCAGGCCGCTATGCAGACTGCTGCGCGTATGTGCGCCGCCGCCCGTACCGCACCCAAAGGACACGGGAAAGACACACTGCATACCTACGTCCTTACAGGAGCGGATAAAGAGGCGCTGGCCTGTAAAATGGAGGAGGTCGGCCTACGGGAAATGGGAGATGAAATGTCCACCTGGTATGGCCGGGATGCCGCCTGCGTACGCAAGGCACTGGCGGTGGTACTGATCGGCGCGGACAAAAGACAGCGGGGCGTACCCCACTGCGGCTATTGCGAACACGGCGACTGCGCCGGCTGTCGGGCAGCCGGCGGCAACTGCGCCTTTGCCTATGTAGATCTGGGCATTGCCGTTTCCTCCGCTGTAAGCATCGGTGCGGCAGATATGGTGGACTGCCGGATCATGTATTCTATCGGCAAGACCGCCGCGGAAATGGATCTTGATCCCGACGTGGTCTGGCTGGGCATCCCCCTGTCCATTTCCGGTAAAAATATTTTCTTTGACCGTGGCATCTTTCACAAGTAAGGGGTGAAACCATGTACGAAAGTCCCTGTTACTGCACCAATCTGCGCCGTAGTGCACTGTGGGCAACGGAATACTACGATAAAATGCTGGCTCCCTCCGGACTGTCCGTGCCGCAGTACTATCTGCTGATCAACCTCTCCCGCATGGAAAAGGCCAATCTCAGCCAGTGGGCAGACCGTGTTGGCCTGGACCGAACCACCATGGTACGGAACGTTAAAACGCTGGAGAGCAAGGGATTGGTTTCTCCCACAGAAGGCCGCGGCAGGACCTTTACCCTAACAGCCCACGGCAAGACCACCTTGGCGCACGGCATCTCCCTGTGGGAACAAGCCCAGGCAGGACTCCGCGAAAAATTAGGCCCAGAAGACGCGGATAGCCTGCTCCGCATCTGCCGCAAGCTGCAACCCCCGGACTGACACCACCATGTTTTCATACGCAAAAACCGTCCCCCGGCACTCGCCGAAGGACGGTTTTGTTCATTTATTCTGCTCGTACAGCACGGCCAGGCCCCGCAGAATGAGGTCTGCGGCCATGTGCATCTCATGCCGGCAGGCCGGCGCGATCACCGACGCAATGCCGCCGGTGGCCACCACCGTGGCCTTTCGGCCCAGCTCGGCCTCCATGCGGTCGATGAGCCCGTCCAGCAGCAGCGCTGATCCCAGCACGCACCCGCTCTGCATACATGTCAGCGTGTCGTCACCGATGGCCCTCTCCGGCACCGCCAGCGGAATATCCGGCAGCAGCGCCGTGCCTCCCGCCAGGGACGACAGCGCCAGGTTCGCGCCCGGCAGGATAGCCCCGCCCCGGAACGCACCCTGCTCGTCCAGCACCGTCACCGTGGTGGCGGTGCCCATGTCGATCAGCAACAGCGGCGGCTGATACAGATCCAGCGCGCCCACGGCGGCGGTCAGCAGATCCGCGCCCAGCGTCTCCGGCTGTTTGATACGCACCGGCACGCGGCACACCACATTCTGTCCCACCACCAGCGGCGCTTTCCCGGTCAGCAGCTGCGCCGCACCCTGCAGCGCCCGCGTTACCGGCGGTACCACCGAGGAGATGATGACTTGCTCCACATTCCGCTTATCGATGTCCGCCAGTTCCAGCAGTTGGCTCAGCGCCACGGCATAGTCGCCGCCGGTGCTGTCCCGCCGTGTGGCGATGCGGAAGCTGCGCCGCGCCTCGCGCCCCTCCATGCAGCCGATAACGATATTGGTATTGCCCACGTCCAGTGCAAGCAGCATAGGTCTGCCTCCCGTCTTACGCGTTTGTCTTGCGGGCAGCCAGCTTGCCGCGGCTGTACACCACCGCCTTGGCAATAGCCGCGCCGGTGATCAAACACACCACGCCCTCCACAAGACCGTTCAC
Source organism: Bacteroidaceae bacterium (assembly GCA_963634265.1). Taxonomy (GTDB): domain Bacteria; phylum Bacillota; class Clostridia; order Oscillospirales; family Oscillospiraceae; genus Vescimonas. The sequence goes on along the minus strand of CAVHCH010000112.1, from coordinate 4,523 downwards.
GCCCACAAAAGCAATGACGAACAGGAATGCGTTGGAACTGCCGAGGGCGGCCACAAAGCCCTGGATATAGTCGGTGTTGTAGAAGCACAGGCACAGGGTAGACATGAACAGCGCCGTGTTGCACAGCGCACCGATCAACCCCGCCGCGCCAAAGGACCACAGGTTGCTCTTGTCCAGCTTGCTCAGCCCCTTAAAGGCCAACCCGCACAGCCAGCCTGCCAGAATACGGGTGGGTACGCAGACAAGAAACGTGTAGAGGGGATTGATGCCCAGCAGCATTGCGCCGAACTGGCTCTTGCCGAAGCACTCCCAAAAGCTGATGCAGCCGAACACGCCGCCCAGAATGGCGCCGCTGGCCGGCCCCATAACGATAGCGCCCACGATCACCGGCACCATCAGCAGCGTGATCTCCAGCCCCGGCATCTTGATCATGCCCAGGCCTGTGACCTCCAGCAGCAGCATAATGGCCACCAGCACGGAAATGCGCACCAGATCCTGCACGGTGTACTTCCCGCGCTTCGTTTCGTTATTCATATTATTACCTCCTGCTGCCGCCTCCGTCCAGCAGAGTGCGGCGCTGTGGGTATGATACCATATTTTCGCGTTTTTGCAATAGTCAAATGTAAATTCCTGCTTTCCATTCCGTCCCCGACCGCCGCCCTGCCTTCTACGGCGCGGAACAGCCCCCGGCAAAGCCGGGGGCTGTTCCGTGTGAGGAGAAAAACAGATGGAACTCCGACAAATCCGGAGCATCTTGCAGAAGAAGGAAGCGCACGGGCCGTCCCGCATAGGAGAGGGTGGAGAGAATGCCTGCGGAAGAACAGGCCGGGACGGCCCGTGCGGAGGGGATCATAGAAGTAAAGCTTATACGTTTTCCAATGCCTGGGCCAGATCGGCGATAATATCGTCCGGATCCTCCAGGCCCACGGACATGCGGATCATGCCGTCGGTGATGCCCGCGGCCTCGCGCACCTCGCGGGGGATCATGGTGTGCGTCATGGCCGCAGCCTGCTCCACCAGCGTCTCTGTGTCTCCCAGCGAGACCGCCAGCGTGCACAGCTTGAGGCTGTTGATGAACTTCTTGCCGGCCTCCAGCCCGCCTTTCACATCGAAGGACAGCATTCCGCTGCCGCCCTTCATCTGGCGCTTGGCAATGTCGTACTGGGGGTTGCTCTCCAGCATGGGATAGCGGACGATCTCGATCTTGGGATTGGCCTCCAGCCAGCGCGCCACCTTTAAGGCGCTCTCGTTGTATTGCCGCATACGAACGCCCAGCGTCTTTAGTCCGCGGCACACAAGGAAGGCGGTGAAAGGCGCGATGACCGCGCCGAAGTGCATCAGCGTACCCAGGCGGCACTGGCGCAGGAATTCCGTGTCGTTGGATACCACCGCGCCGCCCAGAATATCGCCGTGGCCGCCCATGTACTTTGTCAGACTGTGGATGACCACATCCGCGCCCAGTTCCAGCGGGCGGGTGTTATAGGGGGTGGCAAAGGTGTTGTCCACGAACACCTTTGCCCCGTGGCGGTGAGCGATCTCCGCCACGGCGGCGATGTCCACCAGCACCATGGTGGGGTTGGCGGGGGATTCCACATAGATGACCTTGGTGTTGGGCTTGATGAGGGGCTCCAGCTGGCTGATGTCCGCGGCGTCGAACACGTCGTGCTCAATGCCGAACCGGGGCAGCCAGTCGCTGGTCACGTCCTCGGTGCCGGAGTATTTGGCACGGGTAAATATAGCGTGGTCGCCGCACTGCAGCGCCGCGAACAGCGCGCCGGATACCGCGCCCATGCCGGAGGCATAGGCCACTGCGCCCGCGCCGTGCTCCAGCGCTGCCAGCTTCTGCTCCAGATAGTCCTGGCTGGGATTGGTGATGCGGCTGTAGGCGAAGCTCTCCGCGTAGTCGTCACAGGCCTTGGCGGCCTCGTCGGTGGAGTCAAAATAGAACGTGGATGTCTGATAGATCGGCGGGATCAGCGCACCGTAGGGATCGCGGGGCTCGCCGGCATGCACCTCGGCGGTGTCAAAGCCTACGCTTTCGGGCTCGAAATCGGGATGCTTCATGATCAACTGACTCATGGTATACCCTCCTTAAAATAAAACGCTGAACGCATGTCACTTCATGCGTTCAGCATAGCACACTTTTCTTTTTTGCGGAAATACCGGGAAGCTATGACCGCCCATAGCCTCAAGTTTTGGCCATCTGCAGCTGCTGCTCCAGATGGCGCAGGAACTCCTGCTCCACCGGGCGCAGCGCCTTGCCCCGTATGCCGATCCAGCCGATATCCACCGTGTCTTCCGTGTCAATGGCCACACAGGCCACCTCGCGGGCCAACCGCGGCGAGATAACGCCCGTGCCGATGTCGTAGGCATCGCAGCCGCGCATCAGCGCCGTGCTGACGTACAGGTCACTGATATACACCGTCTTGCGGGGATAGAAATTGGGCAGCAGCATCTCCTCGGAATAAAACGCCGGTGAGTCGGCGCTCTGCTCGTACACGATGCAGGGATAGTCCATCAGTTCCTCCGGCGTCACAGACGCCCGCCCCGCCAGCGGATGGCTGTGCGCCATGAAGGCATGGGGCTTCGAGCGCAGCAGCGGGTGGAACTCCAGATCGTTGTCCTCCAGCGTTTTCTCCATATGCCGCCGGTTCACGTCCGACAAAAACAGCACGCCCAGGTCGCTGTACTGCCGCCGCACATCATCGATAACCACCGCCGTCTGGTTCTGATTCAGCCCCAGCGTGTAGCGCTCCTCATCCAGCCCGCTCACAAACTCCTCAAAGGCCGCTACCACGAAATCGTAGTGCTGACTGCTGACGAACAGCGACGTCCGCCCGCTGTCCACCGTGCCGTGAAAATACTCCTCGATGTAGTCCACGTCCCGCAGCAGCTTGCGGCTCAGCTTCAGCAGCTCACGCCCCTCGTTGGTGATGACCACGCCGGTGGACGAGCGCTGGAAAATGACGATGCCCAGTTCCTCCTCCAGCGCGTGCACCAGATTGCTCACACTGGGCTGCGAGACGTAGAGCTTCTGCGCCGCCTTGCTGAAGGAGCCGCACCGCTCCACCATGGACACATATTTCAACTGCTGCAGCGTCATTTTCCCGCACCTCCCGCTGTAATTCTGCCCCCTATTGTACACAATGTGCCCGCCCTTTGCAAGTGCCGCAGCAAATGGCCGGGCAGGACGGGGAACACATAAAAGAATTGGGAGTTAAAATTAAGGACCGGGCCAGATGGCCCGGTCCTTAATTTTATGACATTGCCCTTTCGGGTGCTTCTTTCTGCGTCAGCTGCGCTTTCTGCCTACCCAGGCCAGGCCGGTGGCGGAGGTCAGCGCCATGCCCACATACAGAGCGATGCCCGCGTCAAAGGTGGTGGGGCTGTCCACGCCGCCGATGGTGAAGTTCATGGTCACATTGCCCGCGTCGGACAGGATGGTCACGGTGTGCCGCCCATCTTTCAGCGTCCGCAGATACACGGCCTTGAGATAGACCTCGATGCCGCCGTTGTCCTCGGCGATGTAGTTGGCCGCCGCGATGGTCTTTCCGTCCACCTGCACGCCCTTGAACGTGCTGAACGCCGCGGTGCTGCGGAACGTCAGCCCGTAGATGCCGGAGGTGTAGTCCGTGGCGCTCTTGGCGGCGTCAGCCGTCTTGACCGCGGAGATGGTCGGCGTAGACGCGCCGCCGTAGTAGGGCCTATCCGGCTGCAACGGAGTCTCCCTTGTGGGATCGCAAGAAATAACAAAGGGGGAGAAATCTTTTGTCTTGAAATATATACCGTATTCGGTATACTCACCTTCAATATCCTCGCGCCACACATTGGCATAATCATAGTGCCGAATAACAGGTTTAGCCTTGTACTGCTTTGCTTCCTCATATCCTCCCGTTATGCCAAAGTACTCATAGGGCATGTACACTTCATAATATTTCCCATCCTGCGGCAGATTTTCGCCCCAAACGCCTAACTGGAAATATTTCTCATACACCTTGCCGTCCTGAGGGAACTGCTCACATTCAAAGTTGAATCCACCCCCGATCACAAACGGCTTATTCTTATTCTCCGCCTGCACTTGATCCGGGCTGCTGACAGCCGGTGTATTTACCGTGTTCACAAACGCGCCGTTCTGTCCGTAAATGTAGGTATATCCAACTACTTCCTTACTTTCGTTCAGCCACTGTACCACTTTCCAACGATACTGCTGCGTTGCTGCAAAATATACCGTAATAGTTCCGTTATGCGTTTTGAGTGTGTCGCACGCCACCATATCAATGCTGCGTCTTTCCAGAGCACTGAGGCTATATGTCTCCTCAGTTTTGAACTCCTCTACCAGGCTCTGCACATCGCTGCTGCTCAGTGTAGAAAGGTCACGATCACCATCGCCCTCGCGTACCCGGTAATATACAACCTTATCATAACCCGTAGGTTCAATGGTGATTTTCGTCTTCAATTCATCCGATGAGGGTAATTTCTCTCCCCCAAACGATGTATAGAAGTATCCCAATGCAGATTTATAA
>CAVHCH010000111.1:0-19073 GCA_963634265.1 Bacteroidaceae bacterium | reverse complement strand
GCTTATAATGCGCTTAATTTCAAACGACAAACCTGTGAGGAAGAAGAGTAGCACAGCACAGGGCATCCCAAGAGAGTTCCGGGTGGTGAGATCGGAGCGGTGCGCGGCAGTGTGAATGGCCTTCCGAGGGCGGCTTGAACAGGCAGTTTTCCTAAGTAGGGTCCGACGGGAACCCTCCCGTTATCCGTGGGGTACGCATGATGGTGCGTAAAAGCGAGTGGGCATCGCAAGATGTCAATTTGGGTGGTATCGCAGAAGCAGAGGCTTTTGTCCCATGTGGGGCAGAGGTCTTTTTTGTTTTTAAGAACCAGGCCGCCGGCAACGGCCCCTCCATCCGCCGCCCAAAAACCTATATCAAATTTTGGAGGTAACAAAAAATGAAAAAGAACATCATGAAGCGTGTGCTGACCCTGGCCCTGGCCGCCCTGCTGGCCCTGTCCCTCTTCGCCTGCGGCAAGAAAGCCGACGGCGGCGAATCTGACACCAAGACCTACAAGGTCGGCATCTGCAACTATGTGGACGACGCATCCCTGAACCAGATCGTTTCCAACATCGAGTCCCAGCTCAAGGCCATCGGCCAGGAGAAGGGCGTCACCTTCGACATCAAGTATGACAACTGCAACGCCGATTCCGCCGTGCTGAATCAGATCATCGCCAACTTCATGGCCGATAAGGTCGACCTGATGATCGGCGTGGCTACCCCCGTGGCCGTGGCTATGCAGGCCGCCACCGAGGGCACCGACATCCCCGTGGTCTTCGCCGCCGTGTCCGACCCCGTCAGCGCCGGCCTGGTGGAGAGCCTGGAGGCCCCCGGCGCCAACATCACCGGCACCTCCGACTATCTGGACACCGACGCCATCCTGGACCTGATCTTCGCCGCTGACCCCGACGCCAAGAACATCGCCCTGCTGTATGACCAGGGTCAGGACTCCTCCACCACCCCCATCCAGAACGCCAAGGCCTACCTGGATAAGAAGGGCGTGTCTTACAAGGAGTACAACGGCACCACCACCGACGAGATCAGCCTGGCCGTCAGCAGCATCGTGGCCGACAAGGCCGACGCCGTGTTCACCCCCACCGACAACACCGTGATGACCGCCGAGCTTGCCATCTACGAGACCCTGGCTAAGGCCGGCATCCCCCACTACACCGGCGCTGACTCCTTCGCTCTGAACGGCGCGTTCCTGGGCTACGGCGTGGACTACGCCAACCTGGGCGTGGAGACCGCCAACATGGTCTCCGGCATCCTCCTGGACGGCAACAAGCCCGCCACCACCCCCGTGCTGACCTTCGACAACGGCACCGCCACCATCAACACCGACATCTGCCAGGAGCTGGGTCTGAACTACGACGAGCTGGCTAAGACCTTCGCTCCCCTGTGCACCAAGGTCCAGTCCATCGTCACCGCCGAGAGCTTCGACGATCTGAACAAGTAAGAAACGAAAATTCCATCGGCAGGGCGGGGCACTCCCCCGCCCTGTTGGTGGGCGAAGGACACCCCATGAACGCGGCAGGGCACGCGGGCCCTGCCCTACAAAGTAACATATTATTATAATATAATGTAGGGCGGGACCCATGTGTCCCGCCGCACACCGCATTTCTTTTAATGTGTCATTGCGAAGCCAGTGCGCACACTGGCTGTGGCAATCCGCATCCCCCGTCCCCAAAGGCTCCCCTTGATAAGGGGAGCTGGCGCGGCTCCGCCGCGACTGAGGGGTCGCCCCCCATTATCCCACAAAAGGAGAACCCCCATGAACTTCCTATCCCTTGTCCAAACCGCCCTGGAGCTGGGCCTCATCTGCTCGCTGACGGTGCTGGCGCTGTTCTTGAGCTACTCTATGCTCAATGTCTGCGACCTGTCCACCGACGGCTGCTTCACCCTGGGCGCCGCCGTGGGCGCCACGGTGGCCATCGCCGGGCACCCCTACCTGGCTATCCTGGCCGCCATGGCCGCCGGCGTTCTCTCCGGCTTCATCACCGCCCTGCTGCAAACGAAAATGGGCATCGACAGCCTCCTGGCGGGCATCATCGTCAACACGGGGCTGTATTCCATCAACATCGCCGTCATGGGCGGCTCCTCCCTGCTGAACATGAACAAGACCGAGACGGTGTTCACCAAGGCCCGGGCCCTGCTGGAGGGCACCTTCCTGGCTGAGCAGTACAAGCTGTTCGTGGCGGTCATCGCCGTAGCCGCCGTGGTGGCTTTCCTGGCCCTGTTCCTGCGCACCCGCCTGGGCCTTGCCATCCGCGCCACCGGCGACAACCCCGACATGGTCCGCTCCTCCTCCATCAACCCCACCTTCACCACCATCGTGGGCCTGTGCATAGCCAACGCCTTCACGGGCCTGTCCGGCTGCCTGCTGGCCCAGAGCCAAAAGTCGGTGAGCATCGACATCGGCACCGGCATGGTGACCATCGCCCTGGCCTCCCTGCTCATGGGCCAGGTGCTCATGGGCAAGGGCAGCATCCTCAAGCGGGCCATCGGCATGGTGGTGGGCGCCTTCGCCTTCCGCCTGGTGTACACCATCGCCCTGCGGCTGGATATGCCCGCCTTCATGCTGAAGCTGGTGTCCTCTGTGATCGTGGTGCTGGCTATCGCCACGCCGTACTTCAAAAAGCAAATGCCCATCCTGCGCCGCCGCATGGCCGCGCGAAAGGAGGCCCGGTGATATGCTGAAAATCGAGAAAATTTCCAAGACCTTCAACCCCGGCACCATCAACGAAAAGGTAGCCCTGCGGGACCTGAGCCTGCACCTGGCCCCCGGGGATTTCGTCACCATCATCGGCTCCAACGGCGCGGGCAAGTCCACCCTGTTTAACGCCATCTGCGGCAGCTTTTTCACCGACAGCGGCAGCATTTACCTGGACGGCAAAAACATCACCTTCCAGCCGGAATACCAGCGCTCCCGGCAAATTGGCCGCCTGTTCCAGGACCCCATGCGCGGCAGCGCGCCCCACATGACCATTGAGGAAAACCTGGCGCTGGCGGCGGCCTCCGGCGGCTGGCTCAGCCATGTGACCCGGGCGGAAAAGGCCGCGTTCCGGGAGAAGCTGGCCCAGCTGAATATGGGCCTGGAGGACCGCATGAAGCAGCCCGTGGGCCTGCTCTCCGGCGGCCAGCGCCAGGCGCTTACGCTGATGATGGCTACCTTCAATCCTCCCAAGCTCCTGCTGCTGGACGAGCACACCGCCGCCCTGGACCCCGGCACGGCGGAAAAGGTGCTGGAGATCACCCGCCAGACCGTGGCGGAAAACCACATCACCACCCTCATGGTCACCCACAATATGCACCAGGCCCTGGAGCTGGGCAACCGCACCCTGATGATGGACAGTGGCCGCATCATCCTGGATGTCTCCGGGACCGAGCGGGCGGGCATGACCGTGGAGGATCTGCTGAATAAGTTCAAAAGCGGCGCCGGCAAAGCCCTGGACAACGACCGCATTTTGCTCTCGGAGTAAAAATTCACCGCATAAAAAAGCACCCCCACCGGGGTGCTTTTTATATATGTATAAAGGTGCCGTTGGTGTCATTTTTCCTTCTTCGTCAGCATCCGCACGGCGTATTTCAGGAACATTTTCACCGCCGGGGACACATCGGCCTTGGAGTGCAGGGCCACGCCCATGGTGATCTGGGCGGGCGGGTCCAGGGGGAGCTTCACCACATTGCAGATGTGCTTTTCCGTGATGAGCCGGTTCATGATGCTGATGCCCAGGCCCTGCTCCACCATGGACATGGCCGAAAAGCTCTCCATGGTGGTGAAGCGGATGCGGGGCTGGATGTGATTGCGCCGGAACAGAGCCTCCACATCGTCGTCGCAGCCCAGGGCGGGCATGATGAAGGGGTCCTCCTGGCAGTTTTTCAGCGGGTAGGCCGCCTCCCCGGCCAGGGGGTGGTCCGGGGGCAGCAGGGCCAGCATGGGGTCCTCCGCCAGGGGGATCCACTCGTAGGGCATGCCCTCCTGGTAGCTGAAAAAGCCGATGTCCGCCGTGCGCTCGTCCAGCCACGCCGACACCTCCTGCCAGATGCCCTCCATGAGCCGGATGGTCACATGGGGGAAGTCCTTTTGAAACGCCCGTATCACCTCCGGCAGCCAGTGAGTGGCGATGCTGGAATAGGAGGCGATGGTCACATTGCCGATGAGCAGGCCGTTTATCTCCGTGGAGAGCTCGAAAATGCGGTCCTCCTGGCGCAGAAATTCCCGGATGGTGGGCAGCAGCAGCTCGCCGTTTTCCGTGAGGGCCACGCCCTTGGTGTTGCGCCGGAACAGGGGGAAGCCCAGCTCGTTTTCCAGGGCCGTCACCAGCTGATTCACCCCCGAGGGGGTGTAGCGCAGCACCTCCGCCGCCTTGGAAAAGCTGCCTGTTTCCGCCGCCGCCAGTACCGCCCGGCACCGTGCTGTTTCCATAAAAACGCCTCCTTTTTTGCTGTAAGTAAATCTTATATGCGGTATAATGAACCGTAGCTTTACTTTTCTTGTTATTTATTCTACTATATGACCATAGAAACCGCAAGACCCAAAAATGGGCAAAACCTTTAAGGAGGAATCTACCATGAAAAACATCCAAATTTACATCGCTGTCGCCGTTGTTTCACTTATGTTTATGGTGGCGTCCGCCTTCCTGCTGACCGCCGCTGACGAGGAGATCCGCCAGGCCAGCGGCTATGTCACCCTGATCTTCGGCGCCATCAGCACCTGGTTCACCGCCAAGGCAATGCTGGCCGAAGAAAAGCGTGAGGAGCAGCACCAAGCCAACGCTCACGCCAACTGATCGCTAACACAGAGAACTGCTTCGTTGCAAGACTCTTTCTTCCTCTCTCCAAAAAGAAAAAGACGCACAGATGTGCGTCTTTTTCTTTTGCCCGGGGTATGGCGGGCGACCGCAAGGGCCGCCCCTACGAAAAAAGCCTCCCTTGCCTAAAGGGAGGGGGACCAGCCGCAGGCTGGTGGAGGGATTCTTGCGGGGTAGAGGGGGATTCGTTCCCTGCGAGTTCGTGCGGGGAAGAATCCCCCAGTCGGCTTCGCCGACAGCCCCCTTTAGGCAAGGGGGCCGATATTGTAGGGCGGGCTGACCACAGCCCGCCGCCCGTTGACCACCGCATTATCGCGGCGGCGTGAGGGCACGCCGCCCTACATAATTTAATGGGTAAGCGGTGCGTAGGGGCGGACGACCCTGTCCGCCCGCCGGACTTGTACCGCCCCCCATGTAAAACCCCCTGTCATTGCGAGGCCAGTTCTCAAACTGGCCGTGGCAATCCGTAACTCCAAAGGCTCCCCTGCGCAAGGGGAAATCGCCGAAGCGCTGCCAGTGGCAGATGCAGCGAGGCGATTTCGAGGAAGTGCCCCGATTGGCGGGCACGACGGTGGGCAGGCTGTCACGGCAAAGCCGTGACTGAGGGGGCGGCCCCAGCACTCCTTGTAACCCACCCGTAGGGGGCGGCGTCCCCGACGCCCCGTTTCACCGCAGCTCTTGTCACGCTTCCGTAGGGGCCGATGCCCACATCGGTCCGCCCCTCTCCCCGTCCCCGCGAAAAAAAGAGCGGACCGCCCGGTCCGCCCTGCCATGGTTTCTGCAATTGTTCCGCCCGGCACCGTTACACCCGGTAGACCAGGGCGTCAAAGTCCCGGACGATCTCGCCGCGCTTGGTGTCCTGCACATAGACATTGTTGGTCTCGTCAAAGGCCAGGCGCATGGCGAAGTCCTTGGCCTCGTCGATGCTGTCCGTCTCAAAAAAGACCCGATACTCCTGGGCGGTCTGGTTGATCTTCTTGTGCATAATGTGAAAGCGCATAAAAGCCTCCCGGAAAACAAAAAAATTCCTCTCTCAAAAAGGGGGGTATTTTTTAGTATACCCCAAATTTTCACGAAAAACAAGCCGTTCCGCCGCCAAATTTTCCACAAATTTTGCCCTTAAAATTTGGCCCCCGAAAATGAAAAAAATCCTTTTCCCCGGCGACTTTGCGATGTATAATTGCACTGTTATTTTGTAAATGAGACGCTAAGAAGGGGTGCTGCACATGAAGATCGGATTCGACAATGACAAATACCTGGCCCTGCAGGCCGCGCACATTAAGGAGCGCCGCAGCCAGTTCGGCGACAAGCTGTATCTGGAGTTCGGCGGCAAGCTCTTTGACGACTACCACGCCTCCCGGGTGCTGCCCGGCTTCCAGCCCGACAGCAAGATCCGTATGCTGGCCACCCTGAAGGACGAGGTGGAGATCGTCATTGCCATCTGCGCCGGGGACATCGAAAAGAGCAAGATGCGCGGCGACCTGGGCATCAGCTACGACGACGATGTGCTGCGCCTGACGGATGTGTTCCGGGGCCTGGGCTTCTATGTGGGCTCCGTGGTCATCACCCAGTATGCCGGGCAGCCCGCCGCCGACGCCTTCATCAAGCGCCTGACGGCCCTGGGCGTCAAGAGCTACAAGCACTACCCCATCGCCGGCTACCCCTCGGATGTGGCCCACATCGTCTCCGACGACGGCCTGGGCAAAAACGACTACATCGAGACCACCCGCTCCATCGTGGTGGTCACGGCCCCCGGCCCCGGCAGCGGCAAAATGGCCACCTGCCTGAGCCAGCTCTACCACGAAAATAAGCGGGGCGTTCGGGCGGGCTACGCCAAGTACGAGACCTTCCCCATTTGGAACCTGCCTCTGAAGCACCCGGTGAACCTGGCCTATGAGGCCGCCACCGCGGACCTGAACGATGTGAACATGATCGACCCCTTCCACCTGGAGGCCTACGGCGAGACCACCGTGAACTATAACCGGGATGTGGAAATTTTCCCGGTGCTCAACGCCATGTTTGAGAAAATTCAAGGCACCTCGCCCTATAAATCCCCCACGGACATGGGCGTGAACATGGCGGGCTTTGCCATCGTGGACGACGCCGCCTGCCAGGAGGCCAGCCGCATGGAAATTCTCCGCCGCTACTACACGGGCCTGGTAGACCGGGCCAAGGGCAAGTGCGACGAGAGCGTGGTGCGCAAGCTGGAGATCGTCATGCAGCAGGCGGGCGTCACCCCGGACATCTGCCCGGCGGTGCAGGCGTCCCTGGAGAAGGCCGAGGCTACCGGCGGCCCCGCCGGTGCCATGGTGCTGCCCGACGGGCGCATCGTCACCGGCAAGACCAGCTCCCTGCTGGGCCCCTCCGCCGCCATGCTCCTCAACGCCATCAAGCTCCTGGCGGGCATCGACAAGGATCTGGACCTGCTGCCCTCCTCCATCATCGCCCCCATCAGCGACATGAAAATTCGCCACCTGGGCCATCATAACCCCCGCCTGCACTCGGACGAAGTGCTCATCGCCCTGTCCATCTCGGCGGTGACGAACCCTCTGGCGGAGCGTGTGCTGAAAAAGCTGGACGACCTGCGCGGCAGCGACGCCCACTTCTCCGTGATCGTGTCGGAGGAGGACGCCAAGCTCTATAAGCGCCTGGGCATCCATGTAAGCTGCGAGCCCAAGTATGAGGTGAAGAAGCTGTATCATAAATAAGCGAAAATAATATTCGCGTCAACAACCTCCCCTGCACAAGGGGAGGTGTTTTTCGTAGGCTCCCCTGCGCAAGGGGAGCAGTCACGGCGAAGCCGTGACTGAGGGGTCGGCCCCAGCACCCCTTGTGCCGCAAATGCCTCCGGCGGGGGACTTTCTGTCACCAGCGACAGAAAGTACCCAAAGAACGCCGTCAAAACCAATGGTTTTGGGCAGCGTGTCGAAAAAGCCTTTTCGCCCCGCTGCCTAAGTTTTTGAAACTTTTTCAAAGTTTCAAAAACTACTGATTTGAATGGTGAGGGAAACCCCTCTTGGGTTTCCCTCACACTCCCTTCCTTACCGTTATCGCAAATCCAACCACTATATCGACAGCCTCTTGGCTTCCTTGCGCGGTCGTGGTGCGGGAAGTGTCGGGACCTTTCAGCCCCGCGAATAAAACGGTGCAAACCCGCCCCGTGCTTTCGCATTGTCTCAGGCTCTATCCACCGCGACGCGCTCCGCGCTTGTGCTGCCTTAGTATAACAGGGTTGCCCCCTGCGTCTACCGTGCGGCGCGATGTGGGCATCGCGCCCTACGAAGTTCTATCGGTAAACCGTGCGTAGGGCGGGCTGCCCCCAGCCCGCCGCCCGTCAACCACCGCACCCCGGCAGGGCACGCGGGCCCTGCCCTACACATGGTTTTATAATTTCACTCCAGCGCATTGACAAACCAAAATCCGCCGATACGGCTATCGGCGGATTTTTCGCTGCATATTAAATATACTATGTATTAAATCTCCTCGCCCCCGGCGTTGGCGGCAGCTCCAGCCCCCACAGGCACGGCGTTCAGCTCCTTCACCCAGCAGCGGCGGCGCTTGTGCTGCTCCAGGGGAAAATTTTGCCACTGGGTCTGGACCTTCTCGTTCTCCTCCAGCATGGGCCCCGTCTCGGCGTAGCGGATGCCCATTTTGTGGCAGCCCTGCATGACCTCGCTCAAAATAATGGCGTTGACGCCCTTTCCCTGGAGATCCGGCCGCACGGCGATGAGCAGCAGGTCGATGGTGTCGTTCTTGCGGAAAGCGTGCAGCACCCGGGCCCAGCCGGTGGGAAACAGCCGTCCCCGGCTCTTTTTCAGCGCCTCGGCAATGCTGGGAGCGCTGACGCCAAAGGCCACCAGCTCATTCTGCTCGTTCATCACAAAGCAGGTGAGGTTGGGGTTGATGAGCGGCGCAAACTTCATGCTGTACTTTTTGATCTGCTCCGGGGTCAGCTCCACGGTGCCGTAGAGGGGCGCGTAGGCCTCGTTCACCAGCTGGAAAAAGGGCTTCAGCAGGGGGAAATAGTCCAGCCGGGTGCGCACCTTCAGGGTGTGCAGCTTTTGCCGGCGCATCACATAGTCCGAGAGCTTTTTCCACCGGGCAAAGGTCTTTTCGTCCTGGGGCGCGGTGATGAGGTTCTCCACCCAGTCCACATCCTTCACATAGCCCAGGGCCGCCATATGCTGCATATAGTAGGGGTGATTGTAATAGGTAAAGAAGCAGCCCCGGCGGTCGAAGCCCTCCACCAGCATCCCCTCCCTATCCATGTCGGTGAAGCCCAGGGGGCCGTGGACGGCGGTGCAGCCCAGCTCCCGGGCCCAGTTTTCCACCGTCTCAAAAAGGGCGGCGGAGACCTCCGGGTCGTCGATGAAGTCCACCTGGGTAAAGCGCAGGCGGTTGGTGCCCCACTTGTCGTTGGACTTGCGGCTCAAGATGGCGCCGACGCGCCCCACCATCTCGCTGCCCCGCAGGGCCAGCCAGCAGCGGGCCTCGCAGTAGGAAAAGGCGGGGTTTTTCTTCCTGTCCCAGTCGTCCAAGTCGTCGCTGTAAGTGGCGGGGACGAACTGGGGCACATCTTTATATAATTGATTCGGGAAGTCCACAAACCGGCGCAGCTGCTGCCGGGTGGTCACTTCAACGATGGAAACCATGGGCAATATCCTCCTATTTTCTCGCCGCAGGGAGGCCCCGCAGCAGTTTCCATTCTACCCGCATTGGCCGAAAATAGCAAGTGACAATTTGCTAAGGCCCCGAAAAGGAAACTTTGCCGTAAAAAATCGGAAAAATTTCTAAAAAAGGTCTTTCACTGTTAGAATTTTTTTGTTATAATCCATGGTAGATAACTGTCTATGTGAAGATATATCTGCGAGAGGATCACAAGGAGGCATTCATAATGGTCAAAATCGGTATCATCGGCTGCGGCAAGATCGCCCAGACCCGGCACCTGCCGGAGTACGCCACCAACCCCCACGCCAAGCTGGTGGGCTATTACGACAAAATTGCCGACCGCGCCGCCCAGATGGCGGAGCAATACGGCGGCAAGGTGTATGATTCCTATTACGAGCTGATAAACGACCCGGAGATCGACGCCGTGTCCATCTGCGTGGAAAACCGCAACCACGCCGAGATCACCAACGCCGCCCTCTACGCCGGCAAGCATGTGCTGGTGGAAAAGCCCATGGCCGTGACCCTGGCCGAGTGCGAGTCCATGGTGGCCGCCGCGGAGTTCAACGGCAAGCACCTGATGGTGGGCCACAATATGCGCTTTGACCCGGTCCACCGCCGGGCTAAGGAGTTGCTGAAGGCGGGCGTCATCGGCGACATCATCACCTTCCGCACCACCATCGGCAACGCCGGTCCCGAGGGCTGGTCCCCGGACCGCGACGCCTGGTTCTTCGATAAGGACAAGGCCGCCATGGGCGCTCTCAGCGACCTGGGCATCCACAAGCTGGACCTGATCCAGTACCTCACCGGCCAGACGGTCATTGAGACCACCGCCAAGGTGATGACCCTGAATAAGCACGACGACCACGGCCACCTCATCGGCGTGGACGACAATGCCCTGTGCATCCTGCGCCTGAACGGCGGCGCCGTGGGCACCATGGCCGCCAGCTGGACGGTCTACGGCAAGGAGTGCAACTCCACCTGTCTCTACGGCACCAAGGGCATCATGCTCATTTATAACGACCCCGGCTCCCCCATCGTGGTCCGGGACATGAGCAATACCTCCACCGCCTACAGCTTCGAGCCCACCACCCGCAGCGGTGTCATCGACGAGTTCGTAGACGCCCTGGAGCACGACCGCGAGCCGGAGATCGACGGCAAGAAGGCCCTGACCATCATGCGCACCATCTTCGCCAGCATCAAGTCCTCCGACATCAGCCGCACCGTGGCCGTGAACAGCACCTTCGTTTCGCACCT
Organism: Bacteroidaceae bacterium; assembly: GCA_963634265.1. Taxonomy (GTDB): domain Bacteria; phylum Bacillota; class Clostridia; order Oscillospirales; family Oscillospiraceae; genus Vescimonas. The sequence goes on along the minus strand of CAVHCH010000111.1, from coordinate 8,360 downwards.
GTAAGAACGGCTGAAAATCGAATCCAACCATCCCAAGGGGCGGACACCAAGTCCGCCCCTGTTTTTTGTTGCCAAACCAATCCCCGCCCCCCACATTTTGCCCCCGTAGGGGCCGACATCCCCGACGCACCTCTTGTTACGCACCCGTAGGGGCCGGCGTCCCCGACGGCCCGCCCCACCAATTTTACGCCGTAGGGCGGGGTGCCTTCACCCCGCCGCCTGATAACCACCACCCCCGGCAGGGCACGCGGGCCCTGCCCTACAAAATAATATAAATGTTGTAGGGCGGGACCCATGTGTCCCGCCGCCGATAACCATTGCACCCCATGCAAAAAATGTCATTGCGAACCAGTGACCGATGTCACTGGTGTGGCAATCCGTAACCCTCGTTCCCAAAGGCTCCCCTGCGCAAGGGGAGCTGGCACGGCGAAGCCGTAACTGAAGGGTCGCCCCTACGCACTTCATGTTCCACTCCGTAGGGCGGGCTGACCACAGCCCGCCGCCCGGACTACCACCGCAGCTCTTGTGACCGCGTAGGGGCGGACGCCTCTGTCCGCCCGTCGGATTTGTACCGCGCTTATCAAAATGCGTAGGGCGGGGTGCCCTCACCCCGCCGCTCGTCACCCCCCCACGCCCCATGTAAAAATCCATGTCATTGCGAGGCCAGTGCGCACACTGGCCGTGGCAATCCGCATCCCCCGTCCCCAAACCTGCCCCTGCATAAGGCGAGGTGGCGCGAAGCGCCGGAAGGGTCGCACCGCCCCCATCTTTCCCCTTTCCCCTTTCCCCTTACAAAAAGCCAGCCCCGCACCCTCGGTGCAGAGCTGGCTCCCTTGTTATTCCCTTTTATTTCACTTCCGCGCTCTCGGCGGTCGTCTCCGCCGCCGGGGGGATCATAAATTCATCAGCCGATCTTCTTTTCCAGCATGACCAGGTCTACATTGGGGAGGCCGTTGAACCGGCAGGGGACGATGCCTACCTCGTGGTAGCCCAATTTTTTATAGAATTTGCGGGCCACCTCGTTGCGGGCGTTGGTGTCGATGCGCAGGTAGGGGCAGGCGTTTTGGGCGGCGCAGGCCTCGTAGAACGCGGCGAACTCCCCACCGAAGCCGTGGGCGCTCTCCGCCGGGTCGATGACCAGGGTGTGCAGGACCATGACCTGGCTGTCCGGCGCGGGGTAGTGCCAGGGGACCTGGGCGTAGACATCCACCTGGGCCTGGTTGATGATGGCGGAGCCTACGACTTTTTCGCCATAGCGCTGGACGAAGAGGTCGCCCCGGTCCAGGGCCGCCTGGGCGGTTTGCAGGGTGGGGTAGATGCCGGACTGCCAGCCGATATAGGGGCCGCCCTGGGCCTGGCGGGCGATGATGGATTCATAGATTTGGGCCACAGCGGACAGGTCTCCGGCGGTGGCCTTGGTGATGATCGTTTTCATCGCTCACCCCATCTTCTCCAGCACATAGCCGTAGATCTCAAAGCCGCCCACCACCAGGTTGAACAGGCCAAAGGCCAGGACCAGGATGGCCGCAAAGCGGCGGGAGGTGTTTTTCTTTTTCGCGGTACCCTTGAGCATATCCGAACCGGCCAGGGACATGGCCACGCACAAAGTCAGCGCCGTGAGGCCGGGGACATAGAACACGCCCGCCTTGTGCAGGACCCAGCTGGCGGCGGCGATGACCAGGAACACCACGGCGATCTTCTGCAATTTACTCATACTTACTCTCCTCTCGGCCAGTGGCCGGTGTTTTTTTAAGTTTAGCGGAAATATTTAGAAAGTGCAAGCCTTTTCTTGCATCACCCTGGCTTTGAGGACGGCGGCGACGGTTTTGGCGTCTTGGAGGGCGCCGGAGAGGCATTTTTCTACTACCTCCTCAAAGGGGAAGAACTGCACCTCCAGGAACTCGTCTTGGTCCAGGTGCTGGTGGGTGAAGGTGAGGCCCTGGGCTTGGTAGAGGAAAAGGCGCTCGGCGTAGCAGCCGGGGGAGGCGATGAGGACGCCCAGGTCCGTCCACTTTTCGGCGGTGGCGCCTACCTCCTCGCTGAGCTCCCGCTGGGCGGTGAGGAAGGGCTCCTCGCCCTTCTCGCGCTTGCCTGCGGGGATCTCCCACAGGTGCTCGCCCACGGCGTAGCGGTACTGGCGCACCAGGGCCACCCGGCCCTTATCGTCGAAGGCCAGGATACCCACGCCGCCGGGGTGGTCCACCACCTCCCGCAAGCCGTGGCCACCGCCGGGCAGCAGCACCTCGTCGCTCCGCACGCGGATGATGCGTCCGTTGTATATTTCATGGCTTTGCAGCAGTTTTTCCGTCAAGTCCAGCATGGAACATTCCTCCTTTTGGGGCTACTATAACACAGGTCGCGGTTTTTTTCAATTTTTATAGACTTTTTTTGCGGGTGTGGTATAATACATTTAATCAAATGAAGTTTGCAAAAAAGCCTCGCAGAGTTTGCCGCCCGCAGGCGGCAAAGAATTGAAATCATTTTCTCTCGCGACCTGTGCGTGAGAGAAAATACTGCGCAGGCTGCCAGTGTGGAATTTTTGCGCACGGCGAAAAAATTATGCGCGCAGCAGACTGTAATCTTTTTGTCGGAAAAACCCGAAGGGTTTTTCGACAGTACTATTTGGGAGGGCCTGAGATGAAATATTTGCTGAAAAACGGCACCGTGGTCTCCGGGCGGGGCACCCGCCGGGCGGATGTGCTGGTGGAGGACGAGAAGATCGTGCAGGTGGGCCGCAATTTGCAGGACCCCCTGGCCCGGGTGGTGGATGTTACGGGCAAGCTGCTGATGCCCGGCTTCATCGACGCCCACACCCATTTTGACCTGGATGTGTGCAACACCACCACCATCGACGACTTCGACAGCGGCACCAAGTCCGCCATCCGGGGCGGCACCACCACCATTGTGGACTTCGCCTGCCCCAACAAGGGCGAGAGCCTCCACTACGGCCTGGAGCTTTGGCACAAGAAGGCCGACGGCAAGAGCTGGTGCGACTACGGCTTCCACATGACCATTGACGACTGGAACGAGGACATCGAAAAAGAGATCGACGATATGTACGCTGCGGGCATCTCGTCCTTTAAGATGTACATGACCTACCCGGCCATGATGATCGGCGACGAGGCCATGTACAAGGCGCTGAAAAAGCTGAAGGAAAAGGGCGGCATCTGCGGCGTCCACTGCGAAAACAGCGGCGTCATCAACGCGCTTATTGAGGAGAAAAAGGCTGCCGGGGAGATGGGCGTTTCGTCCCACCCGGAGACCCGGCCCGACTTCCTGGAGGCGGAGGCGGTGAGCCGTCTGCTGCGCATCGCCCAGGCGGTGGACATCCCGGTGGTCATCGTCCACCTGACCAACGCCGCCACCCTGGCGGAGGTCACGGCGGCCCGGCGGCGGGGGCAGAAGGTCTATGTGGAGACCTGCCCGCAGTACCTGGTGCTGGACGACAGCGTGTATTATAACGAGGACTATTCCCGGGCCGCCCGGTATGTGTGCGCGCCGCCCATTCGCAAGGCGGAGGACTGCCGGGCCCTGTGGGCCGGGCTGCGCAAGGGCGACATCCAGACCATTTCCACGGACCACTGCGCCTTTACCCTGGAGCAGAAGGAGGCGGGCCGGGGCGACTTCACCAAGATCCCCGGGGGCCTGCCCGGCGTGGAGGCCCGGGGCGAGCTGGTGTATTCCTTCGGCGTGGCTACGCGGAAAATTTCCCTGGCTACTATGTGCCGGGTGCTGTCGGAAAATCCGGCGAAGCTGTACGGTATGTTCCCCCGGAAGGGCATCATCGCCCCCGGCGCGGACGCGGACATTGTAGTCTATGACCCCCAGGCCGACCACATTCTCCGGGCGGAGGACATGGAGAGCAAGGCCGGGTACACCCCCTACGAGGGCTTCGTGACCCGCGGCTCCGTGAGCCAGGTGTGGCTGCGGGGCAAGCTCATGGTGGAGAACGGCCAGGTCATCGGCGAGCAGCGGGGCGCGTATATCGTGCGTGGGAAAAATACAATCTAACATGAGGAGGCGGCTATGAACCATACCTTTGGATATGTGCTGTGCTGCCAGTCGCCGGCGCTGTTTCTGCTGGCTGTTGCACTGGTGATCGCGTTTTTCGTGCGGAAGGGGCGGGCCAAATTCCGGGCCATCCTGGCGCTTTTGGGCGCGGGGGTGTGCATCGCCCTGGGCGCCGTGCTGTATTACCAGGGGATGCTGCGGGAGTATTTCGCGGTGAAGAATTTCTGGCATATCCGGGGCCCCGGCTGGGTGGGCCTGGTGCTGGCGACGGCGCTGCTGGTGTATGTGCTGGTAAAGGCCATCGCCCGGGCCTCGGCCCGCCGGGCGGCGCAGAAGGAAGCGGCCCGGGCCGAAAACGCCCGGAAGCAGGAGATGGAGAGTGCGAAAAACGCCGCCTATGAGGCGGGCCGGGCGGATGCCCTGTCCGGCGCGGCGGTGTTCCAGGCGGAAACGCCCACGGAACCGGCGGCTGCGGCAGCCGAAGCCGGGGCGGAAAGCTCGGCGGCGGAGACGGAAAGCGCCGAGAGCGCGGAAGTGAAATAAAAGGGAATAACAAGGGAGCCAGCCTTGCACCGAGGGTGCGGGGCTGGCTTTTTGTAAGGGGAAAGGGGAAAGAGGAAAGCGTAAGGGCGTCCCTTGCGGTCGCCCATGGGCAGTGCAGAGCCCCCGCACAAAAATCAAACCCGTAGGGCGGGACCCATGTGTCCCGCAGCAACCACCGCACCCCTTGCAAAAAACCTGTCATTGCGAGGGCGCAAAGCGCCCATGGCAATCCGTAACCCCCGTCCCCAAAAGCCTCCCCTGCGTAAGGGGAAATCGCCGAAGCGCTGCCAGTGGCAGAAGAAGCGAGGCGATTTCGAGGAAGTGCCCCGATTGGCGGCCACGATAGTGGCCGGGAATCGGCTGGCACGACGGTGGGCAGGGTGGCGCGAAGCGCCGAAAGGGTCGCCCCACCGAACCCCTTGTCACGCACCATCCCCCAATCCACCCCCCTCTTTCCCCTTTCCACTTTCAACTTTCCTCTTTTATGCACCCTGCCCAACCCCCAAAGACGCAAATCCACTCCCCTTGCGCATACCATCCAAACATACATTTTTTCGCCACCGCCCCCTTGACATTCGCCCGCCCCGGTGTTATAGTCCCCTATAACACCGAAAAGGAGGACCCGGTCATGGCATATTCCGCCCGTACCCGCAAAGTCGCAGCACAGGCCGCCTGTGCCGTTTCCTCCTGGGCAAATACCTCTCTGGTTTTGGTTGACGCGATTTTTGTCGCGTCTATTTTTGTCGCTCGAATTACGATCCTGCCCCTGGCAGCCTCCCTCCAGCGCCGAAAATTGACGAAGGTCCTTGCCCCGGCAGCCGCCTGATCCCAGGCCGGCCTCGCCCACAGCAGCAGCGGCTCCGCCACTTTCGGCGGGGCCGCTTTTTTCGTGGGCCCCCATCCAGCGACGCCCCCCCGGCGCCAAATTTTGTTAGGAGGAATAAGAAAATGCCTATCGTTCATGTCACCGTCACAGGCCGCCAGCCCGCGCCCCAAAAGCGCGAATTCATGGAGTTCGCCGCCCAGAGCATCTGCACCCACACCAGCACCCTGCCCAAGAATATCTATGTGTACTTCCACGAGATGGACCCGGAAAATGTCCGTAAAACGGCCCCCACGGTCCTCATCGACTGGACCATGATCCCCGACCGCACCAACGAGGCCAAAAAGGCCATCATGACCGACCTCACCGACGCCTTGGCCCAGCTCACCGGGGAAAATAAGAGCGAGATCGTCATCATTTTCAACGACATTCCCCTCCCCAACGCCATGCTCGGCGGCATCACCCGGGCGGAAAATTACAATTGGTGACCCGCCCACCGCGCAAAAAAAGCACTTGCGTATGCAAGTGCTTTTTCTTATATCCGTACATTCTTATATCCTCACATTCGGATTCAAATACTGCCCGTGCTTTTTCGTGTTCGGGCCATACTGAATGGCAAATTTCGGGCAGCGGTGCAGGCAGCCCAGGCACATCACGCATTTTTCCTTGACCCAAACCGGTCGCCCGTCCCGCATTTCGATGGCCTGCACCGGGCATTTCCTGGCGCAGGCGCCGCAGCCGATGCAGCTCTCCTCCACGCGCAGGTGCTCCGTCCGCCGCACCCGCCTGTCGTAGATGGGCCGGGCGATCCACCGGGTGATAAACCCCGGCGTCCGGGGCCACATGCACCTCTTGGTCCGCCGCTCCGCCACGCCCCGGATCAGGTCCTCGATCTCCGCCTCGGTATTTTTCGTGAATACCGCCACCTTTTCCGGGGTGGATAGGTCGAAGATGGGCGTCCAGGTGTCCGGCATACGGACGGCGTAGTGCGCGTCTATTTTTCGCCCCGCCAGGGCCCTGCCCGCCATGTACCCGATGGCCCCGGGGGTGGTACCGTAGGTGGCCGCGAAAAACAGATATTCCGCCTCCACCCGCGCCTGCTTCAGAAACTCCTCCACAATGCTGGGCAGCCCCCAGTCATAGGTGGGCGACACGATGCCCACCACCTCCCCGGCAAAGGCAAACCGCCCCGCCCGGATGCAGTCCACTATAGACAGCGCCTCCAGCCCCAAAGCCCGGGCCACCCGCTCCGCCACATATTTGCAGTTCCCCGTAGCCGAAAAATATAAGATCATCCGTTTCCCCTCTCATCGCCGCTGGTCGAAATATTTTATGAGGTCAAAAATCAGCCGCGTTTCCTCCGGGGAGTAGCCGTCCAGAGAGAGCTGTAAAGCGCTCTCCATGCCCAGCAAATAGTCCGCCGACACATGAAACAGCTTCGCCATCGCCACCACATACTGCGTCGTAGGCGCCGAAATACCCATCTCCCAGGCATTTACCGAGCTGCGGGTCACATCCAGCTTCTTCGCCAGCACCGACTGTGAAAACCCCGCCTGCTCCCGCAATTGCCGAATCCGTTCCGAAATCATACCATCACCTCACGAGTATTTTACCCGACCGCGTGTGACATTAAATTATCATCTAATGTATAGTTTTGTTGACATTTGTAATTTTGATGGTATAATTGGTTTATCACAATTTTGGAGGGTGCCGCCATGAAAAAGAAACACCTGGCAGGCTTGGTCTGTATGCTGACCCTGCTTCTGATTTTGACGGGCTGTCAATGCAAGCACGAGTGGAAACCTGCAACCTGCACAGCACCAAAAGTCTGCTCCAAGTGTGGGCAAACAGAAGGTGTCGCTCTGGGCCATACATGGCAAGAGGCCACCTGTACTGAGCCCAAAAAATGCGCCGTTTGCGGCGAGGTGGACGGAGAAGCCCCGGGGCACAAAAGCGCTGGCTGGTCCGAAGAAAAAACAGATACTGTCAAGGCAGTGTCCGTTTCAACCGAATCCTGTGAAGTTTGCGGTGCCATCCTAAACAGGCGAGAGACCCCGCTCAAAACTTTGCATAACGGGGTAATTTTTTTGCTGTCTCCCCGAGATTTTGTTGAGAGATTGCGTCTTGCATACGCCGAAATTACGCCCGAAATGAGCGTTCGTTCCGGGACACATGGAAGCAATTTTGTGTGCGGCTTTCTGCGCGATGGCAAGCAAAAGGGCTTTTTGCAGTTCAAAGACAGCTCCGGCAATTTCATTGCCGATTCAAGTAAATATGACTTATCTTTTCAGGAATTGCAGGGTACAATTTCCGAGGATATAACTAACGCGCTTATCGCAATAGCAAAAACATGCGACCCCGCCCTGGACTTTGATACAGCCCGTTCCGTTGCATTTGAAATAATTGCCAACGGTGAAGCAAAGAAAAACGGCATACTCTATGCGTGCCAAGTTTCCAATGGCGGCGGCGTAATATGGGTAAGCCTGGCCGGGAACTAACTAAGTGCAGCGCGAACATACGGATGCAATCTTTTATACCCCGCAAAATCCCCCCACCGCCGCAGCGATTTCACGCGCCGTAAGGCGCATTTCACGCCGCACCGCGGTATTTCACCCACCCGCAGGGTGGATTTCGCTGAAAAAAGCCAAGTCTTACGACTTGGCTTTTTTCATGGCAAAGAACCGTAATTTTGATAGAAACCCGTCAAGGGGATGCAACTACGGTTTAGAGGGGGGTGCAGTGTTCTGCATCGGCGTACAAACTGCAAACAGTAAAAGCCCGCAGGGAATACTTGCCGTATTTCCAAGGGGCTTGACGCGGTATGGGCGCATTTCTGCCCGTCAAAACCGTGCTTGCCCTTGTCAATCGATGGTACAGAGTTAATATTACTTTTCCTGTGCGGCGGCAACCTTTGCATATCCGTTCCAGGCAAACAGGGCTTCTTTGCTTTCGTCAGCAAGCATCTTGTCGATGTTGCAGAGGT
>CAVHCH010000110.1:0-2704 GCA_963634265.1 Bacteroidaceae bacterium | reverse complement strand
CAAGGGACTTTGACTCCCTCATCCGCTGGTTCGAGTCCAGCCATCCCTGCCAGACGTTGAACGGGCCGCGGGCCTGTGGTGATATATGCTCCGTTAGCTCAGTCGGTAGAGCACCTGCCTTTTAAGCAGGGTGTCCGGGGTTCGAATCCCCGACGGGGCACCAAAATAGAGCCACCCTTTTAGGGTGGCTCTATTTTGGTGCTTACCGTTTTTTGCGAAGCAAAAAACGGGGCCGCCGGGCGGCCCTTTATTTGAATGGTGAAGGGAAAACCCGGTATGGTTTTCCCCTCACACTCCCTTTTCCTTGCGAGATGATAAAGTGCGCGGCGTTTTTATGCGTATCCGCAGCAGAGCCACCCATTCGGGTGGCCCTTTTTTGGTGCTTACCGTTTTTTGCAAGGCAAAAAACGGGGCCGCTGGGCCCCACTTTTATTCATCTCCGCGATTGACAACCGCGCCCGCTCTGTGCTACAATGAAATTACCAAAATTTGTGTGGATTTTTCTGGAACAGTGCGTCCATTTTTCGCCACGCGCCCGGTTGGGTGCGCGGCGTTTTTTTATGGGAGGAACGAAAAATGAACCTGTTTTATCAGCTCATCGGCTTCGGCGCCCTGCTCACCATGGGGCTGAGCTACTGGCAGAAGGACAAGCGCCGGATCCTACTGTGGCAAGTGCTGGCTAACCTAATTTTTGCCATCCATTACACGCTGCTCCAGGCCCGCTCCGGCGCACTGTGCAGCTTCTTTCAAATCGTCGTTTTGCTGCTCTTTTTATTGCAGGAAAAATATAACTGGAACAAGGCGGCCACAGCGGTCCCCATCGTGGCGGTGTTCCTGCTGATCGCCGCTGTGACCTACGAAACGCCCGTGACCCTGCTGCCCATTGTGGCCTCTCTGGCCGCGCTGCTGCCGTTTTTCCAGTCCAACAAGCGGGTGATACAGGCGGCGGGCATCGTCAGCGGGCTTTCGTGGCTGGTGTATGTCATCGCGGTGCGGTCGTACTCCGGCATGGTCACGGAGTCGGTGCTGACCCTTATCACCGCCGCTTCCCTGCTGAAAAAGGAGCCCAAGTCCCAGACGCCCCCGCCGGAAGAACCCTAAAAAGCAAACTCCCCCGGCAACACGGGCCGGAGGAGTTCTCCCCATTGCGCATCTTAGGCGTAGTGCTTTCGGCTCTGCGCCATGGACGCCGCCGCGCAGCGGCGGGCATAGCAGGACCGGGCTTCGTTTTCTCCGCCGCAGCGGGTAGAGGCGACCAGCGCGGCCAGCTTCCGCCGGTGCGGCGCGACGGGAACGCTTTTTGCTTTTGCATTTACCATAGGACCAACCTCCGTTGCTTTTCTGCTGTTATCATAGTCCATCGGGCGTTCGGTTCCATCGTCAAATCCCCATGAACTTTTTTGAAAATTTTGTGACTGTATCACAAAGGAGGAAGCCACCATGTCATTCCCGCGTAAAACAGACTATCCCACTCTGCGGGAGATACTGCATCTGCCCGCCTTTGCCGGCTGCACCGTCTGCGGCGGCGAGGCCGGTTTAGAGCGCAAAGTCACCGGCGTCAATCTGACGGATACACCGGATTATGCCCGGTGGCTTGCCCCGGGCGAGCTGCTGATAACCACCGGCTTTGCCCTCTCCGGCGACCCGCAGGCTGTGGCCGCGCTGCTGCCAACGGCGGCGGAGCGGGGGCTGTGCGGCGTAGGGATCAAGCCCGGGCGCTACCTGCCCAAGCCCCTGCCCGCCGTCCTGGCCCAAGCGGCGGACCGGCTGGCCCTGCCTTTGCTCCTGCTCCCGGACACGGTTCGCTTCGCGGAGCTATCCGACGCCGTTTCCTTTGAGATCGCACGCCGCCGGGTCCCGGCCGAGCAGGAACGGCGCTGGGCGGCGCTGCTGCGCCACCTGCTCTCCGGCGCGCCCATGGAGGAAGCCCTGGAGCAGCAGGCAGCGGAACACGGCATCCACCTGGGACGCGACCACATTCTGCTGCGCATCCGCGTCCCCCAGCCGCAGTCCCAGGGCCGCGCCTGGCTGCGCGAGGCCGAGGACCAGTGCCGCACGCTGGGAATGGATGCCTGGGGCGAGGTTTTGGAATCGGATATTGTATTGGTGCTGGAATCCAAAGGCTCCCTGTTCCCGCTGGAGCCGCCGCTGCACCGGGCCATGGAAGCCTTTGCCGCCACCCACGGCACACGCTGCGGCATCAGCCGCCCTTACAGCGGCCCGGAAGGCTTTTACAAGGCCGACCGCCGGGCCCGGGCCGCCCTCGCCATGGCCGAAAACAGTGGTCGCGCCTGCGTGGTGGATGATCCGGCGGGCATCCTGTGGCTACTGGAGGCAGACGCAGTAAAAGCCGAAGCCTATATCGACCGCCGCCTGGCCCCGGTGCTGCGTCAGCCGGAGTCAAAGCGGCAGGAGCTGCTGGACACCCTGGCCAGCTGGCTGCGCTGCCTGGGCAACCAGCGGCGCATGGCCCGGGAGCTGCACCTGCACTACAACACCGTTAGCTATCGGCTCCGGCAGCTATGGTCGCTGCTGGAGGCGGACCCGTCGGACCCCATGCAGCGCCTGGCACTGGAGACGGCCCTGTACTTATACCGTCATCGGTTGCCCCGGGACGATTAAACAAAAACGCTTCTTACCCGACAGCCCCACGCGGTCCTGCCGGGTAAATTTTTTGTGAAGAAACTTGCCCATTGGGGGTGGA
>CAVHCH010000109.1:0-5311 GCA_963634265.1 Bacteroidaceae bacterium | reverse complement strand
CCCCATCGCCGTGAAGTACGCCAAGGCCTGCATCGACCGGGGTATGCAGATGGATATAGACAGCGGCATTGCCTGCGAGAACGAGCTGTTCGCCATGTGCTTTGCAACCCACGACCAAAAGGAGGGCATGGGCGCGTTCCTGGAAAAGCGCCCCGCCCAGTTTACGAATAGCTGATTCAATAAAAAACGCCCGCCGAGACGCGGGCCCTACGGAGCATAGAAAAAATGGACAAAAAACAGCAGTGGACGGCTCTGGTGCAGGAGAAGTCCCAACACTATCTCAACCTAAACGACGGCGGGTTTGACCAGCAGATGCAGGCCCGCCTGGTGGACTGCGACTACGACGCCCAAACCGTCACCTTTGCCTTTCCCACCCATCCCTGGCAGATCAACGAAAAGGGCGGCATCCACGGCGGCGCTATCGCCGGGATGTTCGACACCGCGTTCGGCGTGGTCGCCAATTTCACCGCCGGGGAAAACGAAGCCACCACCACCGACATGACGGTATCTTTCCTCCGGGGCGTGGAGTACGGCATGGAGCTTTATCTGAAGGTCTACATCGTCAAGGCGGGCCGCAGCCTCATCCGCCAGCGGGCGGAGCTCACCGATGCCGCCACCGGCAAGCTGCTTGCCACCGCCAGCGGAAGCTGGATGCCCTTATAACCACCGTATCAATAGGAGTAAAATTATGGATTTCAACCTCAGCCGTGAGCATCTTTTGATCCGCAAAATGATGGCGGCTTTTACCGAAAACGAAGTCAAGCCCATCGCCGCCGAGACCGACCGCACCTGTGAATACCCCCGGGAGAACATCGAGAAGCTGTTCAATTTGGGCGTCATGGGTATGTGCGTGCCCCGCCAGTACGGCGGTGCCGGGGCCGACCCCTTAGCCAGCGCCATCTGCATCGAGGAGCTTTCTAAGCAGTGCGCCTCCACCGGCGACATCGTAGCCACCCACAACGGCCTGTGCTGCGACCCCATCATGACCTATGGCACCGAGGCCCAGAAGCAGAAGTATCTGCCCATGCTCACCACCGGCCACCATGTGGGCGCTTTCGCTCTCACCGAGCCCAACGCCGGCTCCGATGCCTCCAAGGGCCAGACCGAGGCCAAGCTGGAGGGCGACCACTATGTGATGAACGGCAGCAAAATTTTCATCACCAACGGCTATGTGGCCGATGTGTTCGTGGTGTTTGCCATGACCGATAAAACTAAGGGCACCAAGGGCATCTCCGCCTTCATCGTGGAGAGCGGCTTCCCCGGCTTCTCCGTGGGTAAGCACGAGGAAAAGCTGGGCCTCCACGGCAGCCCCACTGCCGAGATCGTGTTCCAGGACTGCATCGTCCCCAAGGAGAACCTGCTGGGTGTGGAGGGCAAGGGCTTCTCTATTGCCATGGCGACCCTGGACGGTGGCCGTATCGGCATCGCCGCCCAGGCCCTGGGCATCGCCGAGGGCGCCCTGCGGGAAGCTATTGAGTATACCAAAGGCCGCGTCCAGTTCGGTAAACCCATCTCCAAGTTCCAGAACACCCAGTTCACCCTGGCCGACCTGGAGCTGGGCTGCGAGGCGGGCCGCCTGCTGACCTACCAGGCAGCCGTAGCCAAGGGCGAGGGCAAGCGCTACACCAAGCAGGCCGCCATGGCTAAGCTCTTCACCTCCGAGCACGCCATGAAGACCACCACCAAGGTGGTGCAGATGTTCGGCGGCTACGGCTACACCAAGGATTACCCCGTGGAGCGCATGATGCGCGACGCGAAAATCACGGAGATTTACGAAGGCACCAGCGAGGTCCAGCGCATCGTTATCTCCGCCAATATGGGCCTGTAAGCCCCCACTATACTTCTTGAACCATACCATTGCCACACCAGTGACGATCCATGTCACCGGTGTGGCAATTCGTAACTCCAAAGCCTCCCCTGCGTAAGGGGAGGTGGCGCGAAGCGCCGGAAAGGTCGGTCCCGGCACCTCTTGTTACACACTATCCCAAAGGCTCCCCTGCGCAAGGGGAAATCGCCGCAGCGCCGCCAGTGGCAGCGCTTCGGCGATTTCCCTGACGCCCCGCTTTCACACACTCTCGTGTGATCCGTAGGGGCGGGGTTCTACCCCGCCCGAACCACCACAGCATTTCTTGTGACTGCGTAGGGGCGGACGCCTCCGCCCGCTCCACCAGCTGCCCCAATATGCAAAACGGGCGGGGTAAACCCCGCCCGTCCTGCTTTGCACTATTTCCAAATTACAAATTTGCCTGCACGAACTGCATGAACTTCTGCGCCGCCGAGGTCTGGGGCACATCCCGCAGGATGCACAGGTCCACGCTCCGGGGCGGGATGGAAAAGTCCGTGTTCAGCTTGCGCAGCTTGCCGCTGGCCAGCTCGTTCTTCACAAATTCCTCCGTCACCCCCGCCACGCCGAAGCCGATGGCCGCCAGGTCTACCAGCAGGCTCCGGGCGCCCAGCTCGATCTCCGGGTTCAGGTGGTGGCCGTTCTGTAAAAAGAACTTGTCCAGGTGCAGGCGGCTGGAGGCCTTGCGCTCCAGCAAGATCAGCGGGAACTGCACGATCTCCTCCAGGGTGTAGGTGTGGTCAAAGTTGCAGTCGTAGTCCGCCGCCGCCACGAAAATGGAGTGGGTCTCGAAGCAGCGGAAGGTACTCAGGGAGCTGGCGTCCTGGGGGGTGCTGGCGAAGGCAATGTCCACCTTGCCCGACTGCAAAAGGCCCAGGACCTTGTGGCTGCGGCCCGAAATGATCTGAATGTGTACCCCCGGGTATTGGCGGTGAAAGCGGTCCAGATAGGGGAGGAGGAACTGGCTGGTCACCGTGTCGCTGGCGCCGATGGTCAGGTGGCCCACCTGCAATTGCCGGGACTGGGACAGCTTTTCCTCGCCCGTCTCCAGCAGACCCATGGCGCTGCGCACATACTCATAGAGCATCTTGCCGTCCGGGGTCAGAGAAACGCCCCGGGAATTGCGCGCAAAAAGCCGGGACTGCAAGTCCGACTCCAACTGCTTGATGGACTGGCTCACAGCCGACTGGGAAATGAACAGATTCTGCGCCGCCGCGGTGATGTTGCCCGCCTCGGCGACCTCCTTAAATACACGGTAAAGCTCCAGTTTTACTGCCATTTTTTCACCTCAACATTAGAAATGATAATCGGAAAACGGGGTTTTATCTGTAATGATTATACCAAAATCCCATGAAATTGCAAGCATTTCTTTTCTGCCCTTGCATATTGCAGAAAACCGTGGTATGATAAAAAAAGTTCCGAAAAGGAGTTTTTTTATGAAGAAAATTATAAGCGTGCTGAAGCGGCAGGACCTGATGAACCAGCTTTTGCTGGCGGCGGGATTTGTGCTGTGTATTGTGTCCATTTTCATGAAGCAGGCCCGCATCGGCCTCATTTTCCTGGCCATCGTCTGCGCTCTGGCCGTTTCCCGGAGCAGCAACAAGCGCAAGCGCATGAGCCGCCTGTTCGGCGCGCTGTATTTCCATATGCCCGACGGGGAGATCTACCCCATGACCTACGAGCAGATGAAGTCGGAGTATGTCCACGGTCAGCAGGGCAAGTATGCGGGCCGCCGGGTCACGGTGAAGTTCATGTACTCCGGCCTGGATGAAAACGGCGACATCGACACCGGCTTCGGCCTGCGTATCCGTGCCGATGAAAAGTTTTTGCAGGACTGGAAAAAGGGCCAGATACTGGCCGTCACAGGCCACATCGCCGCTAAGAGCCGCGACTATTTTATGATCGGAGAGGTGGAGGAAATTCGCCTGTCCACGCAGAAAGAGGATTTGACCGTTTCGGACGAACCGAAAGCGGAAGATCATACAAAACAGGAGGAATGACAAAATGAAATTCATGATCGAAACTTCTGCCCGTCACATTCATCTGACGCAGGAAACTGTTGAGAAGCTGTTTGGTGCCGGTTATCAGCTTACCAAGCGCAAGGACCTGTCCTATCCCGGCCAGTTCGCCTGCAACGAGCGCGTCACCCTGGTGGGCCCCAAGAAGGAGATGGCCAATGTGTCCATCCTGGGCCCCGTGCGTAAGGCCGACCAGGTAGAGGTCTCCGGCTCCGATGCCCGCGCTCTGGGCATCGACGCCCCCGTCCGCGAGAGCGGCCATGTGGAAGGCTCTGGCGCCTGCAAGCTCATCGGGCCTGCCGGTGAGGTGGAGCTGAAGGAGGGCGTGATCATTGCCAAGCGGCACCTGCATGTTTTGGAGAGTGACGCGGAGAAGATGGGCATTAAGAATGGCGAAATTATTCGCGTGGCCTGCGGCGGCGAGGGCCGCAAGCTGATCTTTGACGATGTGGTGGTCCGCGTGAACAAGGACGGCGCTACCACTATGCACATCGACACCGACGAGGCACAGGCCGCCGGCGCTCCCACCGAGGGCGAGATCTTCCGGGTGTAATTTTTACAGGAAATTCAATACTTGTAAAGGGCATCTTCTTTACAGAAGATGCCCTTTAATTTGGCGTTTTTATCGGCGTAGTTTATCCCAGAGGACGATTTTTCCCGCCTGGCGGCTGCGGTCCAGGTCGATGATGCGCTGGTTGCGGCTGCCCCGGAACTGGAGGGAAATATCTTTCTCCTCGGCGATAAAGGGGCCGTCTACCAGGATGCTGATATAGGAGAGAAACTCCTCTGTAATGGTGCAATTTGGGTGAATTTCGGTGAAGTTTTGGGGATCTTTTAGTGTATATCCGGTGAAGCACCAGACACCCTTTTTGGGGAACCTACGGTGAATATTGCGCAGCATGGGAAGCAGGGCCTGCTGGTTCTCCGGCTCCAGGGGATCGCCCCCCAAAAGGGTCAGGCCGTTTACATAAGACTTTTCCAGCTCGGCATAAATTTCTTTTTCCGTTTCCGCCGTGAAGGGCTGGCCGAAGCAGAAGTCCCAGGTCTGCGGCTGGAAGCAGTCTTTGCAGTGGTTGCGGCAGCCGGAGACGAACAGGGTGACCCGGACGCCCTCGCCGTTGGCAATGTCGCATTTTTTCAGTTCGCCGTAGTACATAGTTTTCCTCGATTCCAGAGAAAACGGGGTGGAGCCGTCCACCCCGTTTTTTTGTTTTTCTTACAGGTGCAGGACCCGGTCTTTGATCTCCTGGGTGCGGCCCTGGTTCCAGAACTGGGTGCCGATGTAGCCGCAGGTGCGGCGGGCGACATTCATCTTGTCCTGATCGGTGTTGCCGCACTTCGGGCAGCGCCAGATGAGCTTGCCGCCATCCTCGACGATCTCGATCTCGCCGTCCCAGCCGCAGACCTGGCAGTAGTCGCTCTTGGTGTTCAGCTCGGCGTAGATGATGTT
>CAVHCH010000108.1:0-6921 GCA_963634265.1 Bacteroidaceae bacterium | reverse complement strand
TGTGGATGTACGGCGGCGACGGCTGGGCCTACGACATCGGCTACGGCGGTCTGGACCATGTGTTCGCCATGGGCGAGGATGTGAATGTGCTGCTGGTGGATACCGAGGTGTATTCCAACACCGGCGGCCAGTCCTCCAAGGCGACCCCCGTGGGCGCGGTGGCCCAGTTCCAGGCCAGCGGCAAGAAGACCCGCAAGAAGGACCTGGGTCTGCTGCTGATGACCTACGACAATGTCTATGTGGCCCAGTGCTCTATGGGCGCCAACCCCAACCAGCTGATCAAGGCCATCAAGGAGGCCGAGGCGCACAAGGGTCCGTCCATCGTCATCTGCTACGCCCCCTGCATCAACCACGGCATCAAGAAGGGCATGAACAATGTCCAGCAGGAGATGAAGGACGCGGTGGCCTCCGGCTACTGGAACCTGTACCGTTACAGCCCCGAGACCAAGAAGTTCACCCTGGACTCCAAGGAGCCCACCATGCCGCTGTACGACTTCATGAAGGGCGAGGTGCGTTACGCATCCCTGGAGCTGAGCTTCCCGGAGAACGCCAAGGTGCTCTTCGCCGACGCGGAAGAGGCCGCCAAGGAGAAGTACGAGTACTACAAGCGGAAGTCCGAGGGCTGATCGCCGCCTGAAAAACAGGACCGCTGCGGGCGGGGCGCAAAAACCCCGCCCGCTTTTTCCTGAGATTTTCTGTTAAAGCATTGACAAAGTGACAGGAAAGTGATAAAATTAACAAAGTAAAATAATGATAGAGAGGCGAGGAAGCTATGGCCATTCCGTTTGATTATTCAGCCGAATATAAACGCAAACTCTGCACCCCGGACGAGGCAGCGAGAGTCGTCAAGAGCGGTGACTGGATCGATATTGCCATGGGCGGAGCTTTTCCGTCTTTGATGGACGCCGCCATTGCCCGCCGCAAGGACGAGCTGCGGGGCGTGAAGGTGCGGGGCTACCTGATCTCCCAGCCCATTCAGATGGTGGAGTCGGACCCCACCCGGGAGCACTTCATTTACAACAGCTGGCACCTGTCCGGCTATGAGCGCAAGCTCTGCGACAGGGGACTGTGCAACTTTATCCCCATGGTGTTCCGCAATCTGGGCGCGTATTACAGCCATTTTCTGACGGTGAATGTGGCGATGATGTGCGTGACGCCCATGAACGAGCACGGGTATTTCAACTTCTCCGTCAGCAATGCTTCGGCCCGTGCGGTGCTGGACAAGGCGGACATAGTCATTTTGGAAGTGAACGAGAACCTGCCCTGGGTCTACGGCGGCCTGGACGAGTGCATCCACATCAGCGATGTGAACATGATCGTGGAGGGCGACCACGGCCCGCTGCCCAATGTGAACACCCCGGCGGCCTCCGAGGCGGAGATGACCATTGCGGAGTTCGTGGTGCAGAACATGGTGGACGGCTCCACCTTGCAGCTGGGTATCGGCTCCCTGCCCAACGCCGTGGGCCAGATGATCGCCAAGAGCGACCTGAAGGACCTGGGTATCCACACGGAGATGCTGTGCGACTCCTACTTGGATATGTACAAGGCGGGGAAGATCACCAACAACAAGAAGGCCCTGGACCGCTATAAGAGCGTGTTCGGCTTTGCCCTGGGCTCCCAGGACCTGTATGACTGGATCCGGGAGAATCCGGGCGTGGTCACTTACCCCATTTCCTACTGTAACGACCCGGCCACGGTAGGCAAGCTGGACAATTTCGTGTCCATCAACAACTGCATTTCCGTGGACCTCTATGGTCAGATCTGCGCCGAGAGCTCCGGCACCCGGCAGATCAGCGGCACCGGCGGCCAGCTGGACTTCCTGGAGAGCGCGGCAGTGTCCCGGGGCGGCAAGGCGTTCATCTGCCTGACCTCTTCCTTCACCAACAAGAAGGGTGAGATGGTCTCTCGTATCAACCCCACCCTGGTCACCGGCGATGTGGTCACCGACCCCAGAAGCCTGGCCTACTACATCGTCACCGAATACGGCGGCGTGAACCTGGTGGGCTGCAGCACCTGGGAGCGGGCTGAGCGGCTGATCTCCGTGGCACACCCGAATTTCCGGGACGACCTGATCGCCGCGGCAGAAAAACAAGGCATTTGGATCCGCTCTAACAGAAGATAACCGAGACTTACATAAAAAACTGCGGCTGAGAGGCCGCAGTTTTTTATAGTTTGCATCGGAGCAGAAAGTGTGGTACAATAGGGGCGGAAAGACAACGAGGGAGAGGATATTCCTATGGCAATCAAGAGAAAATTCCCCATCCGGGTGGCAACGGTGTATTGCAGCGGCGGGTGCCGGGCCAAGCGCGACGAAAGAGGTATGCTGTGCCGCTACGGCTGCGTAGCCTGCGAGGCCTGCGTGAACGCCTGCAAATTCGGGGCCATTGCGCTGAACGAGTACGGCGTGGCGGAGGTGGACGAGGAGAAGTGCATCGGCTGCTCGGCCTGCGTGCGTAGCTGCCCCAAGCACCTGATCCGCATCCGCTTGCAGGACAACAGCATCCTGCCCCTGTGCTCCAACAAGGACCGGGGCTTTGACCCGGCCACCAAGACCGGCGCCCGGACCCAGTGCGATGTGAGCTGCATTGCCTGCGGCCTGTGCGTGAAGAGCTGCCCGGCCAACGCCATTCAAATCCAGGAGCAGCATGCGGTGATCGACCAAAACACCTGCCTCAACTGCGGCATGTGCGCCACCGTGTGCCCCCGCCATGTGATCGTGGACAGACGGGGCATCGTGGCAAATTACAGGTAAATCAGTTTTATAAGACAAAAACCGACCGAAACACTCAGGGTGCTTCGGCCGGCTTTTCTTTTTATGTATTGGGCGACTCCAAATCGTAGACCAGGGTGCGGCGGAGAGCTTCACTTTTGAAGCGGTCCAGGCCCACATAGTAGTCGAACAGGTCCAGTACCTCCCGCTTGGTGAAGTCGGGCATCATCTCCCGGAGGTGCCGGGCCTTGGGATCGACCTTGAAAATGTGGCCGGTCTCCAACTCGTAGGCGCAGGGGATACCCCGGGTCTCGGCGTAGCTGCCCATGCCCTCAAAATACATATAGCTGGCGATCTTGCGCTGGATGCGCCCATCCTTCAAAATCTTGAAGTAGCCGCCGGGGCCGTCGGAGGTGAACACATAGCTGGTGACGCCGGGGAACTTCCGCTGTAAATTTTGAAACAGGGCGGAGTGGCGGTGATTTGTGAAAACAAAGCTGCCCAGGCCGTCCAGCTCCAATATAACGCAGCGGCTGTTTTTCAAATGCTTTTTGCAGCGGTAGGGAGCCAGAGGGTCTGTGTGGGTCTCCCGCAGGCGGCAGAAATAGGTTTGGTCGCTGTAATAGCCGGGCAGGGTGGCTTCGTCCCCCAGCAGCGGGGCCAGAGGGAGAAACATGACGCAGAAATGGCCGCTGAAAAGACCCGGCAGGTCGCTGGCGGTACGGCGGAAATCGCGGAATAGGGACGCAAAAAGGCTCATGCGCTCAGTTCAGGAAGTCCTTCAGCTTCTTGCTGCGGGAGGGATGGCGGAGCTTGCGCAGGGCCTTGGCCTCGATCTGGCGGATGCGCTCCCGGGTGACATTGAACTCCTTGCCCACTTCCTCCAGGGTGCGGGTGCGGCCATCCTCGATGCCGAAGCGCAGCTTCAAGACCTTCTCCTCGCGGGGTGTCAGCGTTCCCAGCACATCCACCAGCTGTTCCTTCAGCAGGGTGAAGCTGGCGGCCTCGCTGGGCTCGGACGCGGCCTCGTCGGGGATGAAGTCGCCCAGATGGCTGTCCTCCTCCTCGCCGATGGGGGTCTCCAGGGACACGGGCTCCTGGGCGATCTTCAAGATCTCCCGAACCTTATCCACGGGCATATTCATCTGGGCGGAGATCTCCTCCGGGGTGGGGTCATGGCCCAGCTCCTGCAAAAGCTGGCGGGAAACGCGGATGACCTTGTTGATGGTCTCCACCATGTGGACGGGGATGCGGATGGTGCGGGCCTGGTCGGCGATGGCGCGGGTGATGGCCTGGCGGATCCACCAGGTGGCGTAGGTGGAGAACTTGTAGCCCTTGGTGTAGTCAAACTTCTCCACGGCCTTAATAAGGCCCAGGTTACCCTCCTGGATCAGGTCCAAAAACAGCATCCCGCGGCCTGCATAGCGCTTGGCGATGGACACCACCAGGCGCAGGTTGGCCTCGGCCAGCTTCTGCTTGGCGGTCTCGCCCTCCTTCACGGTCTTGCGCAGGGCCTCCAGGTCCTCCTCGGTGAGATTGGCTACTTCCTCATCGGAAATCTCAATTTCGCCCACGGGATCCTCGGCGTCCAGCACCGGCTCCACGGTCTGGCCGTTGGCCTTTTCCCAGGCGATGAGGGTGGCTTTGGCCTTGTTCCCGGCGGAAATGGCGGAGGCCAGCTCCACCTCGCCCTCGGCGGAGAGCAGGGAGACCTTGCCGATCTCCTTGAGGTACATGCGCACGGGGTCGTCGATGTTGAAGCTGTCCACCAGGGTGTTGGGGTCTACCAGCTCCTCCTCTTCGATCTCGGCGATCTCCTCCAGAGGCGGATCGATCTCGGCGTTGACATCGGGGAGGAAGGCTTCGGTGGTGATCTCAATGGAAAGTTTTTCCAAAGAATCGTAGATCATGTCCAGCTTCTCGCCCTCCAGATCTATGCCGTCCAGCACATCGGAAAGCTCACTGCTTTCCAGCTTGCCGTGGCGCTTGCCCTTGACGAAAAGCTCCTTCAGCCGCTCGTTATTCTGAATGAGCTGGGCGGCGGGCAGGGAGGCGATGGTCTTGTCGTCCAACTGGCCCTTGTTGCTCTTGATGACCTCCTCTTCGATCTCGTGCTGCTGCTGATCGGCTTCCTTCAAAAGCGCGTCGGCCATTTCCTGGAGTTCTTTTTCGGTGTATTTCTGCTCTGTCATAGATTCTTTCCTCCGTATCCCTTTTTGAATTTATATTTTTCCTGCGCGGCCAGCAGGGGGTCTGTTTCCTCGCCGGATCGGCGGGCGGCCTCCTCCCGGATGATGCGCACATAGTCGCTGAGTGCCTGCTCGGCGCCGGAGGCGGACTCCGGCTTTTGTAAGATGGCGGTGAAATGGCTCATTTCCTCCGGCGAAAGGCTCCCGGCCAGTACGGCCATGCTGTGGGGGCGGCCCGCCTCCCGGTCTGCCCGAAGAAGTGAGTAAATTTTTCCCAGCACGGGGGAGGAGAACTCCTCCGGCTGTAGGACGCTGAGTTTATCATAGAGGTCGTCGTCCCGCATCATCAGGCGCAGAACGCCCTCCTCGGCCAGGGCGCTGCGGAGATTGGCATAGCGGAATGCCCGCTGCTGGGGCTGGAGGGTGGACACAGGGTTCATCTCCCGGCGGGTCTCGGCCCAGCGCTCCTTGCGCTTCTGCTTTTCGTAGGCGCGGCTGACCTCGTTTCGCATGGCGTCCGGGGTGAGGCCCACGGCCTCGGCGGCCCGAACGGTGTAAATTTCCCGCTCCACAGCACTGTCTAAGGTGCAGAGGACCTGGCTGATCTCAGCGGCGTAGGCGATGCGGTCTTCGTCGTTTTTCAGGTCGTATTTTGCGGCAATTTGGGACATTCTAAACTCGATGCCGTTTTCACTGCCGGTCAAGAGCCGCTCGAAGGCCTGGGGGCCCTGGAATTTGATGAAGTCATCGGCGTCCTGCTTTATGTAGCTGCCGTCAACCAAGCGGCGGGGGAGCTGCAAGACGCGCACATTAAATTCTGAGTTTTTCAGAATCTCCAGCGCCCGCTGGGTGGCAAGCTGCCCGGCGTTGTCGTTGTCGTAGCAGAGGACCAGCTCTTTGGTGTAGCGGCTGAGGAGCCTTGTCTGCTCCACGGTGAGGGCCGTGCCCATGGAGGCCACGGCGTTGTCAAAACCCGCCTGGTGCAGCGTCACCACATCCAGGTTGCCCTCGCAGAGGATGATGTTGGGACGCTTGGTTTTTTTAGCCAGATTCAGGCCGTAGAGCACCCGGCGCTTGCTGTAAACCGGGGTCTCGCTGGTGTTCATGTACTTGGGCTCGGACTTGTCGATGACGCGGCTGCCGAAGCCCACCACATCGCCCCGCACATCCACCACCGGGAGAATAAGCCGGTTGCGGAACTTATCGTAAAAGCCGCCGGACTTGTTCTGCACGATGAGCCCGGCTTTCAAAAGCTCCTGTTTGGTGTAGCCCTTTTCCGTCATGGCCCGGAGCAGATGGTCCCAGCCCTCCCAGGCAGCACCCATGCCGAAGCGGACGGCGATACCCCGGCGAATTTGCCGACGGTTCAGGTATTCCTGCACAGCGGCCCCGTCCGGGGACTGGAGCACCCCGTAATAGTACCGGGCGGCGTCCCGATTCAACTCCAGCAGACGGCTGCGCAGACGGTCGGACCCGTCGGACTCCCGGTCGTCCGGCACGGGCATATTCACCCGCTTGGCTAAAAACCGCACGGCGTCGGGGTAATTCAGATTTTCAATTTCCATAATGAAATTGATGACGCCGCCGCCCTTTTTGCAGCCGAAACAGTGGAAATACTGCTTGTCCTGCAAAACATGGAAGGAGGGCGTTTTTTCATTGTGGAAGGGACAGCAACCCCAATAGCTTCCGCCCTTGGGCTGCAGGGACACATAGCTGCCCACCACATCCAGAATGTCGTTCCGGGCCATCAGCTCGTCCAAAAAGCTCTGGGGAAATGCCATGCGTCCGCCTCCTTTCGCGCTTGTTGCACGGTGCTGTGCAACAGTTCCTCAACTATTTTATACGAAGCAAAATTGCGTTTTCCTCTTTTTTCTGCAAAAAAAAGATTATCCCACTTTTTTGAAGCGGGATAATTTCAGCGTGTCGAAAAAGCCTCGCAGAGTTTGCCGCCCGCAGGCGGCAAAAAATTCAAATCATTTTCTCTCGCGACATGTGCGTGAGAGAAAATACTTCTCAGGCTGC
>CAVHCH010000107.1:0-4770 GCA_963634265.1 Bacteroidaceae bacterium | reverse complement strand
TCCACGGCGAGATGGACTTCAAGGTGGCCGGCACCAAGAAGGGCATCACCGCCATTCAGATGGACCTGAAGAACGACGGCCTGACCATGGAGATCATCAAGAACGCGCTGGACATCACCTACGATGCCCGCTGCCAGATCCTGGACCAGGTGATGCTGCCCTGCATTGCCGAGCCCCGGCCCGAGGTCAGCAAGTACGCACCCAAGATGATCACCATGCACATTGACCCGGACAAGATCCGCGAGGTCATCGGCAAGGGCGGCAGCGTGATACAGAAGATCGTGGCTGAGAGCGGCGCCAAGATCGACATCGACGACGACGGCACCATCCACATCGCTTCCCCCGACGCCGAGAGCTGCGCCATCGCCAAGAAGTGCATCGACGACATCGTGTTCGTGCCCGAGGTGGGCGCCCTGTACTATGGCCGCGTGGTGCGCCTGATGACCTTCGGCGCCTTCGTGGAGCTGGCCCCCGGCAAGGACGGCCTGGTGCACATCTCCAAGCTGGCTGACCACCGCATTGAGAAGGTGGAGGACGCCTGCAAGATCGGCGACATGATGTGGGTGAAGGTGACGGAGATCGACGAAAAGGGTCGCGTGAACCTGAGCCACAAGGACGCCATGAAGGAGATCAAGGCCAAGGAGGCCGCCGGGGAGCCTATTAAGTAAGGCCCGGTTTTGACGGAATAATGTGGAAGGAGGACACCCGATGGGGTGTCCTCCTTTTTTGTGGGCGGCGCGGGGGGTATCGCCGCGCAGACATTATATTGACAAATTTTGTCTGATTTGCTATAATTTCGCCAGGCGCTGCACGAACGGCAGGCGGTTGGCTACATCTCCGAGAGGAGGTGGTAGATATGCCTATTACGATCACGCTACATATCTTCGGATATACAGTAACGATTCGTATTAAAAAAGGTGAAAACCGCCACCCTGCACGGTGACGGTTTTCATAGCAAAACCAGTTAACTAAGGGGTCAACCGCTTGTCGCAGCGCCTCTTTGTATTTATTATAGCAGATAATTCCGGTCTGTCAAGGGGGGAGCCGGGCGAAGATATTCTTATATTGACAAAATCCGCAGATTTTACTATAATTAGGCGCTGCACGAACGGCAGGCGGTTAGTCACACCACCCGAAAGGGGGTGAGGCAATGCGAATTACTTTACATATCGGGCCTTACACGGTTACGATCATCGTAAAACGCAGAAACCGCCACTCTGCCAAGTGACGGTTTCTAAGTTCGCTTAGAAAAATGTTCATTTTATAGGGCTAACCGCTTGTCGCAGCGCCTTTTCTATATTTATTATAGCAGAAAATTTGGGGGTGTCAAGAGTTCGTGTTGCTCTGCTCCCGGCCCACCAGATAATCGATGCTCACATGGAAATAATCTGCAATCCGTATCAGTTCCGTGATGCCCGGCTCCCGTTCTCCGTTTTCATAGCGGCTGATGGTGTTTTGGGACATATTCAGGTCCATCGCCATCTTTAATTGGGTAATATGTCGCTGGGTGCGGAGTTCTTTTATCCTCATACCGTTTCCCCCTTGACTTTATTATCCCAAAACGGTATAATAAAAATATCCCATTTTGGGATATTTTTATGAAAAGGAGAAAGACAAATGAAAAAGTTTCTTTCGCTGCTCCTGGCGTTGATTATGGCGCTGTCCTTAGTCGCCTGTGGCAGCAACGCAAACACACCGACCCCCGATGACAAAAACACACCCACAAACGAACAGGCCAAAGACGAGAGTAAGGGCAAATTAGGCGATTACGCTGTGCAGTTCACCGGGTTTAGTCTGGCGAAGGATTATGAGGGAAACGATGCCATTATCGTCACCTATGATTTCACCAACAACAGTGAAGAGGCCACTTCTGCCATGACGGCTCTTGTGATACGCGCCTATCAGGATGGGGTTCAGTTGAGCTCCGCTATTTTGATGGACGCCCCGGATGGCTATGATGCCGAGAACGAAATGAAAAATATTAAAACCGGTGCAACGCTTGCTTGCCAAACTTCATTCGTTCTCAGTTCCACCTCTTCCCCTGTCGAAGTGGAAGCCGAAGAGCTCTTTAGTTTTAGCGACGATCAAGTGACCTACACTTGCACGCTTGGGTAATGGTGCTAACATGAAAAGAGAAGGACGCTTCGGAGTGTCCTTCCCTTTCATTTTATATAGTCTCTTTTATCTTCATCCCAATAAGCCCGTGATGTCCTCCACCGTCAGATGCGGCTGGAGGGCCAGGTCGATGCCGTAGGCCATCATGCGGCTCAGCTCCCGGACCCGCTGGTCGATGTCTCGGGGGGTGACGAAGAGGGGGGCGCCGTCGGTGGGGGCCGCCTCGCCGATAAGCTGGTCGGCCCGGATCACCGTGGGCAGTCCCAGGGCCAGGACCGGGACGCCCAGGGTGCGGCGGGACACCTCCTTGCGGTGGTTACCCACCCCGGAGCCGGGGGTCAGGCCCGTGTCGGTGATTTGCAGCACGGCGCAGAGCTTTTCCCGGCTGGCGGCGGCCAGGGCGTCCAGGACGATGACGCACCGGGGGCGCAGCTTTTCCGCCGCCGCGGCGATGAGCTCGGAGCTCTCCAGGCCCGTCTCCGCCAGGACCCCGGTGGCCAGGGCCGCCACGGAAGTGAAGCCTGCGAACTCCTCGGGCATGGCGGCCAGCATATGGCGCGTGACCAGGATGTGGGGCAGGGCCAGGGGGCCCACAGCGTCCGCCGTCAGGGAGCGGTTGCCCAGGCCCACCACCAGGGTCGGGCCCTCCCCGTTTGGCAGCAGCGCGGCCAGCTCCCGGGCGATGCAGGCGGCGCCGCTGGCGAAAAAGTCGTGCCGGCGGTGCAGGTACGGCTCCAGCTCCATGGTGATGTATTTGCCCAGGGGCCGGTGCAGCTCCTCGGCCCGGCGGGGGTCCGTCAGGTCCATGGCCGTCAGGGCGTAGCCGTCCTGCTCCCGGCGGCGCACCTCCAGGCCCGGGCCGCTGGTCAGGCGGGTGGTTTTCATCTGTGCCTGGGCCGCTTCCAGGGCCAGGTCCGTTCCCAATACGCTCACGCTTGTGGTCACACCCCTTCTTAAAACACAAAATATTGTGGCTATTTCGTAGCTTGCCGCCGGATTTTGAAAATATTCAATTTTTTCCGGCAAATCTCAAAAAAGGGCTTGCATTTTGCGGAAAACAATGCTAAAATATCATCCTGCGTGGATGTTTTTTAAGCGAAGCGCAAAATTGATCATCGGGGAGGTGTATGGTTTGCCGAATATCAAGTCTGCTAAGAAGCGTGTTCTGGTGTCCGAGGCTCGCAATGCCCGTAACAAGGCCAATCGCTCCGCACTGAAGACCGCTATCAAGAAGTTCGAGGCTGCTGCCGTTGAAGGCAATCGCACCGAGGCCGAGGGCGCTTACAAGGTCGCAGTGAAGAGCATCGACAAGGCTGCTGCCAAGGGTCTGCTGCACAAGAACAACGCAGCGCACAAGAAGAGCGCTCTGACTCTGAAGCTGAACAACATTGGCTAATGAACCACACCAGAAGGACACCCGCGAGGGTGTTCTTTTTTTAGGCTGTCGAAAATTCCTTCGGAATT
Source organism: Bacteroidaceae bacterium (assembly GCA_963634265.1). GTDB lineage: Bacteria > Bacillota > Clostridia > Oscillospirales > Oscillospiraceae > Vescimonas. The sequence continues at coordinate 1,191 of CAVHCH010000107.1, read as the reverse complement.
TTCCGACAAAAGGCCCCAAGTCTGCTGCGCGCATAATTTTGAGCCGGTGGCTCAAAATTCCACACTGGCAGCCTAAGAGGTATTTTCTCTCACGCACATGTCGCGAGAGAAAATGATTTCAATTTTTTGCCGCCTGCGGGCGGCAAACTCTGCGAGGCTTTTTTGACACGCCGGAAGGATACCCAGGGAGTGTCTTTTTGGTTTTGAGTGCGAGGAAATGACTCCCCTTCCCTTTTTTGCGGCGGCGGGAAAATTTTCTCTTGACTACCGGGGGAAAAAGTGATACCCTTAACGCAATACAGGCGATGATGGGCGTGGCGGCCCGGAGCTGCGGGAGGAAATGCCCGCCGGTTGGCACCGTTAAGGCCGTTGAGTGCGGATCCTATCCGAATTCAGGTGGAACCACGGACTATCTTAGTTCGCCCTGAGCTGCGTCGGCAGTTCGGGGCGTTTTTATTTTTACCGAACTGAAATTCATCATACAAAGGAGAATTGCTATGAAAAACACCGAGAAAACCATGGACAAGATCGTGGCCCTTTGCAAAAACCGGGGCTTCATTTTCGCAGGCTCCGAGATTTACGGCGGCCTCGCCAACACCTGGGACTACGGCCCCCTGGGCGTGGAGCTGAAGAACAACATCAAAAAGGCCTGGTGGAAGAAGTTCGTCCAGGAGAATCCCTACAATGTGGGGCAGGACGCGGCCATTTTGATGAATCCCCAGACCTGGGTGGCCAGCGGCCATCTGGCGGGCTTCTCTGATCCCCTCATGGACTGCAAGGAGTGCAAGGAGCGCTTCCGGGCCGACAAGCTCATTGAGGAGTGGTGCCACGACAACGGCGTGGAGCTGCCCAAGCCCATTGACGCCTTCTCCCAGCAGGAGATGAAGGATTTCGTGGAGGACAAGAACATCCCCTGCCCCTCCTGCGGCAAGCACAATTTCACCGACATCCGGCAGTTCAACCTGATGTTCAAGACCTTCCAGGGCGTCACCGAGGACGCTAAGAACACCGTGTACCTGCGGCCCGAGACCGCCCAGGGCATCTTCACCAACTTCGTGAACACCCAGCGCACCACCCGGCGCAAGCTGCCCTTCGGCGTGTGCCAGATCGGTAAGTCCTTCCGCAACGAGATCACCCCGGGCAACTTCATCTTCCGCGTCCGCGAGTTCGAGCAGATGGAGCTGGAGTTCT
>CAVHCH010000106.1:0-2595 GCA_963634265.1 Bacteroidaceae bacterium | reverse complement strand
GGTCAAAATTTCAAGCGTCCGCCGTAAGGCAGCGCAGAAATTTTGGGCACCGCATCAGGACCACCCCGCCCTACAAAACTCCGGGCGACCGCAGGGGTCGCCCCTACGCGCCCTCTTTCCACTTTCCACTTTCAACTTTCCTCTTACAGAAAGGCGGTGTCCCCATGCCCCGAAAATACGCCCTCCCCCTCCTGGCCCTCCTCTGCGCCGCCGTGATGGCGGCTTGCCTGTTCACCCCCCGCACCCGGACGGTAACATCCTCCTGCCAAGCCTTCCTCCAAAGCGAATTGACCCAAATCACCCTGCGTCCCACCGGCGATTACAGTACCGAAACCCGCCTCTTCGCCGCCGACCTTAAAGCCTGGACGGACTATTTTCAATCCGCCCAGCTCACCTATGCAAAAAAGGACCGCCCCACCCAAATGAACGGCGGCACCCCAATCCTGACCCTCACCACCGCCCACGAAACCCGCACCCTGCAGATCCTCTCCACGGACAGCACCCCCCAAATCGCCCTAAGCGGCGCCGTCTTCACCCTGACCAGTCCCCACCCGCTCCCCCATATCCCCCCGCACCTGTAAAACACATTATCCGTAGGGGGCGATGCCCACATCGCCCCGCACCCACCAGCTATGCGTAGGGGCGGGGTTCTACCCCGCCCTGTCCCCATCCGACTTGGGCTTCTACACAGGCGCAGCAGCGAAAACAGCAGAATAAGTAAAAAAATGCAGAGCCTGCCCAAGCTCTGCATTTTTTATTATAGCAAGATGCACAATAGAAATAAGCCTCCGGCTTTGCCCGTTACGACCAGCCCCATGCATACCAGCAGCCATCGCTTAAAAAGACCCCGCAATAGAGGACATTGCTGACCTCTTCTGTTTCAAAATAGTCATAGCCTTTCGCATAGACCGTCACAGTTTTTGCCGCGGTGATGTTCGTGATGCCGAATTCTTCAAAACTGTTCTGCAAATCTTCCAAATATTTTACGCCGTAATCGTAGTCAGAGTCATAATCGGCATCGCTGGTGCTGTAATCCGTGACCGCCCCCGTATGGATCTCCGTCACCTGAAAACGACCGTCAGGGTCGCTGTCAAGCCATTCGTCTGCCCACTCCTCCAGCATCTTCGGATGAACACACTGGGAAAACATATCAAAATCATCATTCGCAATGGCTTTCACAAACATTATCGCCGTTTCCTCCGGCGTGCGGTTTTTCTGTTTGCTTCCACAGGCGCACAGAAGCGCCGCCAGCACAAGCAGCAGAAGTAGAGCCGTTATTCGTTTTTTCATGGTTTTCTCTCCTTATTATATTTTTGGCAGCTCCAGTATAACACACCCTGCGGTTGTTGTAAATAACTAATAATAAGTGTTTTCAATAACGCTTGCTTGTTGTTACGATAAGGGCGGGAGGTGTGTTCCATGCTTGAAAATCTGAGGAAACTGCGGCTGGAGGCCGGTGTGACGCAAAAGCAGCTTGCCGACGCTGTTTCCGTGAGCCAGCAGTCTATCAATAAGTACGAAAACCACAATATTGAGCCAGATATTGAAACGCTCATGCGCCTGGCCGATTTCTTCCACACCTCCCTGGACTGCCTAACAGGGCACGCCGCCCTGCCGGAATCCGCCCTTTCGCCGGAGGAAGCGCGGCTCCTCGATGAATACCGCAGGTTGTCAGACAGCCAGCGCCGCTGTGTGCGCAGCGTCGTGCACACATTTTTGGAATGAGCCGCAAAAAGCCCCACCCCCGCATCTTCACACAAAAACCCTCCGAAAGCCGCAGCTTTCGGAGGGTTTCCCTTTTGCAATTTTACTTCCGCGCCTTAAAATGCCACGCCGCCGATCAGCGCCACCAGGCACAGCACCAGCGCCAGGGGCACATACACATACCGCCCCATGCTGTACCACAGCGCGCCCCGTCTCTTGTGGCTGCCGGTGTTGACGGCCATCAGCAGCTCGTCCTTCTTCATCACATAGAACCACGACACCGCGCCCAGAGTGGCCCCGATGGGGATGATGTAAATAGACACCAGGTCCATCCAGGGGCCCCACTTGGCGATGGGCTCCATAAACAGTCCCACGCCCAGGCACAGCACGCACAGCACCGCCAGGGCCGCCGTGCGGTTGAGCTTCGGGAACTTGTGCAGCAGCGACTCCACCACCGCCTCAAACATATTTTGCAGCGAGCTGACACCCGCGAAGATCATAGCCACATACAGGATGATGGCGAACAGCCGCCCCAGGGGGATGTCCTGCAAAATGGTGGGCAGGGTCACGAACAGCAGCCCCGGGCCCGCGCCCACATCCAGGTCGTAGGAGAAGCACGCCGGGATAATGACCAGCGCCGCCACCACCGCCGCGATGGTGTCAAACAGTGCCGTCCGCTGGGCCATGTGTACCACATCCTCCTCTTTGGAGAGGTACGCGCCGTACACGATCATGCCGCTGCCCGTCACCGACAGGGAGAAGAACGCCTGGCCCATGGCCCAGATCCAGATCATCGGGTCCTTCAGCGCCGCCCAGTCCGGGGTGAACATGAAGCGGTAGCCCTCCGCCGCGCCGGGCAGCAGCGCCACCCGCACCGCCAGCACCAGGAAG
>CAVHCH010000105.1:0-9354 GCA_963634265.1 Bacteroidaceae bacterium | reverse complement strand
CCGCCGTAAGGCAGCGCAGAAATTTTGGGCACCGCAACAGGACCATCGTCCCCTACAAATTTTTGAGGGGGGCGCGTGCCGTCGGGGCGGGGATTCGCGCAAAAAGAAACCGCCCTCTCGGGCGGCCTCTTTGCGGATATACATTATTATATTGTATTACAGGTCCAGCTTTAGGTCGTTTTCTTCGATCCAGCCCCAATTGCGCAGGGGGAGGGCGATGAGCCAGCTGAGCAGGGCCGGGAGGACGAAGCAGATCAGCACCAGGCCCAGCCAGTCGGTGGCGGTGATGGCGGCCTTGGTCCCGGCCTCTATGTCTGCCAGCCAGCCGGTATACACGCCGATCTGGCCCACCAGGCCGCAGGTGCCCATGCCGCTGGACACCGCCGCGCCGTTCATCTCCATGTGGAAAACGCAGGTGGCGATGGGGCCGGTGATGGCCGAGGCCAGGGTGGGGGGGATCCAAATGCGGGGGTTGCGGACGATGTTGCCCATTTGCAGCATACTGGTGCCCAGGCCCTGGGCCGCCAGGCCGCCCCAGCGGTTTTCCCGGAAGCTCATGACGGCGAAGCCCACCATCTGCGCGCAGCAGCCCGCCACGGCGGCACCTCCGGCCAGACCCGTGAGGCCCAGGGCGGCGCAGATGGCGGCGGAGGAGATGGGCAGGGTCAGGGCGATGCCGATGACCACGGAGACAATGATGCCCATGAAGAAGGGCTGCAGCTCCGTGGCCCACATGATGGCCATGCCCACGGCGCTGGCGGCGGTGCCGATGGGGGCGGCGATGAGGGCCGCCGCGCCGACGCCGAAGAGGATGGTGACGATGGGCGTCACCAAAATGTCGATCTTCGTCTCCTTGCTCACGGCCTTGCCGATCTCCGAGGCGAAGATGGCTACGAACAGCACCGCCAGGGGGCCGCCGGCCCCGCCCATGGCGTTGGTGGCGAAGCCCACGGGAATGAGGGAAAAGAGCACCATAGGCGGCGCATTCAGCGCCCGTCCGATGGCCACCGCCATGCCCGGGCCCACCATAGCCGAGCACAGGCCGCCGACGGTGTAGCCCACGGCACCCTCGCCCTTACCCAAGGTGACGATGATGTCCGTTAGAAACCCGATGTGGAGCTGGGTGCCCAGGGTATTGAGAATGGTGCCCACCAGCAGCGTGCAGAACAGGCCCTGGGCCATGGCGCTCATGGCGTCGATGAAGTAGCGCTTGGGGGAGAACACAATGTCCTTGCGCCGCAGGAAGGCGGATACCTTTTCCATAAGTACACCTCAAATAAAAACAGAGTAGTCAGGTGTCTTGACACCCGGCTACTCCATTATATAGACTTTTTCGATTTTGTCAATCCTCCAGAAGCATTCTCTTGCTGCGCAGGACCGACAGGACACGCAGGAAGGCGCACTCGCTGGGGGCGGAGAGGCGGTGGGCATGGATGCCGTCGGTGAGCAGGCTCAGAGGCTGGGCCCCGTGCTCCTGCATTTTGCGCACGAACTCGTCCACATCGAAGCGGCAGGAGAGCTGCAGCGGGGCGGTAATTTCGCCGTAGACCGGGTGCTCCACCGTCACATCCAGCACGGTGCAGCCGCCGTCTACCATGGCGTACAGCTCCTCCCGGGTCTGGCCGGGGGTGTGCTGGCAGACTACCTGGCGCACCAGGCCCTCCGCCGGGGGGATCAGGTAGCCCCGGGCGGTGGACACGATCTGCGCGCCCGCGGCCCGCAGCAGGGCCACATCGCCTACGATGACCTGGCGGCTCACGCCCAAAAGGCCCGACAGGGCCGTGGCGCTGAGAGGGGAATTTCCGCTTTGCAGACGGGATAAAATGGCGTTTCGCCGCTCTTGGGCTGTCATAGTAAGGCTCCTTTCGGTGCAGTTTGGGCGCGGGCGGGGCGTCGAGGACGCCGCGTCCTACACGGTCACACTATTATACTATATCCAAAACTGCGATACAATAGGGGCCTCAAGAAAAAATCAGAGGGCGGTCTGCCGGAGCCTACGGAATCGCCGCTCGCCGATGACTTCCAGCACCGGGGGCAGCAGGCACAGGGCCGCCCAGGCCGCGTAGAACAGGCAGGACAGGGGGGTAATGGGCATCATCACCACCTGGGGGGCGAAGCGGATCATGGTCTGGTCCAGCAGCACCGCCATCAGCAGCACGCACATGAGGGAGCACAGGCCGATGACGAAGGAGCGGTCGCGGCCATCGAAGCGGTAGAGAGAGTAGGCGGTGCGGCCCCGGAGGGAGCAGCCCCGGCAGCGCATGGAGTCGGAGGTAGTCACGATGCCCTCGGTGAGCCAGGTGAGCAGGATGCTGCCCCGGCGGAGGGCGTTGCGCATCCGACGGAAGATATTGCCCTGGCCCTTGCCCCGGCCTATGCCCCGCTGGGCCAGCTCTATGCGCTGGCGCTGCTTGTTCAGCCGGGGGACCGTGCGCAGGAGGATGGATAAGTACAGGGACAGGTGCGGGGAGACGCGGCCCAGGAGGTAGACGATTTTATCCGTGGTGAACACCGCGTGGACGCAGCCCAGCCACAAAATTACCGCTACGCAGACCATGGCCCAGGTGCCGCCGCAGAGGAAGGACTCCAGGGTCACTTGGTTGCCGATGAAGTTCACCCCCAGCACGGTGATGCCGAAGTGGTTATACGACCCGTACCACAGGGCAAAGAGCAGCGCAAAGGGCAGCAGGCCCAGGCCCGGGATCAGAGCCCGGAGGCCCCGGAGCTTCAGCAGGTACAAAAAGGCGCACAGATAGCTGAGGCAGAGGAAAACCGGCTGGCGAAAGAGGATGGTCCCCGTGAGCACCGCCGCGAAATACAGGAAATTGATGCCCGGATGATAGCGTGAAAATTCCATGGCGTCAGGGCTCCATCATGCCGTATTTGATCTGGATGCGCTGGAGCCGGTCCAGCAGGGGCTTGCCGAACAGCAGCATGGTCAGGGCTACTGCCGTGCCATGGACGCAGTTGACGGGCACGCCCGCCAGGTAGATAGCCATGGGGGAGGAGGTGTTGTACCCGGCCATGAAGAAGGTGGAGGTGTCCAGCAGGGGGCCCACCACCAGGAGGATGCAGAGAAAGCCGAACACCGTCAGGCCCAGGATGTCCTTCCAGCCGCCGTTTTTCCAGGCCCGGGGGGCCTTTTTCAGAATGCCCCATAGGGCGAACAGGCCCGCCAGCATCCCGCCGATGCCGTAGGCGAACATCTGCCACGGGGTCCAGGGGCCCTGGCCGAAGATGAAGTTGCTGGCAAAGCCGCTGATAGCCCCGCAGAGGAAGCCCGCCTCCGGGCCGAAGGCGATGCCCGTGAGCATGACAATGGCCAGCATGGGCTTAAAGTGGGGGATGGCCCCGAAGGCCGCCCGGCTGGCTACCGCCAGGGCACACAGCACCGCCAGGAGCACCAGCTCCCGGGCCTGGGGCTTGCGGCTTTCAAAGTGTAGGAAAAAGGCGGCGATGGTCAGGACGATGATGGTCAGGCCCGAGAGGTAATAGCTCTGATTCAGGCGGGTGAAAAGCACCACCGCCAGGGGGACCAGGAGCACCATGATCGCCAGGCTCAGCCAAAAGCGCCAGTTTTTTGTTTTCGTGTTCATGTCAAGTGATTCTCCTTCATCAGAGACACCACATCCTCCGCCGTTACCGCCTGGGGGAACAGGTGGCGGCTCATGCGGTTGGCGGCGGTGGTGTAGAAGCTGTTTTGGGCAAAGAAGCGCCGGGGGGTGTTGGTGGTGAGGAGTTGGCCGTCGAAGAACATGGAGACGCTGCTTGCATATTCCGCGCAGAACTCCACATCGTGGCTGACCATAACGATGGTCACGCCCTGCTCACGCATCAGGCGGCGCAGAAGCTCCGCTAACTGGCGCTTGAAGAAGCTGTCGAGACCCTTGGTGGGTTCGTCCAGCAGCAGGAGCTTCGGCTCCGTCAGCAGGACCTTCGCCAGGGCGGAGCGCTGCTGCTCGCCGCCGGAGAGGTCGTAGGGGTGGTGGTCCAGCAGGGCGGTGATGTCGCAGAGCCGGGCCATGTCATCTATGCGCCGGTCCTTATCCGGGCAGGCGGCGGGGAGCATTTCCTCCAGGTCCTCCCGGACGGTTTTCTTTACGAATAGGCACTGGGGGTCCTGGGGCAGCATGGCAAGCCGTCCGTGGAAAAGATCCTTGCACTTGGCGGCGTCCTGGCCGTCGATGCGCACCTTGCCCCGGTAGGGCTTGCAGATGCCGCAGATGGCCTTGAGGGTGGTGGACTTGCCGGTGCCGTTGCCGCCCACGATGGAAAAGAGGGTACCCCGGGGCACCCGGAAGCTGACGCCCTTGAGAATATCGGGGCTGTCCTTTTCATAGCGGAACCAAATTTCTTTGACCTCCAGGGCCGGGTCCTTGATCTCCTCCGGCAGCTCCGGCTGGGGGGGCAGGGTGTCACGCACTGCCTTGCCGGCGGCCTTTTCCGTGAGCCAGCTGCGGCCCTCCCGCACCGTAAGGGGGGAGGCGGCGCCGGTCTCGCCCGCGCCGTAGAAAATGCGCACCGGGGCGGGCATGGCGGTGAACATATCGCTCTTTTGGGTATAGAGGAGCTGGCCCACCTTTTTAGGGTCGTCGCCGGCCAGGATGCGGCCATTTTCCATGACCACGCAGCGGTCGGCGGCGTGGAAGATGTCCTCCAGGCGGTGCTCGGTGATGAGCACGGTGGTGCCCAGCTCCCGGTTGATCTTCTTCACGGTGTTGAGAAAGTCCGAGGCGGCGATGGGGTCTAACTGGCTGGTGGGCTCGTCCAAAATCAGCACCTTGGGCTGCATGGCCATGATGGAGGCCAGGTTCAGCAGCTGCTTCTGGCCGCCAGAGAGCTCCGCCACATCCCGGTGAAACCAGCCCTGGATGCCGAAATAGCTGGCCATTTCCGCCACCCGCAGGCGCATGGCCTTCTGGTCGCAGCCCAGGCTCTCCAGGCCGAAGGCCAACTCGTGCCAGACCTTGTCGGTGACGATCTGACTGTCGGGATTCTGCATGACGAAGCCGATCTCGGAGGACTGCTTGCGCAGGTCCGCCTGATCCAGGGGCGCGCCGTCATAGAGAATGGTCCCGGTACGGTTTCCGTGGGGGGTGAGGACGGTTTTCAGGTGGCGCAGAAGGGTGGTCTTGCCGCTGCCGGACTTGCCGCACAGGGCGATGTACTCCCCCTGCTCCACTTGCAGGGAAACCTCCCGCAGGGAGGGGTGCTCCGGGTCCGTGGGGTAGGAAAAGGTCAAATTTTCGATCGCAAACTGTGCCATAGGATAGCCTCCCGAATGGAATAAAGAGTGGGGATCAGCAAAAGGGCCGCGTAGGCCGCCAGCCCCAAAACGGGCCGCAGGCCCCGGACCGGGGCCAGGGAAAGAGCCGGGTAAAAGACCGCCTGGGCGCTGCCGCGGGCGGCGGCGAAAATGACGGCGGCCAGGGTCAGGACAATGAGGCCCGTCGTGAGCCAGTCCCGCCCGGTAAAGCGGTAAATTTGAAAGGTGGTGCGTTTGCCCGGCACGCCGTAGCCCCGGCAGCGCATGGAGTCGGCGGTGACGACGCTGCCCTCCAGGGCCCAGCCGGAGAGGGCCGTCAGCACATCCATGCCGCCCTGAATTTTTTCTTTCCGGGTCCCGGCGGCGCTGCGGCCGATGCACTTGCGGGCCCCGGCAATTTGCTTACCCTTGCGCCAGTAGCCGGGGATCAGCCGCAGGACCATCACCAGCACCAGGGAGATGGCGGGGATCACCGCGCCGAACAGGCTGGTGAATTTGTCGGAGGTCATGACGATGCCGCCGCAGAGGAACCACAGGCTCACCGCCGCGAACATGAGCCCTGCGCAGAGGCCGTAAGACAGGGCCTGCCAGGTATAGGGGCGGCCAAAGAGGGGAAAGAGAACGGTGTCGCCCAGGGTGTTAAAGACCGGGTTCACCGCCGCGATCAGCACCAGGGCCGCCAGCAAAAAGCCAAAGGTCTTGCCGCAGCGCCCACGGCGCAGGGCGGCGTAGTAGGCCCCGCCGCACAGCAGGGAAACCAGCAGATAGGCCGGGTGGAACAGCACCACCGTCAGCACGATGGCCGCCGCGAAAAACAGGAAATTCACCGCCGGGTGGCAGCGGGAAAACACATCATAGTCTTGCAGGGCCATCGCCTCCTTTGCTTAAAATTTTGCGGGTATGGGACGGCTCACTCCATCCACTCGGGGGCGCCTACATCGGTGCCGTAGCCCTTGCAGGTGTAGGCAAACACGATGGTGTCGCCCTCCTCCAGCGTATACTCGGAGCAGCCATAGTTGGGGAACCAGCCGTTGACCTTATACATCCAGCCGGACTGCTCGCCGCAGTTTTTTTGATACAGATGGTTGATGCCCTCTATATAATAGCTTCCGAAGGCGGGTGTCCAGCTATACTCCAGCTGAATATTCTTCTCCTCACATATGCGCTTGAGCACATCGAATACGGTCTCCCCCGGGGTGAAGGTAACGGTGGTAGTGGGGAGGATGGTGCCGTCGTCGGGGACATAGACATCCAGGCCCTTTTCCAGGTCCTTCATATTATTGAGAATGGTGTCGCAGCGGATCTCAATGGTGCAGGTGTTGGAGGGCTTCTCCTCGGGCTTGGAGGGGGTGTCGGGCTTAGAGGGGGTGTCGGGGCTCGCAGGCGTTGTGGGATTTGTGGGGTTGGACGGGGTGCTGGGGTTTGTGGGGTTCGACGGTGTAGAGGGGGTGGACGGATTCGACGGCGTGGTGGTGCCGGTGGTGCCGCTGCCGTCGGTGGTGCCGCCTGCGGGCTTCTCCGCCTCGGGCTTAATGGGCTGGGCCACGACATTGCGGCTCTCCAGCACGGACTTTACCTCGTCGGACTTGCAGACCATGTCCTCCTGGCTTCCCAGGATGCACTCCAGGGCGAAGGAGCTGAGGGCCTTCAGATCCAGGTTCTGCACGGAGAGGTCCGCGCCCACATAGCTGCCGGTCTTCCCGGCGGCAAAGGTGTTGGTCCCGTCGCTGACGGACCCGCCCAGCACATACATGGTCTCCGAGCCCGTGCGGACGGTACACACCAGCACGGCGTTTTGCAGCTTGGCGCTGTGGGCGCCGTAGTGCAGCGTCACGGCGGCGTCGGAAGCCTGGCAGAAGGCCTCGCCCGTCACCAGGCGCACCTGCATGTCCTCCGGCTGGGTGGAGACGATCTCCAGCTTCGCGCCCTGGGAGAGAACGATGTCGCACTGGTTCACCTTGGCGGACACATAGCCGCTGGTGACGGAGATGGTGTCCCCCTGGCGGAGCTGGGTTTCGCCGGTGAGCTCCGAAGCGATGCCGCTGCGGGTGAGGTTGGACAGGCCCTTGCGCACCGTGGCGGTGATGGCCGTGGTGTCCCCCTCCGGGGCGGGCTTATCGAACCAGCCCAGGTGCCGCCCGGTGAAAAACACGGCCAGGGCCGCGATGACCGCGATGGCGGCGATCATGAGAATGTTGTAGAGTGTTTTCTTTTTGATCTTCATTTTTTCTCCTCTCCGGGGCAAAAGAAAAAGCCCCCATAGTGGGGGCATAACACTTCTGTATCGACCTTTGGGCATCCCCCAAGAGCCACGGGCCGCTTGAACTGGGGAATGTATTCCGGCTCCGGACGCCCGGTGCCGAACCCTTCTCAGAGCAGCGCTCCAATGGTTTCGGCGGCTTATGTCCGTCTACGGCGGCTTGGTACCGCTGGGATTGACCCATTCCGTTCCGTCAGTTCTAATCACATAGTATACCATAGTTTGGTCCGGGGTGCAACCGTCAATCTTCGTTGTTTTCCGGGTTTTCCCGGGCTTTTTCGTGGCGGCGGCAGACGGCGCGGTAAATAAGCAGGCCCGCCAGGGACAAAAGCAGCGTACCGCCGAACACCAGGGCGGCAAAAAGGTAGCTTTTTCCGCTCAGGGCGCTGCCGCCTACGGTGGAGGTGAGCACCGACGGAAGCCGCCCCACGGAGCACAGCAGCAGCCAGGTGCCCCAGCGGATGTCCGTGAGCCCGGCGAAGTAGCACAGCAGGTCCTTGGGGGTGCCGGGGACGGTGAAAATGAGCCAAAAGAGGAAGTTGCGCTTGGGGGAGCTTTTGAGAAAATGCAGCTTTTCCAGCTTCTCCGGCGGGAAGAAGATCTCGACCATGGGCTGGCCCAGCTTGCGCACCAGCCAAAACACGATGACGCTGCCCAAAAACAGGCCCAGCATACATAGAATGCTGCCCCACACCCCGCCGAAGGCATAGCCGCCGCAAATTTCCAGGGGCTCCCCGGGGATGATGGCCACCACTACCTGGAGCATACACATGCCCACATAGGCGGCCTTGCCCCAAATGCCCAGGCCGTCCACCAGCTGGCGGAACCGCTCCGGCTCCTTGGCAAAGCGCACCATGGGCCGCCCTACGAACCAAAACACAGCCAGGGACAGGAGAATAAAAAGCACCAGGGCGGCCAGGGCGGCGGTCTTTTTCTGTTTTTGGGTGAGGGTGGGCTTTTTGGGCATGACGAACTCCTTGAACGCTTTTAGACAAATGTTTTTCTTTAGTATACCATAGATTACCATGGAAATATAAATATTCCGTGAATAAAAGGGGATAGATTTGTCACATGGGGGTGTTGGGGACACATTTTATTTGACAAATGCCCGGAGTTTTTACTATAATAGGTTGACATAAAAAGAAGAATTAGTGTGTCAAAAAGCCTCGCAGAGTTTGCCGCCCGCAGGCGGCAAAAAAATGAAATCATTTTCTCTCGCGACATGTGCGTGAGAGAAAATACTCCTCAGGCTGCAAGTGTGGAATTTTTGCACTCCGTGCAAAAATTATGCGCGCAGCAGACTGCAATCCTTTTGTCGGAAAAACCCGGAGGGTTTTTCGACAGTCTCAAGAACATCCAACAAGGAGAATTATATGGACATTTTTGAAAAATGCTATGCCCCGTCTCTTGCCACCGACTTGCAGGAGAAGGGCGTGTACCCCTACTTCCGGGCCTTGCAGTCCCGGCAGGATGTGGAGGTGATGATGGAGGGCAAGCGCCGCATCATGCTGGGGTCCAACAACTACCTGGGCCTCACCACCGACCCGGAGGTCATTGAGGCGGGCGTGCGCACCATGGAAAAGTACGGCACCGGGTGCAGCGGCTCCCGATTCCTCAACGGCACCCTGGAGCTGCACCTGGAGCTGGAGGAGGCCCTGGCGAAGTTCCTGCGCAAGGAAGCGGTCATCACCTTCGGCACGGGCTTTCAGTCCAATGTGGGCATCATCAGCGCCCTGGTGGGGCGGCATGACTATGTGATCTGCGACCGGGAGAACCACGCCTCCATCTACGCCGGGTGCCAGATGAGCTACGGCAAGATGCTGCGCTA
>CAVHCH010000104.1:0-9268 GCA_963634265.1 Bacteroidaceae bacterium | reverse complement strand
ATGCAGTGGTGGCACGCGGTGCTGGTGGTCATCGGTATCCTGGCTCTGATCGTGCTGATCACCTGGGTCAACGGCGCCGAGCGCCGCATCCCCGTGCAGTACGCAAAGCGTCAGGTGGGCCGCAAGATGTACGGCGGCCAGGCATCCACCCTCCCCATGAAGGTGAATATGTCCGGCGTTCTGCCCATCATCTTCGCCCAGTCCATCGCCATGATCCCCTCCACCATCGCCGCTTTCTGCAAGCAGCCTGCCGAGGGAACCTTCTGGTACGGATTCCTGAACGCCATCGACACCAAGTCGGTGCTGTACATGATCTGCTACTTCCTGATGATCATTGGCTTCAGCTATTTCTATTCCACCATTCAGTTCAACCCCATTGAGATCTCCAACAACTTGAAGAAGAACGGCGGCTTCATCCCCGGCTTCCGCCCCGGTAAGCCCACCGCGGACTTCATCAAGAAGGTCCTCAATAAGGTCACGCTGTTTGGCGCCATCTATCTGGGTATTGTGGCCATCCTGCCCCTGCTCATCGGCAAGATCGTTGACAATGCCTCCCTGTCCATCGGCGGCACCTCCGTCATCATCGTGGTGGGTGTTGCGCTGGAGACCGTACAGGCTCTGGAGTCCCAGATGCTGATGCGTCAGTATAAGGGCTTCTTGGAATAAGAGGTGTTTTTATGAAACTGATCCTTTTAGGTGCCCCGGGTGCCGGTAAGGGGACCCAGGCTGACATTCTCAAGGTCAAGCTGGATATTCCCACCATCTCCACGGGTAACATTCTGCGTGCAGCCGTGAAAAACGGCACTCCCACCGGCCTCAAGGCCAAAGAGTACATGGACGCAGGCAAGCTGGTGCCGGATGAAGTCATCATCGGCATCATCAATGAGCGCCTGCAGGAGGCCGACTGCGCCAATGGCTACATTCTGGACGGCGTGCCCCGCACCATCGCCCAGGCCGAGGCCATGGAACAGGCCGGCATCAGCTTCGACGCTGTGGTCGCCATCGAGATCCCCGATGAGAAGATCGTCGCCCGCATGGGCGGCAGACGGGTCTGCGAGAGCTGCGGCGCCAGCTATCACATCGTGAATATTCCTCCCAAAAAGGAGGGCGTGTGCGATGTGTGCGGCGGCAAGCTCGTGCAGCGTAAGGATGATAACCCCGAGACGGTCCGCGACCGTCTGGCGGTCTATCATAAAGAAACAGAACCGCTCAAGGGTTTCTACGAGGCCCGGGGGATTCTGAAAACTGTGGAGGACCAGCCCACCGTGGCCGGTACGACGCAGGCGATCTTGGAAGCATTGGGGAGATAAGCTATGATCACCCTAAAATCTGCCCACGAGATCGAAGCGATGCGCCTGGCGGGAAAAATTACCGCGGCTGCCCGGGCCCTGGCTCGGGAAATGGTAAAGCCCGGCGTAACAACCCAACAAATTGACAAGGCAGTGTTCCACTTTATCCGGGAGCAGGGGGCTACCCCCTCCTTCCTGCACTACAATGGTTATCCGGCCAGTGTATGCGTCAGCGTCAACGACGAGATCATCCACGGCATCCCCGGCAAGCGGGTGCTGCAGGAGGGCGACATCGTCAGCGTTGATGTGGGCGCATACATCGGCGGCTACCATGGCGACTGCGCCGGCACCTACCCCTGCGGCCAGGTGTCTGACGAAGCCATGCGGCTCATCCGCGTGACCCAGGGCTCCTTCTTCGAGGGCCTGAAGTACGCGCGGGAGGGCTACCGCCTGTCGGATATTTCCCACGCAGTGCAGACCTATGTGGAGGCAAACGGCTTTTCCGTGGTGCGCGAGTATGTGGGCCACGGCATTGGCCGGAATATGCACGAAGCGCCTGAGGTGCCCAATTACGGCAACCCCGGTCACGGCCCCCGGCTTCTGCGGGGCATGACCATCGCCGTAGAACCCATGGTCAACGCAGGCACCGCCGCCATCAAGCAGATGCCCGATGGCTGGACGGTGAAAACCGCCGATGGCAAGTATGCCGCCCACTATGAAAACACCATCCTGATCACCGCCGGCGACCCGGAGCTTCTGACGGACGCCGAGAAATCACTGGTGTAAGCTATGGACATTGTCAAATCCAACATCGTAAAATCTACTGCCGGCCGGGACGAAGGGGACCTCTTCTTCGTGCTGGACACCCAGGAGGAGTTCCTCCTGCTGGCAGACGGCAAGCGCCGCCGCGTGGAAAACCCCAAGAGGAAAAAGCGCAAGCATGTTTCCTTCGTGGGCGAGAGCCACAGCGTGGTTGCCGAAAAGATCAGGAGCAGCGAAAAAATCACAAATAGTGAGCTTCGTAAAGCCTTAGCTGCCTGCACAGGCAGCGGTAATCAAGACCAGGAGGGATTATAGCTTGGCAAAATCCGATATGATCGAAGTGGAAGGCGTAGTGGTCGAATCCCTGCCCAACACCACATTCCAGGTAGACATTGGAAATGGACACACCATATTAGCGCATATTTCCGGAAAGCTCAGAATGAATTTCATCAGGATCTTGCCCGGTGACAAGGTGACAGTGGAAATGTCTCCTTATGATCTGACCCGGGGCCGGATTACCTGGCGTAGTAAGTAGGAGGTTTATCAAAATGAAAGTAAGACCGTCCGTGAAGCCCATGTGCGAGAAGTGCAAAGTGATCCGTCGTAAAGGCCGTGTCATGGTCATTTGCGAGAATCCCAAGCATAAGCAGAGACAGGGCTAAGTAGAAAGTGGAGGTGCTCTAAATTATGGCACGTATTGCCGGTATTGACCTGCCCAAGGATAAGCGAATCGAAATCGGTTTGACTTATATCTATGGTATTGGAAGAAAGAGTGCTCAGGACATCCTGGCACAGACAGGCATCAACCCCGACACCCGCGTCAAGGATCTGACGGAGGCCGATGAGGCCAAGCTCCGTGAGGCCATTGACCATGGTTACATCGTCGAGGGTGATCTGCGTCGTCAGACTGCGCTTGACATCAAGCGCCTGACTGAAATCGGCTGCTATCGCGGCATGCGCCACCGTCGTGGCCTTCCCGTTCGCGGCCAGCGCAGCAAGACCAACGCACGCACCCGCAAAGGCCCCAAGAAGACCATCGCTAACAAGAAGAAGTAAAGGAGGGAAGAATAGATCATGGCTAACGTAAAAGGCAAGAAGGTCATTCGCCGTCGTCGCGAAAAGAAGAACATCGAGAAGGGCCAGGTCCATATCCGTTCTTCCTTCAACAACACCATGGTGACCGTCACCGACTCTCAGGGCAATGCTCTGTCCTGGGCTTCCTCCGGTGGTCTCGGTTTCCGCGGCAGCAAGAAGTCCACTCCCTTCGCCGCCCAGAGCGCCGCTGAGACGGCTGCCAAGGCTGCTATGGAGCATGGCCTGAAGACCGTTGAGGTCTTCGTGAAGGGTCCCGGTCAGGGACGTGAGGCGGCTATCCGCGCGCTGCAGGCCGTGGGTCTGGAAGTGACGATGATCAAGGACGTCACCCCCATCCCCCACAACGGCTGCCGCCCCCCCAAGCGTCGTCGCGTGTAATCGGAAGAAGGAGGATATTGAATCATGGCTAAGAATATGCAGCCTATCGCCAAGCGTTGCAAGGCGCTGGGTATTTCTCCTACCGTCATGGGTTACTCCAAGAAGGAGACCAAGCGCAACCCCGGCGGCCAGATGAGAAAGAAGAAGAGCGAGTACGCCATTCAGCTCAACGAGAAGCAGAAGGTCAAGTTCGTGTACGGCATCCTCGAGAAGCAGTTCCGTGCTTACTACGAGAAGGCCACCACCATGCCCGGCAAGACCGGTGAGAACCTGCTGTCTCTGGTGGAGCGCCGTCTGGACAACGTGGTGTACCGCCTGGGCTTCGCCATGACCCGCCGCGAGGCGCGTCAGCTGGTGAACCACGCCCATTTCACCGTGAATGGGCACAAGGTCAACATCCCCTCCTATCTGGTGCGCGTGGGCGATGTGATCGAGGTCAAGGAGAGCAGCCGCTCTTCCGTGGCGTTCAAGCGCCTGACCGCCGAGGATGCCCCCATGGTCACCGTCCCCAAGTGGCTGGAGCGTGACAAGACCGCCCTGAAGGGCACCGTCGTCACCCTGCCCGCACGCGAGGACATCGACATGCCCATCGAGGAGCATCTGATCGTCGAGTTGTACTCCAAGTAATAGGGTTCTGACCCTCACGAAGCACTGGAATCAAATAGGGCGCGGAAGGCACCGCGCCGCCAATAGAATGAAGGAGGGTACTGCATGATCGAAATTGAGAAGCCCCAGATCGAGTGTATCGAAACACCCGGCGACGCTTCCTATGGAAAATATGTGATCGAACCCCTGGAGCGCGGATACGGAACGACCCTGGGTAATGCGCTGCGGCGCATCCTGCTGTCCAGCCTCCCCGGAACCGCCGCCACCAGCATCAAAATTGCCGGTGTGCAGCATGAGTTCTCCACCATCCCCGGTGTGAAGGAGGACGTGACGGAGATCGTTCTGAACGTGAAGAATCTGCTGACGAAGCTGCACAGCGACGCTGTCAAGACCGTCTTTATCGAGGCGGTGGGTCCCTGCGAGGTCACCGCCGGCGACATCAAGAGCGACGGCGAGGTGGAAGTGCTCAATCCCGAGCTGCACATCGCCACGCTGGATGTGGGCGCCACGCTCAGCATGGAGATCACCCTGAGCCACGGCCGCGGCTATGTCTCCGCCGATAAGAACAAGGCGCAGCGTCCCGGCGTCATCGGCGTGATCCCCATCGACAGTATCTATACCCCCGTTTACAAGGTCAACTACACCGTGGAGAGCACCCGTGTGGGCGCTTCCAGCGACTACGACAAGCTGACGCTGGAGGTCTGGACCGACACCACCATCGCCGCGCGCGACGCGGTGTCCCTGGGTGCCAAGATCCTCTGCGACCACTTTGCCCTGTTCACTGACCTGTCCGACACCCTGGGCGACAAGTCCACCGTGGTGGAGAAGGCGCAGGATTCCAAGGACAAGATGCTGGAGCTGACCATCGAGGAGCTGGATCTGTCCGTGCGCAGCTTCAACTGCCTCAAGCGTGCCAACATCAACACCGTCGAGGACTTGATCTCCAAGACCGAGGACGAGATGATGAAGGTGCGCAATCTGGGACGCAAGTCCCTGGAGGAAGTCATCAACAAGCTGGCGATGATGGGCCTGTCCCTGGCCAGCGACGACAACAACTAACGATCCAGCGCATACCGCGCCCGATCATAACAAGGAGGAAACTGAAATGCCCGGAACTCGTAAGCTCGGTAAGACTACCGATCAGCGTATGGCGATGCTCCGTCAGCAGGTCACTGATCTCCTGGATAATGGCCGTATGGAAACCACCATTACCCGCGCCAAAGAGATCAAGCCCCTGGCTGAAAAGATGATTACCCTGGGCAAGAAGGGTGATCTGGCAGCCTATCGTCAGGCTTTGAGCTTCATCACCAGAGAGGATGTGGCGCACAAGCTGTTCAAGGAGATCGCTCCTGAATATGCAGAGCGCAACGGCGGCTATACCCGCATCATCCGCACCGGCGTCCGCCGCGGCGATGCAGCCGAGACCGCCATCATCGAGCTGGTCAAGTAAGCAGTCCAAAAACAAAAAAGCCCTTTGCTATGATGCCCGCGTCATAGCAAAGGGCTTTTTTATGTGACACGGACGGATTTGAGAAAATAACATTCGTAGGGGCCGATGCCCACATCGGCCCGCCCGCAGGCACTTCTTGTAACCCATCCGTAGGGGGCGGCGTCCCCGACGCCCCGCCTTCCTGCGCTTCATGCCATCCGTAGGGGCGGGGTTCTACCCCGCCCGTTCCCCCGCACAAAAATCAAACTTGTAGGGCGGGACCCATGTGTCCCGCCGCCCAGACTTGCACCGCACCCCATGTAAAAAACCATGTCATTGCGAAGCCAGTGCGCACACTGGCTGTGGGGAGCGAGCCGAGCGCCGCCAGTGGCGGATGAAGCGAGGTGAGCGAGTGGCCGCGGTCAAAATTTCAAGCGTCCGCCGTAAGGCAGCGCAGAAATTTTGGGCACCGCAACAGGGGCATCCGCCGCCCCCGCCTTTACATTCCGCCCTCGCCGTGCTATACTTTTCCCGTCGGCCCGCCAATGGTACGGGTCCAAAATTTCCCGGGAAAGGGGCGCAAAACCATGGACCGCAGCCAACTTTATATTT
The DNA here is from genome assembly GCA_963634265.1 of Bacteroidaceae bacterium. GTDB lineage: Bacteria > Bacillota > Clostridia > Oscillospirales > Oscillospiraceae > Vescimonas. Next base: position 3,097 of record CAVHCH010000104.1, on the reverse strand, counting down.
CCACCGTGGCCGCCGGGTGCGACGAGGCCGCCGCCCGGTACGGCCTGGGCTTGGAGATCGCCGAATACTGTACTGCGGCCAATTTGGACGCGCCCATCCCGGAGGTGGTCAGCGCCGTGGCCGGACATCGGCGGGCGGCGGACCGGTTTATTTTCCACGCGCCGTTCAATGAGCTTTGCCCGGCGGCCATTGATCCGCTGGCGGTGAAGCTGGCGCAGCATCGGTATACCCAGGCGGTGCAGGCGGCGCAGGAATGGGGCTGCCGCAAGCTGGTGGTACACTCCGGGTTCCTTCCCACGGTGTATTTTCCGGTGTGGTTTGTGGAACAGTCGGTGCAGTTTTGGAGAAGCTTTTTGGTGCAGTTCCCGGTGCAAATGGTGCTGTGTTTGGAGAATGTCATGGAGCCGTCGCCGCAGATGCTGGTGGACATCGTGCGCCAGGTGGACGACCCCCGACTGCGGCTGTGCCTGGATGTGGGCCACGCCAACGCGGAGTTGTCCCACACCCCGGTGGAGGAGTGGGTGGCCCAGTGCCGCCCCTGGCTGTCGCATTTGCATCTGCACAACAACGAGGGCGGCTGGGACCTCCACGACGCCCTGGACCGGGGTACCGTGGACATGGAGAAAATTCTGCACTCCCTGGAGGGGGACGCGGACCTGACCTACACCCTGGAGACTTTGGAGGCCGGGGAAAATGTGACCTGGCTGCTGGAAAAAGGACTTTTGAAGCTATGAAATACGAAGAATTGCTCCGGGAGGAGCTGAAGCATATCGCCCCCGCCGACGCCGATGCCATGGCTCGGGCCGCCGTGTACCAGGGCACCCTGGCGAAGCCCCCCGGGAGCCTGGGGGAACTGGAAAATATATACATCCGCCTGTGCGGCATCACCGGAAAGCTGCGCCCGGCCTATGCTCCCTGCCGCATTGTCGTCCTCTGCGCGGACAACGGTGTGGTGGAGGAGGGTGTGTCCGTCACGCCCCGGAGCGTCACGGCCGCCCAGGCGGTGAACATGACCCGCCACCGCACGGGCATGAGCGCCCTGGCCCACCACTTCGGCGACCAGGTGCAGGTGGTGGATGTGGGTATCACCGACGAATACCACTGCCCGGAAATCGTGAACCGCAAGATCATGCCCGGCACCCGCAACCTGGCCCATGAGCCTGCCATGACCCGGGAGGAGACGGCCCGGGCCATTTGGACGGGCATAGAATTAGCCCGCCAGGCGAAAGACGAGGGCGTGGCCGTCCTGGGCGTGGGGGAGATGGGCATTGGCAACACCACCACCTCCGCCGCGGTGCTGGCCGCCCTGACGGGGCTGCCTGTGGAGGCCGTTACGGGCCGGGGCGGCGGCATGACCAACGCGGGTTTTCTGCGGAAAAAGCAGGTCATCACACGGGCGCTGGCCCTGCACCGGCCCGATAAAGACGATGTTTTGGATGTATTAAGCAAGGTGGGCGGCCTGGACATGGCCGCCATGTGCGGCGTGTTTTTGGGCGCGGGGCGGTATCGGCTCCCGGCGGTCATTGACGGGTTCATCTCCGTTGTGGCGGCCCTGTGCGCCCATCGGCTCTGCCCCGCCGTGGGGGACTATTTGTTCGCCTCTCACCTGTCCCGGGAGGTGGGCTACGCCGCCGCCATCCGGGAGCTGGGCCTGGCCCCGTGGCTGCACCTGGGTATGCGCCTGGGGGAGGGCAGCGGCTGCCCCATCGCCTTCCGGGTCATGGAGGCCGCCTGCGCCGTGGCCGACGGCATGGCGACCTTTGAGGGCGCTGCCATTGACGACAGCTATTTGGACGAAATTCGCGGAAAGGACTGCTTCTGAGATGACCGTGTTCCTCTCCGGCGGCTGCAAGAACGGGAAATCCACCCTGGCCGAGCAGATCGCCGTGCATTTGAGCCAGCCGGGGCGGCTGTACTACCTGGCCACCATGATCCCCCACGATGAGGAGGACCGGGCTCGCATTGCCCGTCATGTGGAAAATCGGGCGGGGCTGGGATTTCAGACCATCGAGTGCGGGCTGAGCCTGGAAAAGGCATTGCGGGACGCGGATCCGGAGGGCAGCTACCTGCTGGACAGCGTGACGGCCCTGCTCTCCAACGAGATGTTCCGCCCGGACGGCACCGTGGACCGGACCGCCCCGGAGCGGGTGGCCCGGGAGCTGGTGGCGCTGACGGGGCGGCTGAAGCACATGGTGTTCGTCAGCGATTCCATCTATTCCGATGCTCTGATTTACGGCGACCTCACCGAGGCCTACCGCCGGGGGCTGGCCCACATCGACCGGGCCCTGGCCGCCGCCTGCGACACGGTGGCGGAGGTGAGCTTCGGCGGGCGGCTGGTGTATAAAGGAGAAATTCCCGTATGAAAAAGTGGTTTACAGGCTTTTCCATGTGCTGGGGGATGTTCTGTGCCATTCCCAACCCCGTGCGCCGCTGGGATGCGGGGTGCTACCGGCAAATGCTCCTGTGCCTGCCCTTTTTGGGGGGCGTTTTGGGGCTTATCTGGGCGGGGATCGGCTTTCTGCTGGTGCGCATTTCGGCCCCGGGACCGATCATTGCCCTGTGCATGACCGCCGCGCCCTGGTGCCTGACGGGGTTCATCCACCTGGACGGGTTCATGGATTGCAGCGACGCGGTGCTCTCCCGGCGGGACCGGGCCCGGCGCATTGAAATTTTGAAGGACCCCCATGTGGGCTCCTTTGCCGTCATCTGCCTGGTGCTGCTGGCCCTGGCCGGGTACAGCGTGTGGTCGTGCCCGGTGGTGAGCGGGAAGCTGTGGGCGCTGCCGCTGGTGTGCGCCGCCGCCCGGGGCATCAGTGCCGCTGCGGTGCTGGGGTTTGCACCCCTGGAGAGCAGCGGGTATAAGAGTATGGAGCGCGGCGCGGCCCCGGCTGTGGGGGCGCTGGTGCTGGCCGCCGGGGGCGTGGCGCTGGGATTTTTGGTACCGGGGCGGGGCGTTTTGGGGCCGGTTTTGGCCGCCGTCACCGCCGGGATCGTTATTTTACTGCTGCGGCGAAACTTGGGCGGTATGTCCGGGGACATCTCCGGGGCCGCCATCACCCTGGCGGAGCTTGTGGGCAGCGCGGCGCTGCTGCTGTGA
>CAVHCH010000103.1:0-34596 GCA_963634265.1 Bacteroidaceae bacterium | reverse complement strand
CCAACAGCAACGGCTTCATGATCCTGTGGCGCTACTTCGCCTGGGCCAACCAGACCCTGGCTCTGTTCGCTCTGATGTGCATTGCCGTGTGGATGTTTGAAAACGGCAAGGCTAAGTGGGCCTGGATGCCCATGATCCCCGGCGGCTTCTACGCCTTCGTCTGCGTCACCTACATCGCCAACGCCAAGATCGGCTTCAACATCCCCTGGACCATCGCCTACATCATCGGCGTCGCCTGCGCTATTGCGTATGTTGTTGCCTGCTGCCTGTACGGCAAGAAGCGCGCAGCCAAGAAGCTGTCCATGAATAGCTAACAACGGATTTTCTCTCCTCAAATATTTTTCCTAACAGGGACAAGCCCCCCGGCGATCGCCGGGGGGCTTGTCCTCTTATTCTTTACGACAAAAAATCGGGCCCTCCGCAAAGCGCAGAGGACCCGGAACGCTTATATTGCAAGGGTTTTATAGCTGCCGAAGCTGGCGGCAAAGGAGGCGGCTCACGGCATCGGCAAACCAGCCTACGGACGGGATGCGCTCCATAGCCTGGCCGTAAATTTTCCGGGCGGCGGGCAGCTCCCGGTCGCTGCCGGTGAAGATGCACACCGGACGGATGCCCCGGCGGCGGAGGATGGCGGCCTCGGCGGCGGTGTCGTCCACCCCGCGCTTGCCGCTGTAATTGTAGCCCCCCAGGGGCAGGTTTCCGATGGGGATGCGCTGGTCGTCGTTGGGGCTGGCGTCGGACAGGATCAGCAGCAGCCGGTTGGGGCTCTGGGTCTTCTGCATGAGCCAGGAAGCGGCCCGCAGAGCCAGTCCGTCCCGGTTCCACCCGGCGGACACATAGTCGAAGACCCGGTCGTTTTCCTGGGGCTTGTCATAGTCCCGGAGGACCTGCAAAACCGTGCAGCCGCTGACCGAGCAGAAGGAAATGACCCGGACGGGGATGGCGCAGCGGGTGAGGCTTTCCACGATGATGTAGGCCTGGGTGGCCAGCTTCTCCTGCTGGCGGTTTTGAGAGGCGGAGCCGTCCAGCAAAATGTCCACGGAGAGCTCCCCGGGCTGGGCGTCCCCCCGGCGGGAAAAGACGCGCTCGTCCCCCAGCAAACCCGCGCGCCAGGCCACTTTTCCGCACAGCTGCCCCACCCGGCTGGGGGCGGGATCGTCGTCCTGGGTCAGGAGCAAAGTGTTCTGCAATTTCTGCGTAAGCTGGGCAATGGTCAGGCGGTTTTGGGTGAGATTCTTCTGGTAATAGGCCCGGTTTTTCTCCCGCTGGCGGCGAAAATTCTGCACATCCCAGGCCGCTTCCGGTGCAATTTGGTGCAAAATCGGTGAACCTTTGGTGAAGTGCAAGTGGCAATTTCGGTGAACTCCAACGCACAATTCCTGCTCCACCTGGTGCAGCTCAGACGGGGTGAGCATGGATGCGCCAAAGCAGCTCTCCACATAGCGGCGCAAAATAGGCTCCGGGGTCTTGCCCTGGAGGAAGGTGAGCAGGCGCATGGTCTTGCCGCCGCCACCCTCGCCGCCGACCTCCTGGGGGTCGCCCCGGCCCAGGGCACGGAGGGCGTTGGGGCGGATGAGACGGATGCCGCCGCCCTTGCCCACGATGCTGCGCCCGGCAAAGGCCGCCCACTGGCGGTCGGTAACGCTGCGGCGGGCGCGGTTGTAGAATTTGAACAGCAGCTCCTCGGTGTGGTTGATGACCGCCTGCTCCTTCCACGCCGGGTCAAAGTCCAGGGCAGAGAGCACCTGGGCGAGCCACGGGTCCGCCGGGTCTTTTTCCGTGAGGACGCGCTGGGCCCAGGCGGCCCGCAGGCTCTCGGCGCTCTCCCGGGGGTCCTGGGGGTGGGGCTGGGACAGAGCGCTCTGAGCATAGGCCCGGCGCAGGACGCTCAGGGCCGGGCGGTCTTTCCCGGCCCGGGCAAAGACCGCGTGCTCCAGGCCCAGCCAAAACACATCCGTGTAAAGGCCGCCCTTGGGCTGCTGCTGGAAGCTGTGGAGCATGGGCTGGAAGCGGGCGAAATCGTAGATGTCATAGGCCAGGCCCATGATGGTATTCATATAGAGGTCGGCGTCACCCTCTGCGTCGAAGGCCGCCTGCTCCGGGCGGATGTCATAGCGCCCGGCACCGTTCCAAATTTGGTTGTAGGCCCGGCGGCTCTGTACTTCTTCCCGGTCCATGGTCAGTCTCCAAAGAGCTGGGAGCGGTCGGCCTTTTCGGGGATGCGGGCCCAGACCGTGTCCGCCGCCAACTGCTGCTCGAAGGGCTCAAAGGCTTTGTTGATTACGCCCAGGCGCAGGGCCTGGCCGGCGCTGATGCCCTTTTCCATCAGGTGCAGGGCAGAGAGGAGGCCACGCAGGTCCAGGGCCTTGGTGGAAATCTCGCCGCTGTCGCACTTTTGCCGCAGGTCACGGAACAGGGCGGCGAACTGCTGGGCCCACTGGTCTTTCAGAGTGGGGAAGCTGCGGCGCAGGAGCTTTATCAGGTTTTCATCGGAGATGATGGGCATATCCAGCACCACAAAGCGGGAGACCAGGGCCTCGTTCAGCTCTCGGGTGCCGGCGTAGCCATAGTTCATGGTGCCGATGAAGCGGGTAGAATCGTCCAGGTGGATGCGCTCGTAGCCGGGGACATCAATGACCCGGCGGTGGTCCAATGTGGCGTGGAGGACGGCCAGGGCTTCGTTTTTGGCCATGTTCACCTCGTCCAGCACGCCGAAGCCGCCCAGGCGGGCACACTTGCAGACGGGCCCCTCCCGGAAGGTCACCTGACCGTCCTGGAGGGTGTCGGCGCCGATGAGGGCGGCGGCGTCCACATTCACATACATGGACACATCCCACACCGGGCGGCCAAAGACCGCCGCCAGGTTCTCGGCCAGGACATTTTTGCCCGTGGCCTTGGGCCCCGCCAGGAGCAGGTGTTCGCCGCACAGCAGGGCCGCCGCGGCGCACTCCCAGATTTCGCGGCCATAGTAGAGATACCTTGGCTGGGGCACCCGGTCGGATGCCTCGGCAGGGGCCGGGTGGGTGTCGCGGAAATGACGAATTTCGTCCAGCAGGGCAGGATCCACGCCCTCGGCTTGCAGTTCTTGGAATAGATTCATGTATAACACCTCCGTGGAAAGTTGAAATAGAATCGTGAATAATGAAAATAGGGAGTACCGGTCGGCGTGCGTAGGGGCGACCCTCGCGGTCGCCCGCGCCTGTTACAAGGGGTGCGGGGCCGACCCCTCCGGCGCTTCGCGCCACCTCCCCTTACGCAGGGGAGGCTTTAAGGACGGGGGTTACGGATTGCCACGGGCGCGTTGCGCCCTCGCAATGACACATTACATGGGGTGCGGTGGGGCGGGTCATCCGGGAGGCCGACCCCTACGGGCCAATTTGATTCGACACCTTATCTTATATCCCGCCTTTTGATACGGCGATTATACACCTGCGGGGCGTAAAGTTTTCGTAAAGGAATGCGCATTTTTCGTCTTTTTTGGCATGGTCTCTGCGGGTTTTTCCCGGGGCTGTCGGCATCTAATTTCCCCGGGCAAATATTTTTCTTTTTTGTTGCATTTTGCCGAAAAATATGGTATATTCTTATTAAATAATCATTTATCGATATAAATAAAGGAGTTTTTACTATGGCTACTGCGCTGCACCAGAGAAAAAAGGAAGCGATGATGGAGAAGTGCTTCGACTGCTACGCCGAGCACGGGCTGACGGGGACGGGCATCAAGGCCCTGGCGGAGGCCTGCGGCTGCACGCCGGGCAATCTCTACGCCTATTTCAAAAACCTGGACGACCTCATCATCCAGTCCACCGCCTTCTGCATGACCAAGGTGGAGGACGAATTCATGGCCAAGGCCCCCACCGACCCGGCCGACATCGCCCGCTTCATCCGGGAGATCCCCTACTGGACGGCCCGGAAGCACGGCAAAAAATACCGCCTGATGTACCAGGTCTACACCCTGCCCAAATACATCGAGGAGGGCAAGCGCTTTTTCGACGGCGTGAACCAGCGCTACACCGAATATGCTAAGGTACTGGAGCCCAAGCTGGGCATCCCCTACACGGTCATCACGCCGCTGATCTTCATATTCGTGCGGGCCTGCGTACACTTCGCCATGTTCGAGGACGACTACTATCTGCGCTCCCAGATGACCGTGCTGAAGCAGGCGGTGGAGCTGCTGGTGGAGAAATACAAAAACAGCAAGGACGAGGAGGAGGATTGGCTATGAAAAAAAGTTGGATCATCTTTCTGTGTGCGGCCATGATCGCCGGGGGCCTGGTTTTTGCCGGGTGCAGCCTGCGCAGCGCCGGAGAGCCGGAGGTACGCAATAGCGGCACGGCCATCCAGTGGAAGCGCAGCAACGAGACGGAGTGGCACGACCTGGTCTCCCTCAACGACCTCATGGGCGCGGCGGGCCGGGACGGTAAGGACGGAGCCGACGGTAAGGACGGAGCCGACGGCGTAAACGGCAAAGACGGGGCCGACGGCGTGAACGGCCAGGACGGCGCAGACGGCAAGGCCATCGAGGTACGCAAGAGCCAGGGCGCAGTGCAGTGGCGCTACGAGGGCGGCCAGTGGCAGGACCTGGTGGCACTCAGCGACATCACCGGCCCTACCGGCATGAACGGTGAAAAGGGTGAGACCGGCCAGAGCGGCGCAGACGGCAAAACCCCGGAGTTCCGGGTGGAAAACGGCACCCTGCAATGGCGCTACACGGGCGAGGCGGTCTGGCTGAACCTATATGACCTGACGGCCCTGAAGGGCGCAGACGGCTCCAACGGTAAGGACGGCGCAGACGGCACCGACGGCGTAGGCATCTCCAAGGCGGAGATCAGCGCCAGCGGCGAGCTGCTCATCACCTACACCAGCGGCGTCACCGTGAACCTGGGCAAGGTGGTGGGCGCTGATGGCCGGGACGGCATTGACGGCACCAACGGCACGGACGGTAAGGACGGCGCGGACGGTACCGACGGCAAGGACGGGGCCTGCCCGGGGTATTTCTACGCCACAGGCTACGCCAACGAATCCATCGTCGACCTCCCCCTTTCCATGGACGCGAAAGTAAACAGCGGCGGGCTCATCTCCTATGATGCAGCAAACCGCACGATCACTCTGAAAAAGGGCCACACCTACAATGTGTGCCTCAGCGGCTCTATCGGGATCAGCTCCAACGACAAAAGCAGCAAGAAAAGCTTTAACATGGGGATATGGCTGGAGGACGGATACCAGTCGGACATCGCCAAAAAGGCCACCTTCACCCACGAGTACAACGAGAGCAATAAATATGTCTCAATAAGGGTCCCTCTGACATACAGCCGCTTCTATGTGGCGGACAGCCAGGATATTGTCCTGAAATACAAATTTGGAAAGGAATTTAGCTGGACCTATTTGGACCATTTCAACTATCATCTCACCATCACAGCGCTGAACTAAGGGAGGCTCCGCCATGAAAAGAAAAATTCTATCTTTGCTGCTGGCGGCGTGTATGCTCCTGTGCCTGCTGCCGCTCTCGGCGGGGGCGGCAGAGGGCCGCAGCGCCATCACCCTGGGCACCGCCGGCATCCCCGGCTACGACAGCAGTACCGGCAGCTACCACTACATCTACTACGGCAACTGGAACGGAAAGCCCGTGAAGTGGCGGGTGCTGGACAGCAAGACCAACACCGGCGTAGACGGCCTGTTCCTGCTGAGCGAGGTCCTGTTCGGCAGGACAAATGCCGGCGGCATTTTCTTCAACGGCAACGAGGGCGCCACCAACGCCTGGCAGACCAGCAGCGCGCGGCACTGGTGCGTGAACGAATTCACCGCCTTCACCGACGCGGAATACAGCGCTATTCTCGCCACCTATAAATCGGACGCAAAATACCCCGGCGGCACCTTTCTTGCTGTCGAAAATATTCTAAATGGCGACAAGGTCTTTTTCCTGTCTGCTGCGGAGGCCACCAACAGCAGCTACGGCTTCCCGGATGATGCCTCCCGCGTGGCCTATTATAATGGCAACGCCCGTTCGTGGTTCCTGCGCTCGCAATATATGGAAGCCGGCTATGCCGCTGTCGCTGCTGCGGATGGCTCGTTTCGCAAGTGTTCCATCGCCACAGGCAACGGCACGGCGCGGCCCGCCATGAACCTCACCGGGGATAGCGTGCTGTTCTCCTCCCCGGCTGTGGGCGGCAAGACTGCAAACGGGCTGACGGCCACCGGGCAATACAGCGGCAGCGAGCTGAAGCTGACGGTGGTGGACAATGCCCTCTCTGCGTTTACCGCCTATGCCGACGCGCGCTACGGCAATGTGGTGCGGGTCTGCTATGACAGCGCCGCCACCGGCAGCGGGGCGTATCTTTCCGCCATGGTGATAAACAGCGGCAGCGTGACCTACTACGGGCGCATTAAGAGTCTGTCGTCCTCCGACCAAAGCGGCGGCACGGCCCTGCTGACCCTGCCGGGCGGCTTTGACGCTGCAAAGGGCGATAAGCTGTATGTTTTCAACGAACAGTGCAACGGCGACTACCAGACCGACTATGCCAGCCCCCTGCGGGAGCTGTCCGGGACGGCTCTGGCGGGGAACACCTTGCAGGTGAAGATCGGCGAGGATAATTTCTGGTATGTGTCCAATGACGGCGGCGCGACCTGGACCTCCCTGGGCGTAAAGGCCACCGGAGCCGACGGTAAGGACGGTCTGGACGGCAAAGACGGCGTGGACGGTAAAGACGGAGCTGACGGTAAGGACGGCACCAACGGCTTGGACGGCAAGGACGGGCTGAATGGCATCGACGGTAAAGACGGGCTGACGCCGTACATCGGTGAGAACGGAAACTGGTGGATCGGCGAGACGGACACCGGGGTGCCTGTGACCACCAAGGGCGACAAGGGCGACCCCGGCGCAGCGGGCAAGGACGGCATCGGCATCGCCAAGACCGAGGTGAATAAGGACGGCCAGCTCATCGTCACCTACACCGACGGGGCCACGGCCAACCTGGGCAAAGTGACGAGCGCCGCCGGGCGCGACGGCAGCGACGGCGTGAGCATCGCCAACGCGGAAATAAACGAAAACGGCGAGCTGGTTTTGCTGTATTCCGATGGTCGGAAGGTGGTCCTGGGCAAGGTAGTGGGCCAAGACGGCAAGGACGGCGTGGGCATCCAAAAGGCCGAGATCAACGAAAACGGTGAGCTGGTGCTGACCTATACCGACGGTAAAGAGGTCGTCCTGGGCAAGGTGACGGCGGAGGCAGACCCCACCCTGACCATCATAGCCCTCTGCCTGGGCGGCGCGGCGCTGGTGAGCAATATCATCCTGGTCATCTACATAGTGTCCCGCCGCAAACGCGTGCTGGTGTAAAATTTATATAGTCAAAATCCCCCGTTTTCTAAACGAAAACGGGGGATCATTTTATAGGGGACAGGGCGAACAGGGTCGTCCGCCCCTACAAACTTCATACAACTCATCCGTAGGGGACGAGGCCCACATCGTCCCGCCACCGCGCCCTCGGAAAACCATTGCCTCCCTTGCCTAAAGGGAGGGGGACCAACCGAAGGTTGGTGGAGGGATTCGTGCGGGGTAATGGGTCCGTTTATCACAATGTAGGTGCGTGTGCGGCGGGACACATGGGTCCCGCCCTACAACGGTAATTTTTGTAGGGCAGGGCCCGCGTGCCCTGCCGGTGCGATGGGGAAAAAGAATCCCCTTACGCAGGGGAGCCAACAAAAAAGCCTCCCCTGCGTAAGGGGAGGTGGCGCGAAGCGCCGGAAGGGTCGTCCCCGCAGGGGGTGCTGTGGGCATCATCCCCTACGAAACTCTATCGATAAACGCTGCGTCCGGGCCGATGCCTACATCGGCCCGCCTCACCGCGCAAAATGCGTCCAGGCGTGAGGCTCCTTCTCCGGGAGGCCGTACTGCTCCTTCCCCAGCGCGATGCTGCGCAGGAGGAAGGTCATATTCCGGGCCAGGACGCGCATGGTCTGCTTTCCCTCCTCGTCCGCCGCCGCTTCGCCGGGGGCGCGGCCATGGATGCTGTTCCAATACTGGCTGGCGGCGATGGGCATATTGCTGATGGTGAAATACTTATTCAGCTCGTCAAAGGTGGCCGAGCAGCCGCCCCGGCGGGCGCAGACCACGCTGGCCCCCACCTTCATGGTCTTGTCAAAGGGGGTGCTGTAAAACAGGCGATCCAGCACGGCGATGAGGGTGGCGTTGGCGGAGGCATAATACACGGGGCTGGCCACCACCAGGCCGTCCGCCGCCTCAAATTTGGGGGCCAGCTCATTGACCACATCGTCGAAAACGCAGCGCCCCAGCTCCCCGCAGCGGCCGCAGGCAATGCAGCCGCGGACGGCCTCGCTGCCCACCCGGACGGTCTCGGTCTCCACGCCCAGGGCGGCAAAGGTGCGCTCCATCTCCCCCAGGGCCAGGGCGGTGTTGCCACCCAGCCGGGGGCTGCCGTTTATCATCAAAACTTTCATAGCGTTCTCCTTTCCCGTTATCCTTTAACCCCGGCAGGCGGCGATCTCCGCCCGTGCGCCGGAAATGAGCATCGTGGCGTCCAGCCCCATAGCCACCGCATCGAAGCCCTGGGCCAGGCGCTGGGCGGCGGCGGCACCGTTCCCGGCATAGATAAGGCTGGGCTTGCCGGCGCTCCGGCAGGCGGCCAGAATGCGCTCCAAAGCGGCCCGGAATTCAGGGCTCTCAAAGGCCCCGGGAATGCCCATGGAAATGGACAGGTCAAAGGGCCCCACGAAAATGCCGTCCACCCCGGGAAGGGCGGTGATGGCCTCGATCTGCTCCAGAGCCTCCGCCGTTTCGCACTGGGGAATGAGCAGGGTCTCGCCGTTAAAATGGGCCATGGTCTCGGGCACGGGCCCCAGGTCGGCAGTGCCCCAGCCGTCCTTGCGGGTGGGACAGAAGCCGCGCTGGCCCAGGGGCGCGTACTTGGCGTAGCCGATGATGCGCTGAACATCTTCCACCCCGCGTACATCGGGGATGATAAGCCCCTGCACGCCCACATCCAGCAGCTTCAAAATGGCCGGGCGGCTGATCTCCCGGACCCGGGCCAGCGGTGTCAGCCCCCGGCACTCGGCGGCGCGGACCAGAGCGGCGGTAGTCTCGGCCTCGATGGGGCTGTGCTCATTGTCCAGGATGACAAAGTCCAGCCCGGCGCAGCCCAGGCACTCCACCACCGCAGCGCTGCCGGTGCCGACGAAGGTGCCCAGAGGATTTTCGCCCCGGGCCAGTTTCTCTTTCAAAATGTTCTTCATAAATTTTCTCCTTTCAGGCGCGGCCCCAGCCGCTCCCGCGTAAAGTTTCACGATACCCAAAGCATCAGCGTGTCGAAATAGTCTTTTCGCCCCGCTGTCTAAGTTTTTGAAACCTTGAAAAAGTTTCAAAAACTGCGGATTTCAATGGTAAGGGCCACCCTTCGTGGGTTTCCCTTGCCCCCTTCCTTACCGTTTCCGTAAATCTTACCACTTTATCGACAGTCTCAGCATATCCCTTTCCCCGCCAGATTGCAAGGGGGAGTTTTGCAAGGAGAAACGGAGAACGGAAAGATTGGAAAAAGCGCACCACGGTCATGGGGCGAACAGGGCACAAAAAACGGGCGGACGCTGACAGCGTCCGCCCAAGAAATGCGCTTATTGCTTTACTGCATCGGTTTCTTCCTTTTTCTTTTTGCTGGTGACCAGGAACACCACGGCGCCCGCGAGGACAACTACGCCCGCAATAGATCCGATAAACAGAGGCGTATTGTTGAACCAACGGACGAAGATATTGGCGTTGACCAGGAAGCCAGTGATCTCGATGGGTTCTTCATTCCCGGCTGCGTCAACGGCGACGATCCTGACATCCTGCTTGCTGTTGGACTTGGGGATGTCAAAGGTATAGGTTTCGCCGTTCACAGTATACTGGATCTCCTGGCCGTTGAGATAGATCTTCACGCCCTCCAGCACAAGGTTATCCTTGATCTCAACGGAAACCGTCTTCATATCGACAGCGTACTGGATGCCGCTCTCCAGGTCGATGGGCACAACGACAGGCTTGGTCTTATCGATGCCAAAGGCCAGCTCCATGTTCTTGGTGTCCAGGGTGTTCTCGGCTACATTCCCTGCCGCGTCTTCAGAGTAGAAGGACAGTCTATACACGCCGTCGTCGACAAAGTTCTTTGCAAGAATGGTATAGGTGTACACATGCCAGCGCCCGGCGCTGCCGGAAACCTGCATCGTATAGTCTATGCCCTCTTTCAGCTCCAGCGTCTCGTTGTTCTTAAAGAGAACCAGCTTGATATTGCTGAGGGCATTGGGGTTGGTCTCCGTTACGACAACATCCTGTTCCTTTTGCACATAGGTGCCGTTCAGCTTTTCCGTGGCCTCACTCATGGCGTATGTAGAGCCAAAACGGTTTGCGGAAAATACAATGGTTTTTTCCGTAGTGTTGCCCGCTTTATCCGTCAGGGTCGCGGTGAGAGTGTAGATGTCGTCCACGCTCTTTTCGCGGGCAAAGTTCTTAAATGTAAATACTTTGCCGTTGTGCTGGTCGGCATAGGCACCGTCAAGAGCCACATTGCCCCGCATTGCGCCCGTAAGCGTAATGGACACCTGTGCATCATCATAGTTGGTATCCGTATAGGACACAGCCGGGATAATATCACCGCTGTTTGCCGACTGGTCCGCAACCCCGAGGATGTCCAGAGTGGGCGCAGTCTTATCCACATAAAATACCTGCTGGGCAAAGTCTGTCGAAACATTTCCGGCTTTATCTGTGACGGAAATGTCGAATGTGTAGCGACCATCCCGGTTATAAGTGACCGTGGCGGTATGGGTATCCGTGGCCGCATCCGTGGACCACTTACTCACAACGGGTTTGGCGATCTCGCTGCCGTCATCTGTGGCCCCCAGGTCAATGCTGACACGGCTCACATCAAAATTGTGCTCCACAATGGTAATGGTCGCGGTGCGGTCCGCCTTGTAATAGTTATCGTTCAGAGCCGAATTGTTGTCATAAGTCACCTTGACCGTGGGGACCTTGGTGTCAATGGTGAATGCCTCCGGCGACTTGGTGTTTTCATCGTAAGTCACCCCGTTGTTGGGATTTTCTGCCAGGTCGGTGCAGGAGATGCCAAATGTATAGTCGCCGTCAGCGGGGTAGACAATGGTGGCCGTCCACTTGGTATCATCCATATTCCCCTGGGAGCCGGCTGTCATTGTCCACCCGGAAATGACAGGCGCAGCGCCGGTGGAGGTGGTTTTAATCTCTACACAAGAGGCAATGGTATCCTCCGTGAAGTTGCGCTCGTAGATCTCAATGGTGGCCTCCCGGACCGTCTTGAAGAAGGTGCCGCTGTCCACATCGTTTTCATCATAGGACACATGGACCCGCGGCGCGGAAACATCGATGGCAATGGGGTCGCTAACGGTCGTTTTCTCATTTCCGGCATTATCTGTGGCTGTGATGGTGACCTTAACATCATTGCTGTTGAATGTATTTGCGTTAATGGTAATATTGCCGGACCAGCCGGTAACAAGGCCGGTTACAGGGTCAGTTTCGGTCTTCCCATTTGTGGATCCGCTCGCATCATACAGAGTTCCTGTCTCCGTGGCCCCTATGCCGGCTGCCGCAATTTTATAGGTAATGCTCTTCAGGCCGGAGCAAACGCCATTTTCAGCAAGCTCTGTGCCGTTATATTTGGGATCGATGACCTGCACGGCAACATTGACATTCTTATTATGCAGGCCATTGCCATTGGCCTCGTCGGGAATGATGTCAATATTGGAGGCGTTCTCCTTTCCCACGGGGTCATTGCTATCGACGATAATGCCGGTGGAACGGATAACCGCCACATTTCCGGCCATATCCTCTGCGTGGAAATAGAGCACGAACTTTTCGCCCGGGTACACCACGACGCCGGTCTCTGCATCGTAATCGATCCAGTTGCTTGCATCCAGTCTATCGAAGGCAACAAATCCATCGTGTTTTTGGTACTGGAGCGCCTTGGTACCGCTGACACCGCAGTCCGCAGACAGGATCACCTGGACCTGCTCTTTATAAAATTTGCTATAATTGTTATAGGTTTCTTCGGTTTCGGCAATGCTGACTGCACCGATCTGCATAGATGCCTTAGGGGGCTCTCTATCAACCGTGAACGCTACGGGTGCCACCGAATCGCCATAATCTATGGGTTCGTTCTCATTCAGGGAGAAATCGTAGAACTTGATGTCCAGGGTGTAGTCGGCATTTTCGGTAAACTTCACCTGGGCCTTATAGCAGCCGTCCTCCGTGTCGTAGGTGAATTCCGGCTCCTCATAAACATAGGTATAGTTATCCTCGTTTTGCAGCCGCTTGCCAACCTTGATGGTCAGATACTTATAGTCCTCCTGGATCGGCGCGCCATTTTCATCGTAATGGGTCACCTGGTTATAGATCGCCTCCGGGAAGAAGTTTTCCTCATGGATGGCGATGGTAGCCGTTCTGGTGTCCTTGAAATAGTGACCATTGGCCGCAGTATCATTATCATAGGATACGGCGATCGTGGGAGGAGTTTTGTCTGCCACAAGGGTCTTATCCCCCTCAAGCTCATTGGACCAACCAGCCGCATCAAAGGCCTCCAGCTTGATCTTGCTCCGGCTCAGGTCGGGGCTGATCTTAAAGCTGGCTTCGGCGGTCTTTCCTTCACCGCTGAATTGCAGCTTATCCTTGTCGATGGTAACAGGGGTCCCATTGCCCTTCCCGTCCAAAATGGTATACACCAGGTGGTCAATGCCGGAGACATTGTCGGTGGCCTTCAGCGTGACCGTCACATCCGCTTTATAGAACCCGAAGGTAATGCCCTGGAGGATCTTATCGATGACCGAGGTGGAATAGGAAATCTCCAGCGCGGTGGGCACGGTTTTATCAACGAAGATGTCCGGCATGTCGATCTTCTCGCTGATATAACCGGTAGCTGTCTCCATCAGATAGATAGACCCCAGCGAGGTTTGCCCCTCCTCCGCGATGACAACAGAATCTTTCCATTCCGCTGTAAACTGCTCGGCATCGGCAAGCTGAACGGCGACCTTGTAGCCTTCCGCAGGCGTGATGGTCACAGTATCTGTATACCAGCCCGTTTCGGGAACTGAGGTTATCGTGTATTTACTGCTGAAGTCATTGGTGTTGACTGTGACCGTAACGGCTGCGGTGCTATCGTTGTAGTTTTCTCCGCCACTCAGGCTCGCCTGAATGGTCATGCTGCCTTTCTGGCCACTGACGAAGGAGACGATGCCCTCGTTATTTTGGGATGCAACGGTGCCCACAGCGCCTTCGGTCACGCTGTATGTGACCTGGCCGCCGGACTGGCCGCCGGAGGCTTTGACAGTGAGAGTTCTTGTGCCGTACTGCACAGCGTAGTCCGGCTGCTCAAAGGCGAAGCCTGTTTGATTCGCCTTTATCGTTTGAATTTCATAAGTGGCCGAAACCGGCTTATAGTTTTCATTGCCGGGGCGCGTGGCTTGGATCATTGCTTTACCGCCAGCGCGAATAGCCTTGATCTCGCCCGTTTTGCTATCAACGGAAACATACTCACCGCCGGAGACGACCTCATATTTAACTTCCTGATCGGTCTGGCCGCCTGTGGCAGTATAGGTGGCTGTGCTGTTGTAGGCCAGGGCATCGGGCCGGGTGTTTGCGAAGCCGAACCCGGTCTGCTCAGCCTGGGCAATATACACATTGAAGGGGATCTCCACCGTATCCGGCTTGGCAACGGGAACCTCTGTGTCATTATAGTTAACTCTCGTGGCCTTGACCTTCACAATGTAGCTGCCGGCATTGGTCACCGTAGGGATCGTATCCATCCATTCGCCACCATCCAATTGATAGGTCAAGGTGTAATCCGTTCCCGCTCCCGTAACCGTGACCGCATTCTGGGGCTTGCCCGTGTAGACCCCGTTGAGGCCGGACACCTTAATATCTCCCAGGACAATATTTCCGGGCTCTATTTGAGAAGTCACGGTCTGTGTGAATATCTCGTAGTTTTCGCCTCTATCCACCGTGATGGTGACACTATATTCCCCTACGGCAGACTTCATGGGAATCGACGCATAAGTATCGGGGTCGCCCTCGATAGAATAGGTTACCTTATCATTGGGCTCAAGAGTCCCGTTCAGCACGACCAGCGCAAACTCTTTGCCGTTATCATATTGTTCCGTGACCGGCGAAATGGAGATGCCTGTGATCTTAGCCTTCTCCACCGTAATATTGGCATCCGTCTTGCACACCACATCGCCGGTGGCTACCTCTTTCATGGACACCGTGAAAGAGTAATCACCAGCTTTATTGAAGGTCACGCGGAAACGGCTGGTTGCGTTCATCATCGGGAAGCCGGATGTGGGGCCGAAATCGCCCGTCAGCTCATACCATCCCTGCATACCCTCGGCGGTTTCATAGTACTCCAGTTTTTCGATGGCCTGCATATCGCTAAAGACAAAGCTGCCTTTGACCATCTTTCCGGCGTCGGCATTGGCCTCCGAAGTAAAGGAAAACTCCGTAGGCTGATACACAACGAACTTTTTCGCGGCAATATCCGATGTGATCGTGCCGGGCTTGACTTTAACCGTGATGTTAGCGGTCGCAGAGCAATAGGCTTCCCCTGTATTCACATCTTTCAGGGTAATATCCGCAGTGTAGGTACCGGCGGCATTTACGGTCACACGGAACCGGCTGGTGGCATCCATCAGTGGGAAGCCGGATGCGGGGCCGAAATCGCCTTTCAGCTCATACCACCCCTGCATGCCCTCGGCGGTTTCATAATACTCCAGCTTTTCAATGGCGGCAGGCTCGCTGAAAACGAAGCTCCCCTTTACCATGGCCCCGGCATCGTCATTTGCCGTGGAGGTCACGGTAAATTCCTGTGCCTCCCCCACAACAAACTCGATGTCGCTCAAGTTGGTGCTTAAGGTGCTCTTGGTGGTCCCTGCTGCATACACAGCGTGGACCGGCAACATCGCAGCAACCATCAAGATAGACAGCAGCATCGCAAGTATACGATCCACTTTTCTTCTCATTTGTCTCATTGCTCTGTTTCTCTCCTTGTTCATAGTATTGATTCTGAATCTTTCGTTTCTTACTCTATGATTTCCTGGCTCTCTGCAAAGCCCACCTCCACATCAACGCGGACGCCGGATGCTTCCCGGGGCTGACCGGGGCTGGCTGTCTCCTGTGCGCCGGGTTCACCGTCAGGGGGTGAAAGGATCTCCGTTGAGCCAAATCCTACCGTTTGATCCAGTAAAGTGGTTTCACTGGCCGGTTCACACAGTATAGTCGTCTCATTTGACTCGGTGGGCAAGATGGTCGTTTCCTCGGTGGGCGGCGTAAGCTCTGTGGTGTCAAATTTCTCCGTACCGGGAGAACCGCCCAGCCCCTGCTGCTGCGGCACAAGTTTTCCGGACGGCGATATTTTGTCCGTGAGCTTACCTCTCGCCGCGTTCACCGGGCTCGGCTTATATGCCTTGTCGCCGGAAGCCTCATTCTGCTGGCGGATATTGTCGATGGCCTTACGGGCCGTTGCACCCGTGACATCGCCGATCACCTTTCTTATATCCAGCACAAAAAACAGCACTACCGCCGCCACGCACAAAACGCCCGCTGCAATATACGAAATAAGCGATAGCTTTTGCAGTAATTCTACGGTCATGATGCAGCGCCTCCCGTCTTTGTGCCGTAAGCCATGGTGATGGCCCGCTTTGTGTCATCCAAAAGGGCAATGGTGGCGGCTCTTTTTTCTTCTGTTTTATCCGCCGTGGTCTGTATGCTCCGTATGGTCGTGTCAATAAAATCATACATGCCCAGCAGGTCCTTCTCCTGTATGCCGTCTCCCTTGAGCTTTGTGGCGTACTGCTGGATGGCGCTGCGTGCCAGCTCCAAAAGTTCCAGCCGAACGATCTCATTCTCGTTCTCGTCGGCAGCCACCGTTTGCAGCAGCGCATCGATGTTTTCGAAGAACGGGGCATACTTTCCTTTGTCACTGGCCTCCGTTATATTGGTGGTAATATCCCGGTAGAATATGCCGATATTCGCATAGACCTTGGCCATATTCAGGTTTTCATATGCCTTCGGTGCGTTTTCGACCACATCCTGGAACCACTCTACCGCACTCTTTGCCCGGGTCACTTGGTTATCAGAGCCATCGCCGTAATCATAGTAATACCAAAACAGTTTCCCCGTTTCAAAGCAGATCTCCGTATAATTATTTCCCTGGGATTGCAGGGCTTCCTTATTGTTTTTGATATACTTGGTGAGCTGATTGGCCTCCTCCACTGTGAAAACCGCGTCGTTTTCTTTATATGCTTGGATGAGACCCAGGTAGGAGCCTTTCTCCCCGGCCTTATTGGGCACAGCAATGCACTCCCCGTACAGCCGGGTCTTTTCCGCATAGTCAGCCGTTTTTTCGGCTTCATATAAAAGACTTTGGTATGTATCCGTCGCCTTTGCTTCCGCCGCAGCGTTAAGACCAAATCCGCCCACCGCAAACGCCAGGGCAAGCGCGGCGGTGACGATGAACTTTGTCAGCTTTTTCTTTTGCTTTCTCTTATACAGGTCATCGATCTCTTCATAGTGATCCAGTGCATACATCAGCTCGGCAGCCGACTGGTAGCGATCCGCCGGATTTCTCTGGGTACACTTCAATATGATCCGTTCAAGGCCGCCGGATAAGCCCGGGTTGATCTCGCGGATCGGCTTCATCTCATAAGGCGGCTCACTGGGGTTGCACCCGGTCACCAGATGGTAAAGGGTCGCCCCCAGGCAGTAAATATCCGTCCGGGCGTCCGTCTGGCCCATACCGCCGAATTGCTCCGGCGCAGCATATCCCACCGTGCCAAGGCAGGTGGTATCCGCCAGGTTCTTTTCCTTAAACTCCCGCGCCGTACCAAAGTCAATGAGCGTAACATTCCCATCCGGCTTCAGCATAATATTGGCCGGTTTCATGTCCCGGTAGATTATAGGCGGCTGCCTGGAGTGCAGATAACCCAGCACATCACATAGCTGCTTTGCCCACTCGATAACATACTCCTGGGGCTGCGCTCCATACTCCTCAAGAGCTTTATTCAGGGAGTTTCCCTGAATATAGTCCATAATGATGATGAAGGAATCTTCCGTGTCAATGACATCAATGATACTGGGCAGGTTGGGGTGGCTCAGCTTTTTCAAAATGTCCGTTTCCGCTACCAACCCCTGCTTGACGGCCTCAAAGTCAAGCACACCATCTTTTCTGACCTCTTTGACTGCCCAGGTTTTATTTGCCTTCTCGTTGATGGCCATATATACGACACTCATTCCGCCTTGCCCGACTTTACTGAGGATCTTATATTTTCCATCAACGAGGGATCCTATCTCCAGCATTCTTTTCCTCCCATTCCTCAAAAAGTTCTTATTGTGATAACGGAAATATTGTCCCGCTCCATCCGCTGCTTATTCAGCTCGATAAGCGCCTGCATATTCCGATACATTCCCTCTGCGTCGACCATTACACCGGGCTGCAGATAGCGGAATATTTCGTCCCCGGTGACCTCGTGGCGAAAGCCGTCGCTGCAAAGCATATAAACCGCGTTGAGCTTGGTGTTTCCAAAGAACATATCCGGGTAAACCTCGTCCGAGGCGCCCACACATTGCAGAAGCACGCTCCGCCTGGCATCTGTCTCTGCCTCCTCCGGGGCCAGATTACCCAGTTCCACCTCCCTGGCCACCACCGTTTGATCCCGAGTCAAAAGAGACAGCGTTTCCGTGAGCTCATAGGCCCGCGTGTCGCCCACATTCACGATGTAATATCGGTTCTCCGTCAGGAGCATAGCCGTGACCGTGGTACCCAAGCCGCTGGCCAGGCCGCACCTTTTCCCATACAGCTTTATTTTTTCATTGTACTCCGTAATAATATTGACCCAATCGGCCCGAATTTCAGAGTCGGTGATCCCTGTTTCGCATAAAACGGGAAGCCTGTTTTCTGCCCACTTGCAAAAAGCTTTCACGAGGGATGCGCTGGCCACCTCGCCTTTTGACAGGCCGCCCATGCCATCGCAAAGCACGGCAAAGGCCATCTTCCCCATGGGCGTCGAAATGACCCGGGCATGGAAACTGTCCTGGTTCGTGCTTTTCGTCGTGCCGATGTCCGTGGCGGCTGAAACTATAAAATTCATGGGAGTCATGTCTCCTTTCTCTGCACTGTGTATGGCTTGCGGCACGATAGGGGCCCTACACGCTGCCGGTATCACCGGCTTTATTCGATCCCCGCGTATAATCGCAATAATACCTCTCCATCTATCCGAGGATCCGTATTTAGAGAAGCCTGAACTCAAAATCTTCATTCCCAAATCGGAGCTTGTCTCCGTCATGGATCTCCGTTTCCACATTGCTGGGGATCATTTTCCCGTTGACAAATGTGTGGTTGGTGGAGTTCGTATCTACAACAAAGTAGGCCCCGTCGCGGGTAATAATGTCCGCATGGCTTCTGCTGACGGCGGTATTATCTCCGATAAAATAGTCAACATAGCTTTTTTCTTTTCCAATACGAAACACAGGCTTATTGAGTGGAATCGTTTCGTTGTTCCGGCTTCTGACCAGATGCGGTTTTGGCACTTGCACCTGCTGCATGGTGCCGTTTAACACAACGGTTTCACCGGGCCGCCCCGCGCAGAGCACCGTCGTTTCACCGAAATTGATCGTCTCTCCGAAGTGAACCGACTGTCTCGGCGTTTGGATCACTGTCTGCTGCACCACCGGTTGCTGCGCTGTCGGCTGCTGTACCACGGGTTGCTGCACTTCAGGCTGCCGGGCAACAGGCTGCTGAACGGCAGGCTGCTGTGCCACAGGCTCTGGCTGCGGCTCGGCCTGCACGCTCGGCGCAGGCTGCCCGGGAATGGCAAACGGCGTATTGGTCTTTTGGGAAGCCTGTCCCGGAACGGCAAATCCCGGATCCGCTTTCGTTTTTTTCTCTTTCGGTGTCTTTGTCGGCTTGGCAGATGCCCCGGTTTTCTTGGTTGCCTGCTGCTGTTTATAGATCTCTTTATTCTCCTTGTTGTAGTGCTGCAGCAGATAAAACATACTCATTTTCTTTTCTGGCTCCGCGCTTACAGCGGGTTGCGGCTGCGACATGGGGATCTCCGCTTTCTGGGGGGCCACAATAGGCAGCTCTATCGGCCGCGGTTTGACCAAAACAGGCTGGCTCGGCGCAGAAGACGGAACCACTTTGGGCTGCGGCGCAACGGTCGGAGCCTGCTTCACGACCGGCTGCTGGGGTTGGGGCACCGACTGCGGTGCAGGCTGCGGCTTAGCCGCCGGTGCCTGCGCCGGTAATTCCGATGCTTCATTTTTCAAGTCGGTCAGCAGCTTTTTGAAATCCTGGAGCGAAAAGGCGGCGGAACCATTTAGGAAATTGAATATTTTCGCCACATGATCAGAATTTTCCGTCTGGTCAAACTGCGTATTCACCATAATGCCCTTAAAAAATGCGCCAAAATTATGGTTTGTCCTTTCGCCATCCAGGATAGGCAGGCAGATCAGTGTTGCAGCGCATGTGGAAACATCCACAAATATGTACTGTGGGTCAAGCAAAATGCTGGCCGTGTCGATCATGTAGTCCTCTGCAGACATCAGGCCATCCACAATGCCCCCGAATACCCCCAGCAGTCTTTTTCGATTTACGATCCCGCTGAAAAACTGCTGCATTGTAACATGCGCGGATATGTTGTACTTGATATACCGGGCAGAATCTATCTGCGTAAAAAGCACCTTCGTCAGGCCCGGAATGGTATTGTTTGTCAGCATCCCGAGGCTAAGCGTATCCAACGAATCTGTGTCATTCATTTCATACACAAGGTATGTATTGGCGCCTTGATTTTCATAGGTAAAGTTCACACGGATTACCCCTCTCGATTCAAGCTATACAATTTCAGCAGCTGCCATTTATCTCCTGTCATAACAAAGCAGCTCCCTTTTTCGTTAAAGTCCTTTGCTCCAAAAAACTGTGGTTCGATCACGACATTTTCATCCGCGTCCACAAATCCCCACTTACCCGCAATTTTCACAGCGGCAAAACCATTGGCAAAGGAACGGGCCTCTTCATAGGTCTTATCGGAAATGCGCTTTCCGTTTTTATCAACGAAATACCATTGTCCATCCTTCATCACCGCAGCATAAGTATTGTCCGCAAAGCAACGCGCAGCTTCATAGGTGTCGCTGCCCACCTGCTTTCCATTGGAATCCACCATATAAAATACACTGCCGATTTTGACAAAGAGGCGATCATTTCTGTATGCGATATTTTTTTCGTCTACTGCGATGTCAGCAAACTTCGCCGTGCCCAGCTGTTTTCCGCTGGTGTCGATCAACATCCACTGCCCTGCCGTCTTCACCGCCGCCACGCCGTCGTTGAAGGCCGTCGCATCCTCATACACGCTATCCAGTGCTCTGTCCAGGTTTTTATCCAGGAAGGAATACCGCCCGTCTCCCAGCTGCACTTTGATCATGTCATAGCTGAGGATCCCGAAGGAAACATAGTTTTCCTTAGTCGCCATTACCTTGGAGCCGCTCTTGTCAATAAAATAGGCTTCGTCTTTTTGGTTGACGACCGGGGCGACATTGGACTTTGTAAACGGCTGCGCCGTCTTCAGCGTTGCATATATTCTTTGGTTGCCGAAGCGGTCCACATAGCCCCAGGCACTTTTGCTTTTGACCGCGCAGAAATTATTGCTGTATATCCCCACATCGTCATAGGTATTAAAATCAAGATAAAACTGATATGCCAATTCCTTTTTGGCTGAATCCATGAAGTCGGACCGCACATTCCGTTTGTCCCCCACGGAGAGAATATCGAAGCAGGCCGTGTAATCCTTTTGGCTTATATAAGTTTCCAGAAGGCAATCATAGGCCAGGGGCTCCGTTGGGTACTCCTCCACAAATCGCTCGCACCAGGCCGTGAGCTCCGTTTCCTTGTTCTCCTGATTCTTATAATACTGGGCAACCTCTGCATAAATTTCAGGGGTAGACTTGAGTGCCAGCGCATTATTGTAGTTTTCTATGGCATATTTCGTCACATTCAGGTCGGCAAATCTGCGCGCCTCGCTTATATACTGGTCATACTGCACTTCCTTTTTTATGGAATCCGAAACCAGCGTATAGCAGGACAGCGCCACTATAAATATCATAACTATGGGAAGTATTTTTCTGTAGTTCTTCATCATATTCACTCCATCATATCCCGGATAGGCCAATGGCAACGATCGTTCCCAATAAAATGCTCGGGCCAAACGCGATCATATCTTTTCTGCCTTTTCGCTTTGTTATCAGCAGCACAAGCGAAAGGAAAAAAGACGCCACCAGCGAAAAGAACACGGCGTTGACTGCGCCCCAAAGCCCCTGATACAAGCCCATGACCGCAAATAATTTTATGTCTCCCATGCCGATACTGTTTTTGAATATAAGCGAGATCAGCAGGAAAAACGCGCTTATCACGACAGCCGCAACCACATCGTTCTTCATCGTGCTGAATGCCGCAGATGCAGACCCGGCAAACTCAACTATGTAGAATACAGCGCGCAGGCTCAGGGCGATCAGCAAAAACTGATTTGGTATCTTGTGCTTTTTTAGGTCCACCACCGCCATAGGGAGAATACACTCTATCAGCGTCAGCAATTTGAGCTGATGTACCAGTCCATAGGAAGCATGAACGGTATTGAACAGTGCAATGATGCAGATGCTTTTTGCCACAGCAAACGCCAAATATACAATTTTCCATTTCGTGTCTACCGCAACATCCTTTATGGAAAAAGGGCGCAGCGCAGCGTTTTTCATATAAAGGCATGTCCCAATATACCCTGCCGTGATCAGGAGCACAGATAAAACTATCTCAATTGCTGCTTTCATCTTGCCCTCCCTGATTTTGCGGAGCTGCCGTTGCATTGGCTCCGTTTCCATAGCTGGGAACCACTTCGATGGTCACCCCCCGCGTATTGGCCTCTTTTATAACTTCCTCAATTCTCTCTTTGAGCCCCTCATCCTCGGGAATGACCAAAATGATCTTATTGCTGGCCCCGCCGCAATTCTTTTTTTCATTTTTCGCCTGGCCATCTTTCTCGGGCTTTACTTCCACTTCGGAAAGTCCGTCCGTGGTGCTCTTCATTTTGCCGCACAGACGCTCTATGGCTTCCTTGAGCGCTTCCGGGCTCAGATCATCCAGCGTTTTGGGGTCCTCATCCCCAGGGCTATACAGCGGGTTCATGGAGGAGATCATAATGAACTCATTTTTGTCTTCGCTGTAAAGCGGCACATCCGTCAGCCCCGCGGTTTTTTTGTAGCCCTCCTTCTTCATATCTGCGATGACCATGTGGCGTATCAGGCTGGCCCGCTCCTGCACGGTGGCCTTGGTCCACAAGGTATCATTCTCGATGTACTTGGTCGATCCCTTATAGGTGGACTCGCCCGCCAGCCACCCGTGGGTAACGGCCTTTTGGTGGAAGTGGAACTGGAAATCTATGGGAAGCAAGGCAATGACCTTGACATCATAAGACACATCCACCGTTATCTCATTGGATCCATAGGGGAAAAGGGTGGAGTTTGAAAAATCCAAGCCATCTATATAAGACCCATTTCCCGCCGGAACGACCCCCAGCTGCTTCAAATAGGCGTCTACATCGCCATCTTTCGTGTTGACCAAATGCTTTTTGCACAGGGTCTTGGAGAGCGGTGCCGCGATCAGCCTGGATTTGACCAAATTCAAACTCTCGCTGGCCGCCAGCTTTGCGATGCCAAACATGAGCTGCTTGGGATCCTTGGCAATATCCTCAACGGTGGATTTCAGTGAGCTTCCGGCCTCCTGGATCTTTTCCCCACTTCCCACCGCGTCTTCCCAGGACTTGGCAATTTCACTGGTGTTATCCAGAGAGGCCTTCCCGGTGTTGCCCAGATTCTCGATCTCGTTGAACACGGTGTTGACATTGGCCATAATGTCGTTGATCGGCTGTGTCCCATCTTTAGCCGCCTGAGCCAGCTCCGCTTCACTTTTGTTAAAGCCTGTCAGTGCATAGAGATAGCTGTATTGCGACAGTTCCTTTGCGGTGGTGTTGATCGCAACGGCCACCCTGGCCTGCACCATGCATATATTCACGATCGTAAGCAGCGTCACAATCGCAAACATGAACGCAGTCAGTGAGATGGTCGCCTCAATCGTGACCGATCCACTTTCACCTTTCATTTTTTTCAGCATTGCCATCCCTCCGAGCAAGTTGTTATTCTTCCGAGCGAACGGTTTTTGCCATTGCCGTTATGATCTCGTCGATCTCGTCAATGAGTTTTTGATCCTGCGATTCGTCCACCACAGAGCCGACGATCTCACAGGGGATGCCATCAAGAATGAACGCATAGCCCTTTGCGTAGCCATCGAATTTGACATCCCTGCCGTAGTTGATGGTTCCCTCGAACATGTACATATCAATGCCGTTGATGGTAACATCCTTGCCTTTAGTGATATTGATGCTGTTTATGCCACCGGAATGGTTTTGCATATTCAGTATGAGCTTTTTTGCTGTAAATTCGTGTGCTTCCCGCGGCGAGTTTGCGGTATCGTCATATGCAGAAGTTACAGCCACATATCTGGAATCATGTATAATAAACAGTTCTGTGTATCCCTCTTCTATTTCCTGGTAAGCAGGTACATCGATATATATTTTTTGAAGCGGAACTTTATATGTCCATTCCAGCAAGTCATTCTTCTCTTCCGTTTTGGGGGATTCCGTTTCCGTCGTTTTCGGCGCATCTTTTTCCGTCCCTGGCGCAGAAGCCTCTTTTCCCCCACAAGCAGAAATGGTCAGCACCATCATTACTGCTAAAAAAAACACAATTACTCTTTTCATGGTTCTACTTCTCCTTTTATTAATATCCCTTTGTCGCTTCATACTCGATCGTGTACCAGCCCGATTCTTCCACCGGGTTTTTCTCCACCTGAGCAAACAACGGCAGCGCCAGTAAGGTGGGCTTCACCTGCACCTTTGCATAGAAGTCCAAATATGTAGCCGATTTGGAGAGCTGGAAATCTTTGTTCTCCGGCTTTTGACGCATATTTGCCTGGATCACATCCCCCGTTCTAAGCAGGATCGCGTTTTCATTTTGGTACAAACCGATCATCAAAAACAGCCTCAGGTAGTCACTGTAGGAAAAGGACAGCAGCGAGGCCATGCCCGTTGAGTCGGTGCTGTTGGTCCCAGCACCGCTGCCGAAAACGCCATCGATTTGTTTATTCAGTGTCTCCTTGACCTTTCCTGCGCCACCCTTAATAGACTCTTTGAGATCATCTTTCATTTTCTCCTTGTATTCTATGACTTTATTAGACGATTTAATAATAGCGTCGGAAATGGTTATTTTAATTCGCTCCATAAGCTCGCCAAGCATATTGGCAGCGTCCGCTACCGCTCCGCTTGCCTTTTCCGCTATCTGCTGCATTTGATCAATCACTGTCTGCACATATTTTTCTTTGATAATTTTCACCGCTTCGGCCTTTACGATATAGCCAAGGTCCGAAGCCTTATCGACATTGCTGCCTTCCTCTGCCAGCCATTCATCCAGCCCCTGATTGACTTTGTTCACCATGTTGGTAGCCGGCTCGCGCATATGCTCCTCAATGGCGTTATTGCAGAGGGTCGTCAGCTTTTGGATGGCCGTGTTTGCATGTCTTGCAACAAGGGTATCAAACGAAGTCGTTGCAGCGTCTACTACTTTATCTGTATTGTCTTTAATAAACTCATTGAGCTCATCATCCGTTTTGTCCAGCAGGTCGTTGATCTGCTCCAGCCCCTTATCAACTGCACTCTCGCCAAATTTCTTCAACACATCTCCTACGCTTTTTTTAACGGTCGTCATCAGCCCTTTTATAGAGCACTTCCAAGTATTTTTGTTCTTAAACAGAGGGACACTTTCCCCCGATTTGAGTTCTTGGAGGTCCAGGGCAGACTCACAGCAGGCAATTCCTATAATAATGGCCGCCTGGATAAGCGGGACCGGGATAACACCCAGCGTAGCCGCGGAGATGGGGGTTGCTATGGCAAAGGCCGTGTCTCTTATGCTGGAATCCGTAAACGCGTAGATGACATTGAAGCCGAAGCGAATGCCGTAGATGGAACCATACGCCTTTGTCAGATTGGATGCGTTGCTTCCGCCATAAATAATGTACTCGACTTCTTTTCCGTAGGCGTAGTTATTGGTGGCGTTGATGGGCGTCAGGGTCAGTGTGGTCAGGTCGCCATCTTTGTCTCCTTTTTTTGCTGCTGCCTTCTTTTCATTTTCTATGGTATCGTAACTGAACATGCTGATGATATAGTCCGACACATAGAGCTTATCGCGCAGATCGGTCCCCAGGTCTACCGCAGCGGCGGCCAGTTTTTGGAACATGGAGCTCAGCGAGGCACTTGTATCTTTTGCTGCAGATTCCCCCGTCTTAACTTTTGCAGACGGTGTCTCGCTCCCGCCCTTGCCATAGGACGGCCAGCCTTCTCCGATCAAGTTCAGAAGTTCCTTTTTGCTGGAAATATTTCCGGCATCCGCACCTTCGGAAGACTCCGTTGCTGAGGAGGCCGATTTTGTTTTTATGTCTTCGTAGAAAGACTTGCCGTTGGATTCATCCTCCTGTTTGGTCGTTGTTTCGGAGGAAACTTCACCCGTGTTGAAATGCGTATACAGGTAGGAATAAAAGTTCAGCTTATCGGTCTCTCCGTGAAGCCGGACCTGCGTGCCGGAGTCATTGATCCAGTCCACATTCAGACTGCCGCTCTGCCAGTCAAACCATCCATCCGCCTGGCTGATCAGCTTCTCTTTTGACAACTCCACGCTTTTTAGCTTTTCGGCGCCGACTTTGCGCTCAATGGCAGCCTTCACGGCGCTATAATCCTTTATGTCACCTATAAATGTGCCGTCAAATTTATACCCCTTGATTTGCTCGATGTTTTTCTTCAAATTCGCCGAGATCGCCCGGAGTCGGCTGATCATCTTATCCATGTCCGCTGTATTCAGATAGGTTCCCAGCTCCTGTATCTCTGCCTTGTCCTGCCTGCCCATGGGCGTGTTTTTCAGCTCACTGTCGTCCGCAGCGGACTTCCAGGCCTCTTTCGCTTTGCTCAAGTCTCCCCCGGAAACACTTGTCTTCGCGCTGGCGATTAGGTCAGCCGCTTTATCCAGGTGTTTGGCCGCACTATCCAGCGTGTTTACATAGTAGGAGACCGAATCGCTGATTCCCTTCACAACACCACTCACGCCGGAGGTGTTCGTTATGCCAGCAGGCAAATTCTGTGCAATATCCGAAAACACTTTCACCAGGTTGCTGGCATCACTCATGGTTTTTTCATACTTTTTTTCAATAGCCACAAAGTGATTGGCCAGGGTGTCGGTCTTTGAATTGACCTCTATTTCCCCATTTTTAAGCGCAGTCTTATCCTTATCGCTGTACGCCTCGACCCATACCATAGCGTTTTTCAGCTTTTGATAGGTTGTGTATACATTTGATACACTGCTGGTGTACGGCTTCAAATCCTTTCTATTCGCCTGCACTAAATATTGCAGGTCATACACATCATCAGGTGAACTTTCATGGGTCAACATCGCCTTATAGGAATCCATCGATTGCAGATTCTTGTAAAACGAGTTCATCAGCGTGGTTATTTCATCCGCCGTGGGCAGCGTGCCCTTGTCATATCCCCCTACACTCTTGGGGTAATAATCTATATAGCTTTTCAGTGGCCCTGTCGATCCTGTGGCGGTATATACAAACTTCCAAACATTCTCCGAAAAACTACTCCCCGAAGCCGTTTTTGCGTTTTCTTCCTTCTGTGTAATGCTGCAATAGTAGTCGATATAATTCTGCGTATCATACAGATCCATAATCGTCTTTCTATTTACATCAATTTTGTACCGATTTTGCCACTTGTCCGAATTATTGAAATCGGCCTTCATATCTGAAAAGAAATTCGATTTCTGAATTAAGTCAAGAGAGTTATACGCATTGATCTCTTTCCATGCCGTCTCCAGCGTTTCCATCACGGTCTGCTGCTGGGTATAGTACTCCTGCCGCTTATCCACCAGCTCGCTCTGCTTGCTCAATGTCTTTAATGTTTGGATCGCGGAAAGAAAGCTCAACCCCGTATTGATCGGCCCGCGGTATTTCATGAAGTCCACGATCTGCTTTTCAAGGATCGTTGCGTTTGCCAGGTTGGCGTCGCTGCGCTTTGACACATCGAAGTCCACCATCTGCATATTGAGCATATCGGAGGTGTCCGAATCCTCGCCCACCAGGGCCAGCTGCGACATGATCTGGCCGACCAGGGAATCGGCATCCACCTCGCTCACCCCGGAGGAGGTTATGCAGGTGCGATAGTAGTCCTCCAGGCTTTCATAAAGCTCGTCCGTGTTCTGCGCCGTGGCAAAAAGGCCATACATATCCTTCAGCACGGTGTCGTAATCCGTCAGCGCCGTGTTCAGCGTCAAGTCCCCGGCGGACGCGGCCACCGACCGGGCCAGAGAGATCCTGCTTGCATCCACAAAAAGCGCGGAAACGGTCATCATCGGCACCAAAATAATGACCAGAAAAATGGAGACGGCTCCCTTGGTCTTCTTGACAAAATCCATTTTCTCTGTCCTCCTTACTTCTTGGCAAAGCCGGATATGAAGTCGTTTATCTTTCCAAACACATCCGCAATTTTTTCTCCCATTTCCTTGGGGAATAAGTCTATGACCATGTCAGTGTTGCGAATGAACTCCGCCGTATCGTCCACCGGCATCTCTGCCCGGGAGGTGATCTCCAGCATAGGCGGCGTAGACTCCCCTAAAAAGCTGATGGGAAACTTGACCACATACTTGACCTCCACGGAAAAAGTGGAATACACGATATAGTTGTTATATTTCGCAATGTCCGCTTTTTGGGTGACGATCTTAGGCGACATATTCTTAAAAAACGAGGAGGACTCCCCGGTAATGGCCTGCACGACTTCCCCGGAGATCTTCGTCTCAATGTCGCTCATGCCCCCGAAAATATAGCGGTACGGCTTTGTTTTCAGCTGGTCCACCGTCGGAACACCGCCGGATTCCTTAATAGCTTCCAGCAGTGGGTCTGCGCAGTACGCCGCACCCTGGATGGCCTTTTGCTCCACCACAGACTCGATCTGCGCTTTCATGTAATAGGCATTGCCCATGTAGATCAAAAAGAACAGGACAAAAAACATTATAGGAAACACGAACGACGCTTCTACGATCACCATGCCCCGTTCGTTTTTAATTTTTTGGTGAACTTTTTCTCTTCCTACCATCTTTTTCATCCTTTCATAAGTTGGTGTGGAGGGTGGCTCCGCAGACACTTCTCCGGAGCCATCCTCTGCACGCAAGCCAGTGGTTTGGTCATTCAGGGATTTCGCCTTTTGTAATCGCATTTTTGGCGTTTTTGCCAATTTCACTGAACAGACTGTCCAAAAGCCCCTCAATTTGCTTTTTAAACACCAGGGCCAACAGCACCGCAATACCGATGAGCACAACGATGGCCACAATATTGACCTCGCCTCTCTCGTCAGTGAACAGCTCCTTCAGCTTTCTCTTTGCCATGAAGGCGCACATGCTCAACTGCTGCATCATCATGTAACACACCTCCCTTCTCTTTTTTACTCTATACCATCGGTTGACAAGGACAAACACGCCTGCCAGCGCGCCTTTGCGGCGCTTTTTGTCCTTCTCGCCTTGGCGGGCACCAGCCCGCCTGCGGCTCAAAAGCCAAAAATCGTTCGATAATCCATCGCTGGCAGGTGCGAAGCGGTTTTGCCGCGCAGAAATGTGTCCAGGCAAGGAAGGCCCCGCAGGGAATACTTGCCATATTTCCAAGGGGCCCCACGCGGTATGGGCGCATTTCTGCCCGACAAAACCGTGTCTTCCCTTGTTAACCGATGGTAGGAATTCCGTCCAAATAAAGCCGCAGTCAGGATACCCCCAGGTTTGCAAAAATGGGAATCAGGATCATGATCAGAATACCGATAAACATGATGCAAATGGGGATCAGGAGCTTGCTGGCCGCCCGCTCGCCTTCCCGGCGGACAAGCTGCTTTTTCATCTGCCATACCTCCCGACTCTGTTCCTGCAGCATGGCGGTCAGCTCCCGGTTGCCCTTGGTCATGCCCTGGATAATGGTGGATGTAAATTTCTTTATCTCCGGCAGCATACAGCGGGAGCCGAAATTGAACACCGCGTCGATCTCGGGCACACCGTTGTTCATCTCGTTCACCGCCGTTTTCATCTCGGAATAAATGGTGGACTCCCCGGCAAAGGCGATCTCCTGCCAGGCCTCCCGCAGGATCATGCCCGCATTTGTCAGCAGCGCGAGCTTGGACACCACTTCGGAAAAGTCGTGCATCAGTTCATCGGACCGCTTCAGTATTTTTTTCTTTGTAACCGTTCCAAAGTAGTAGTAGGACAGTCCCGAAAACACGAAGCCAACAATCAGCGCCAGCACCTCCGAGGAAAGCCCGTAAAGCGCAAAGGAGATCACAAATAGCGTGACCGCAAAGGTGATTTGCTGTGAGTGGATAACGCGCAGATAGTACTCCGAATACTTGTTCCCGTACAAAACATCCAGTTCCTGCCGGAGCTTTCGGTCTCCCTTGGATTTGTAGTTATACTGGATCTTTTCCAGGAGGGCATAGCCCATCCCGTATACTTCCTTCAGCGGATATTCCTTTTCCTCCAGAACATCAAACATCTCGTTATACTTCTTACCCTGCGCGAAAAGGAGCAGCCACAGGATCAGGGCGATCACGCCCAGCAAAATAATGACAATGTCTACGATCGACATACCCAGCACGCTTACCCCTCCTTATAATTTGATGTCCAGCACGGCTTTTCCGATAAAGTACGCGACCACGAATATCGCAAGGCTCACCGTGGTGGAAATAAGTCCGGCCGGCGTCACAAAGTTGGCGGCAAATTCCGGACTCATCATTTTGATCAGTGCTATCAGGGCAATGGGCATGACGATCATGATGTTCTGCTCCAGCTTGTTGGAAGTCACAAGGGTCTCGATGTCCTCGGCGATCTCCATTTTATCGCTTAGGATGCTGTGGGTATTGCGAATGATCTCCTTAATATTGCCGCCCTTGCGGTAGCTGATCTTAAAAACATTGGCAAAGCTCAATATGTCGTCATTGCCGCTGCGTTTGCCGAAGTCCTCCAGGACATCTTCAATGTCAATATTGTTGTGGATGCCGGAAATGATAACTTCCAGCTCTTTTAGGATAAATGCGTCCTCGTCGTATTGGATCTTCAGGTCCTCATACACGCCCATAAACGAGTCGTTTACATTCTTTCCGGCACCCAGGGATGTGGTCAGTGCGTCCAGCATATCCCGAAACTGGTGACTCAGCTCCCTCTGTCTTTTTTCGATGATAGACTTTTGCCGCACAGGAACAAACAGCCTGCCTGCAAGGCAGCCGACGGCAATGGGGATCACCGCATTGAGGATCCATGTTACAGTCGTGGGCTGGCCAAACTCATCTTTTCCGATGCCGCCATAGAACAGGTAGCCTACCGCCGCACCCACCACAAAAGCCAGGAGAAAGTAGAGTATCTTCTCCTTTTGGCTGAAGTTGTAAACCTTATAGTTATAGGTAGGCATGTTGGTAGCCGATGTGTAGTACTGCGGCTCCAATTCTTTCTTGGTTTTCTTTTTCAATTCATTCACCTCAAATCCTCGTATGAACGCCCGAGAGTTTCAGCTTGAAGTCGTTTTTCATTTCGTTTTCCGTTCGTTTCAGTTCGCCGGAGACCTTTTCCAAAGTGCTGTTTTCATCCTCCTCAAACACATAGAGCGGGTTGAGAATGATCTTTCCGTTTTCGTAGCCGACCACCTCGGTGATCTCCATGGTCTTTCTGGATTTATCCCGCAATCTCGACAGGTGGATGATGATGTCTACCGCCGATGCGATCTGCTGGCGTATAGCCTCCAGCGGCAGCCCTGCTGCACCTTGCAGCACCATGGTTTCAAGGCGGCTGAGCATATCCTCGGTGGAGTTTGCGTGGCCGGTGGAAAGCGAGCCGTCGTGGCCGGTATTCATCGCCTGCAGCATATCCAGTGCCTCGCCGCCGCGGACCTCGCCCACAATAATGCGCTCCGGGCGCATTCGCAGCGAGGACTTGATCAGATCCCGAATCGTGATCTGCCCTGCGCCGGAAGTATTTGCATTTCTGGTCTCCAGGCTCACCAGGTTTTCAATGCCCTCGATCTGCAGCTCGGCAGAGTCCTCAATGGTTATAACTCGCTCATCCTTTGGTATGAAGTTCGACAGAGCATTTAGGAAGGTTGTCTTGCCGGAGCCGGTACCGCCGCTGATAAAAATGTTATATTTGGCCTTAATGAGCAGCCGCAGCTTTTCCGCGATCTCTTTTGTGATAGACCCATACTCTATGAGCTTTTCAATGGTCATGGGTGTCTTGGAGAATTTACGGATGGTGACCGTAGGCCCGC
Organism: Bacteroidaceae bacterium; assembly: GCA_963634265.1. Lineage (GTDB taxonomy): Bacteria > Bacillota > Clostridia > Oscillospirales > Oscillospiraceae > Vescimonas. The sequence continues at coordinate 3,118 of CAVHCH010000103.1, read as the reverse complement.
ATAAGGCGATGGGCGGCAGCACAACATTTACACGGGAGCCGTCCGGCAGTCGGGTGTCACAGATCGGGTTGGATTGATTCACCTCCCGGCCCGCCAGGCCCACGATCCTCTGTATGATGTCCTCCAGCCTTCTCTGGCTTTCAAACTGCTTGTCTAATTTGAACAAGCGGCCATTTTGCTCAATAAAAATATGGTCCGGCCCGTTGATCATTACCTCTGTGATGGTCTCGTCCTTAATAATCGTGTCCAGTAGGCCGAAGCCGCGGATAGAGCTGAATATCTGCTCCACAATGGACACCCGCTGGTCTATGGTGCAGTATTGCGAGCCTATTCGTTTTGCAACGATCTCCTCAATGTTCCGCTCCAAGTCCTCATCGCTGATCTGGCTGAGGGGGAGATTGTCCGTAATATATCTCTTTACTTCAGCAACAAATCTTTGTTCCTGTTCAAAATCCATTTCCGCACCGCCTTAGTTGATTTTGTCGAACATATCCATGGGCGCCAAGCGCTCCAGTATCTGCGCCGTGGTCGCGTGCTCAAATCGCGGGGCACCGCCGATATTTCTGAGGTCCGGGTTTTCTATCATCCGGCTGCTTTTGCTGCTGAACCTGTTATAAATCAGCATCAGCTTGCTCAAAACGGATGTCTCAGTGCTTTGGTTCAAAACGGAAAGCGCCTCAAACGCACGGCTGATTTTGAAGTTTGATATTTCCGATCCGTCCCCGACCCAAACTATATCGTGCATTTGGTGGAGGACCTTCATGGTCTCCTTGTCAATTCCGAAATCCATATCCAAAACAACGCAGGCGTATACGCCCGAAAGTTTTGCCGCAGAGATAAGCCGGTTCACATCATTCATGTCCAGCTCGTGCATATCCAGGGCGATTTTCGGCTGCGAATAAAAGTACACGCCGCAAGCATCCCGCTTCACGCAGCTTTCCATTTTCATGGCCAGGTTTGCCTTTTTGCTTTTGAGCGCAAAAATAACATCGCTCATGTCAAATTGTCCTTCCGCCGAGAAAAACAGATCCGATGACCCAAATCGTTCCAGATTGAGATAGAGGACTTTTTCTCCCTTCATGGCAATATGCCGCGCACACGCCGCCGCCATGATCGAGCACCCCACGCCTCCGCACGGGGATGCAAACGCGATCAGCTTGCACTCGTCATCACCCAGCTTCATGCCGGCAACGCCCCCCGCCGTCTCCGAAAAAAGGCTGAGGATCTGCCGGTAGATCAGCTCCACCTTCTGGAACTTGCAGATGGCACGCCTGTCATTCAGCGACTCAATGTCGGCGGCGTCCACAAAATACGCAAACCCGCACCGTGCGGGGACCGAGTTAAAGTCGATGTCAAATGTGTCGTTTGCCAAAAAAACATTGATACGGTCCGCGTCCAGGCTGTGCATGGCATTGTCCAGCGTGGTAAAAGAGCGGATCTCAATTTTATCGGAATAATTGGCCAAAAAAACAGCCGTCAACCTTTGCAGATAGTTTTTATCCTTCTCCAAAACAGCGACTTTAATTTTCATTCTCTTCCTCCCCCTCGTCCTTTCATCTCGGGCAGCTTTCCAAAACTGGAAAAAATTTACACTTGGCTCATATCATGTTTAAAATCCGAATGTAATATAAGCAAAATCTGCCCCGGGATTTTTGCGTAGAACTAAAACTTCTACGCAAAAACAAGCCCTTCGGCTATGCCGGAGGGCTTGCTTCACAGTTAGCAATTTTCAAAACAGTGCGGTGCGGTCCTGGTCGTCTGGCGCGGAAAGGGTTTCTGCCAATTTTTCCAGCTGCTGGCGCTTGCGCTGCATGGAGCTGTGCACATAGGTGTTGAGCGTTATGGTCGCATTGGCGTGGCCCAGTATTTCGCTGAGAGATTTAATGTCCACCCCCACCTCGATGCACCGGGTCGCAAAGGTGTGCCGCAGAGCATGAAAGTTGACTTTCCTGACCCCGCAGGCATCCAGCAGCTTGTGATACCTATACTCCATTGTCCGCGGGCTCACAAATCCCCGACACTGGGACGCAACATACGCCCCCGCAGACCGCTCCCGCAGGCGGCGCAGAAACCGCAGCAAAACCGAGGTTATGGGAATATCCCGCCGGGAAGAGATCGTTTTGGGGTCGCCGATGACCATTTTCGTTTTTCCCGGGCGGCCCGTGTCCTCCCGAACCCGCGTCACCGTGTGCCGGACATAGATCATTTTCCTCTCCAAATCCACATTTTCCCACGACAGCGCGCAAATTTCACCGATACGCATACCCGTGTGCAGGGCCAACATAACGGCCGTTCCCGCCGGGTCTGGGTTTTGGACGGCGAACGCTTCCAAGGTCCGCTGCTCGGATGGGGTCAGGGCGAGCTTGTCATTTCGGACCAGGGCGGGCTTATAAATTTTGGAGTTCAGGCCCCCAAACAAATGCTCGTCCTGCGCAAATTGCAGGGCAGATTGGATGATGACCGCCATGGTGCGCACATAGGAGGCAGACAGGCCCCCGGTCCCGTTGACCCGTCCGCTATCCAGCTTCTCCTTGAGAAACGAATTGATGACCGTGGCGGTGAGCCCCCGCAGGGGAAAAGCCCCCAGGCCGGGCAAAATATGCCGCTCCATGAGAAACTGGTACTTTGCCTCCGTGCTGCCCTTGTGGTGGACCCGGTTGTGCTGCATCCACCTTGTCAGCACCTGCTCAAACTGCAGGGCTGCACCGGGCCTGCACGCCTGCAAGGCGTATACGCGCCGCAGCGGCGCGGCACTTTCGCTTCGGCCATACCCGGGGAGCGGATACGCGCCTTTGCGCACATTTGCAGATATAGAAGTCGGATGGGCGCTGTATTTTTTGCCCTTTCGGCAGACAGCAATCTGTTTTTTTCGCATGATAACTCCTCTTTCGTTATATATCCGCAGAGCTCAGTGACCTGTTTGCCCTCTCGGACGCAGAATAGCCTGTCCGGCTTTCGCAAACCGGCAATTTTTGCCCGTTTTATTAGCCGAAAAGGGGAAGCATTTTTCTGCGCCCGATATAGTCATTCATAACAAATCCTTGGCTCTGTTTTTCGACAGAATGTAGGTTTGTCAAACATATTGGACAGTGAACTCGTTGGGAGAAAGCCAGAGGAG
>CAVHCH010000102.1:0-7237 GCA_963634265.1 Bacteroidaceae bacterium | reverse complement strand
TAGATGGCCGCGACTATGCGCTGTTCAAAATAGCAACAGGCGACAATGATTCAGGCGGTTCTGGCGGCGGTGGCGGCTGCGGATGCCTGACGATGATCGTGGTAATTCTGGTTGTGTACGGAATTTTCAAGCTATTTGGCGGATGATATTTTTGGCGAATAAATTGAATAACGCAGGCTCTGATGCATGGGCGGCATATAGAATATTTGGCCGGAGGAAAGATAATGGCATCACTATTTGATACAATTCACGACGATACCCTCAGTAAGAGGGCGGAACCGGCAACATTAGAGGAATTCGTGGAATTTGGCCTTCAACCGAGAGACTATACGCATTATGTTGGTCTTCAAATGCGAGTGCAGGGTGAGCTCATGGCCTATGGATGCACCTTAGAGGATACCCGGCATCCAGCTATTAAGGAACTGATTTCTTTTTGCCACGAAAAAAACTTAATCGAGTATGGCAATTGCTTCAATGAAGCATATTTCTGCAGTGAGATGATTTCGTGCGGCTTTGATGCTGACTACCGCCACGACTGGCTTCGCTATCCGCGAGATCCTGCTGAGTTCAGACTGGCTGTTGAACGGAGGCTGTCGAGGAATTGGAACGCGGAAGCGGCTTATATTCTCGACACATTCGGGGCCATCGAGTTTGTCTATGATGAGTGCTATGAATCACAGAATAGCATCCTTTGGAGCAATCCGGATAGCGCCCTCCGCATCAAACGATATGACCCGGTCGCCAAGTGCCAAGTAATTCTAAAGAGTAACGAAATTCAAAAAATGTATGATGTAGTTCAAACGGAGCAGCGCAAGATTGAAAAAGATCTCGCCGCACATCTTGCATGTATGCCAACAGAGCATACTGCAGAGGCACTATCCGCCGGGCTGCCGTGGATCAAGCGGTTGTATAGTCTTTGCGACCGCAAAGATATAGTTGAAAGCGTATGCGAAATGTTCGGCAATGCTGCCAGCTCGCCCGATATTTATAAGTTCAGAACTTCGGACACTTTGGTTGTATTTTGTGGTGAAGATACTTGCCGAGAAGAAAATCATCTGCTCAAGGATATACGAGTTGATTTCAGCTTTTACGGAGAACCGGACAAGCAGTATACCATCGAGAGATGCGCCCACTGCAAGCGGTTTCGCATTTCACTGGATGCCCTAATTCAAATGTTTGAAAGCTATGGCGTGCCACGCTGTAGGATTATGTACGAGAACAACACCTCTGGCGACCTTTCTGGTTTCGAAGATACATCGATATTCTATGATATGGGCTACACAGTCAGCCAAACTGCCGGATTGAGCGCTGCCCAGCGGCAGCGAATTCTCAAATGCGCCATTGATACAGGAAAGGCATCCAAGTATGATGTTATGAGATTTCTTAGACAGCGAATGAACATCAATGGTATGAAGGCCGGGAACGAAATCGCTTTTCAGAAATGGAAGGAAGATTGCGACTTTATCCGTAGTTTATAGCAACCCTCATAGGTCACCACACTGTGAACAGTCCAAGACTGGAACGACACAGCAATAAAGAAGGCATCGGCGGGAACCAAATCCCGCCGATGCCTTCTTTAACTATAAATCAATTCTTCAGATATAATCTCGCTGACTCGATTGCGAATATTGTTCATCCTTTGAACCCACACCATCTGATCGGTTGTCTTGAGATCTTCGTTAACGCCTTCCGCTTCAGCCATCTGTTTTACCAGCCGAGAGAACATTTCCCCGGCCTGCCGGTCAATGTCGGCAAGATAACTGTTCAACTTTCCACTGGTAAGCAGGGAGGTGTACAGTGCCTTGCGGTGGGTCTTGAGATAGCGTCGGTGCTGCTGCCCCCAGATACCGATGTGTATCTCAGGTTCCTCCGGCAGTTTCATACAGGGCAGATAGTAGTCTCCCAGCAGCTCATACCAAAGTCCGTTCTTCTCGTTGTAGATGTCCTCTTCCATTTTGTAATCCTCCAATATGATTGTTTTTACCTACAATCCAATCATTCCGGCTGATTACAAAAGCCGAAGGGAGAGGACTTCCTTACGAAGCCTCTCCCTTTCGGCTCCCTTTTTTATTGTCTTCATTGAATTTACCCTGCCAAAACCTCAAATTTCAGCACGCCGAAGGCGGCGGAGATGCCCGCCATCATCTCCTCCAGACCCTCCTTCATCTCGCTGGTCTCGGCGGAAATGGTCACGCCCGCGCAGCCGTTGGTGGGAATGGTCTGGTTGATGGTCAGTATATTTGCGCCGGAATTGGCAAAAATAGACAGGTAGTTGCTGAGCACGCCGGGGTTGTCCTTCAGCAGGGCGTAAAAGGTGATGATGCGCCCGGCCTTCATATCCTGGAAGGGCTGCACGGCGTCCTTGTACTTATAAAAAGCGCTGCGGCTGATGTTCATGAGCCGGGCGGCCTCGCCCACGGTCTTGGCCTCCCCCACCTGTAACATCCGCTTGGCCTCGGCCACCTTGATAAAAATTTCCGGCAGCGCGTCCTCGGACACGATGTAATATTTTTTCTTGCTCATAGCCGTTTCCCCCGAAAGCCCATCGTTATTTACCGTTATCTTAGCATATATTGGACCCGTATGCAAGGCAATTCCATACCCCGGGAGGTCAGTATGTCGGATAAATACCGCAATTTCATAGTCCGGGTGCTATATTGGGGCCTGCTCCTGCTTCTGTGCTGGATCGGGGTGCGGTATGTGCTTTTGTGGCTGCTGCCCTTCCTCATCGCCCTGGGCACCGCCTACCTCATGGAGCCCACGGTGTGCTATCTGCGGGAAAGGCTGCACCTGCGCCGGGGCTTTGTGTCGGCGGTGCTGTCTTTCGTGCTGCTGGCACTGCTTTTGGCGGTGCTCACGGTGCTGTGTCTGAATCTATTGCAGCAGTCCGTGCGGCTGTTTAAGTCCCTGCCCCAGTATCTTTCGGAGCTGCCCATTTATTTTGAAGCCATGCAGGACCGCCTGGAGCGCTTTTGCGCCTCCTGCCCCAAAAGTATGCAGTCCTGGATGCAGCAGGTCTTGTCGGACGGCTCCCAGGAGCTTTCCGCCTGGTTCACCCGTTTTTCTGCCCGCTGCGTCGCCACCGCCGCCGACGCACTGAAGGATATACCCTCCGTTTTCCTTTTTACAGCAACCACTGTACTGGCGATCTTCTTTACAGCGGCGCGGCTGCCGACCATCCTAAATTTCCTCCGCCGCCAGCTCCCGCCGCAAAAAAGGCAGCAGGTAGGCGGCGTGAAAGATAACCTCCTCAGCACCCTGAGCAAGTGGTTCAAAGCCCAGTGCATTCTCCTGAGCGTCACTTTCACAGAGCTGCTGGTGGGACTGCTGCTCATTCGCCAGCCCTACGCCCTGCTGCTGGCCGCCGTCATCGCCCTCATTGACGCCCTCCCGGTGTTCGGCACAGGGACGGTGCTCCTGCCCTGGGCGGTGGTGTGCCTGCTCTTACAGCAGACGCCCAAAGCCATCTCTCTTATAGCCATTTACGCGGTCATCACCCTGGTGCGCAGCTTCCTGGAGCCCAAGGTCATGGCCGCCCAGGTGGACCTGCCGCCGCTCCCGGCGCTGATGGCCATGTACATCGGCTTCTGCACCTTCGGCGTGGCGGGGATGATCCTCTTCCCCATGGCCCTGCTCTTTCTCAAGCAGCTCCAGGACGCGGGCTACCTGCACCTTTGGAAGTAATCAATTTCTTTTCGCAAGGGCTGCCAGCAGAGACGCCCGGTCATTTTCTATTTCCCCGGCAATAACGCCCTCCAGGAGCCATTCCAGGGCCGCACCGATCTCCCGGCCTGTATATCCTAATGCTGTCAAGTCATTTCCATTTACAGCTAAATCCCTTAGATGCAGGCAGCTTTCCTCCTGCAAAAGCGCATCCAGTATTGCCTCGGCCTGGTCGATTTTCTGCCGGACCCAGCTAAATTCCGGGGCCTGGGCACGATTGTCGGCCCGCTTCACTGCCAGCAGACGGCGGAAATTCTCCTCGCCCAGGGCCCGAACGGCGGAGCCGATGCCCTTTTTCGTCACGGGAATGTCCCGGTCGTGCCAGGCGATCAGCGTCACAATGTCCTCCCGGTCCTTTTTCCGCATCCGCAGGCGGGTGCAGATGTCCTCCGCCAGGGCGGCGCTGACCTGGGGATGGCCGATGAAATGCCCCTGGCCCTGCTCATCCACTGTAAAGGTTTTCACCTTGCCAATGTCGTGGAGCAGCATAGTCCAGCGCAAAACCGGGTCCGGCTCCACGCTCTCTACCGCCACCGCCGTGTGGGTGTACAGATCGTAGCAATGGTGGATGTTTTTTTGGTCAAAGCCCACGCAGGGCAGCAGCTCCGGCAGGAAAACGCCCAAAACATCCGGGTACGCCAGCAAAATTTCCCGGCAGCCCTTGCCGCACAGGAGCTTATTCATTTCCGCGAGTATGCGCTCCGCCGCGATTTTTTTCAGCAGCCCCGCCTCCCGGTGGATGGCCGCCGCCGTGGACGGCTCAATGGTAAATCCCAGGGTCGAGGCAAACCGCATCGCCCGCAGAATGCGCAGCGCGTCCTCCCGGAAACGGGTCCCGGCGTCCCCCACGCAGCGGATAATGCCACGCTTTAGGTCCCCGGCTCCGTCATAGAGGTCCAGGATGCGCCCGTCCTTGCCCATAGCCATGGCGTTGATGGTGAAGTCACGGCGGGCGAGATCGTCCTCTATTGTTCCCGCAAATGTCACCTGATCCGGGTGCCGCCCGTCGGAATACGCCCCGTCGGTGCGGAAGGTCGTCACCTCAAAGCTCTCGCCGCCGCAGCGCACCGTAACAGTGCCGTGTTTGCAGCCAGTTGGGATCGCGTCGGCCCCGAAAATCTCCATCACCTGCTCCGGTCTGGCATCGGAGGCCATGTCCCAGTCCCCCGGCTCCCGGCCCAGCAGCGTGTCCCGCACGCAGCCGCCTACGAAATAGGCCCGAAAGCCCTCCCGCTCCAGGGCATCTATAATTTTTGTCGCCTGCTCTCGGCCCATTTCCATCCCTCCGGCAAAATGAAAGTGCGCATTTCCTGTTGCACTTCCGTCTGATTCGTATTATAATATAGGTTATGAAAAAATGCAATTCCATAGCAAAACCGTCTTTAGGAGGCTACCTGAAATGATGCATCCCACTGTGGATTTCAAAGAATATCTGCGCCCCGGCGTCCGGGTCCATCTGTCCGGCATCGGCGGCGTTTCCATGTGCCCGCTGGCCGAGGTGCTGCACGGCATGGGCCTTTGCGTGCAGGGGTCCGATATGTCCGAGAGCGACACCGTGCGCCACCTGCGCACCCTGGGCATTCCTGTGGCCGTGGGCCACTCGGCGGACAATCTGCAAAGCGCCCAGCTGGTCATCCGCACCGCCGCCATCCATGACGACAACCCCGAAATTTCCGGGGCCATCGCCCGGGGCATCCCCGTTTACGAGCGGGCCCAGGCCTGGGGCGCCATCATGCAGCAGTATCAAAATGCCCTCTGCATCTCCGGCACCCACGGAAAGACCACCACTACCTCCATGGCCACCCATATTTTCATGGCCGCCCAGGCTGACCCCACGGTGATGATCGGCGGCACTCTGCCCATGCTCCACTCCGGCTACCGGGTGGGCCACGGCGACACCATCATTCTGGAGTCCTGCGAATACTGCAACTCGTTTTTGAATTTCTTCCCCACGGTGGCGGTGATCTTGAATGTGGAGGCCGACCATCTGGACTTTTTCAAGGATCTTTCGGATGTGGAGCATTCCTTCCACGCCTTTGCGGACCTGGTGCCCCAGCGGGGCTATGTCATCGTCAACGGTGACGATAGCGGCGCCATGGAGTCTGTAAAGGGCCTGTCGCACCCGGTTTTTACCTTCTCCGTGCGGGATGACGGGGCGGATTGCCGGGCCGACAATGTGGCCTTCCACGACGGCTGTGGCGAGTTTGATGTGATGATCCACGGGGAGTTTTACGCCCACATCGCCCTGGCTGTTGCGGGAAAGCACAACATTTCTAACGCCCTGGCGGCGGCCTCGGCGGCCTATGTGCTGGGCATCGGCGGCAAGGCCGTGGAGGAGGGCCTGCGCACCTTCCACGGGGCCGGACGGCGCTTTGAGTACAAGGGCAGCTACCATGGCGCTGCGGTATTTGACGACTACGCCCACCACCCCGGTGAGCTCCACGCCCTGCTCACCACCGCCCGCTCCATGCCCTATAAGCGCATCATCTGCGCCTTCCAGCCCCACACTTACACCCGCACCCAGGCGCTCTTTGACGATTTCATCCGGGAGCTGAAGCTGGCGGACATCGCCGTGCTGGCGGAAATTTACGCCGCCCGGGAAAATAACGACATCGGCATCTCCTCCAGCCAGCTGGCTAAGGAGATCCCCGGCGCGCTCTACTGCTCCACCCTGGATCAGGTGGCCGACACCCTGGCTACTCTCGCCCAGCCGGACGACCTGATCCTCACCGTAGGCGCGGGCGACATTTTCCGCGCCGGCGAAAAGCTGCTTGCAAAGGAGTAAGCCATGACCATATCCCCCGTCTATTCCGGCCGCCCCGACACCCTGCGGGAGCCGGTGGAGCAGCGGGTCTACGACCTGCTGGACTCCCTTCATATCCCCTACCAGCGCGTGGACCACGAGCCCGCCTACGACATGGACGCCTGCGCCGGGATCAGCGAGGCCCTGGGCATCACCATCTGCAAAAACCTGCTACTGACCCCCCGCAACCGCAGCGCCTTTTACCTGCTGGCTATGCCCGCCGACCTGCCCTTCCGCACCGCCGACTTTTCCAAGAAGATCGGCTCCTCCCGTCTGAGCTTCGCCTCCCCGGAGGACTTGCAGGAGCTTTTGGGCGTGCAGCCCGGCTCTGCCTCGGTGCTGGGGCTTATGAACGACGCAGACCATCGCGTCACCCTGGCCTTGGAGCGACGGGTGGCGGAAGCGGAGTGGTTCGGCTGCCACCCCTGCCGCAACACCAGCTCCCTGCGTCTGAAAACAGCGGACCTGCTCCATGTTTTCCTGCCGCATATCGGCGTGGAGCCCATCATCGTGGACCTTTGACCTACATAGATTATCCCGCTTCAAAAAAGTGGGATAATTAGAGACTGTCGAAAAACCCTCCGGGTTTTTCCGACAAAAGGCTTGCAGTCTGCTGCGCGCATAATTTTGAGCCCCTGGCTCAAAATTCCACACTGGCAGCCTGAGAAGTATTTTCTCTCACGCACATGTCGCGAGAGAAAATGATTTGAA
>CAVHCH010000101.1:0-12644 GCA_963634265.1 Bacteroidaceae bacterium | reverse complement strand
TGATGGCGTCGCACACCAGGTCGGTGTTCAGCGCCTCCAGAATGGTCTTGCCGATGAGAATTTCGGATGCCATAGCGGCGGAATGGGTCATGCCGGAGCAGCCGATGGTCTCCACCAGAGCCTCCTCGATGACGCCGTTTTTCACATTCAGCGTCAGCTTGCAGGCGCCCTGCTGGGGAGCGCACCAGCCGATGCCGTGGGTAAAGCCGGAAATGTCGCCGATCTCCTTGGCCTGGACCCACTTACCCTCCTCGGGAATGGGCGCGGGGCCGTGATAAGCGCCCTTGACGATGGGGCACATATGCTGTACTTCGCTGGTATAGATCATAGTAGCCAAATCCTTTCTATGTGATAATTTTCTGCTATTCTCAGTTCACTTCGATTATAACAAATGTTTTCCGTCTTTGCAAGGAAACATACATTATAAAATATAGCTTTTATTTCGCCACAAAGCCGATCTTGCGGTACACCTTGCTCAGGGTCTTTTGGGCCAGGTAGGAGGCGTGGTCCGCGCCCTCTTTGTAGACGCTCTCCAGGTACGCCTTGTCCTTCATGATTCGCTCGGACTCCTCCCGCAGAGGCCGCAGCAGCTCCACCACGGCCTCGCCCACGGCGGGCTTAAATACGCCGTAGCCCTGGCCCGCGAACTCCGCCTCCGCCTCGGCCAGGGTCTTGCCGGTGGCGGCGCAGTAGATGGTCAGCAGATTGGAGATACCGGCCTTGTTCTCCTTGTCAAACTTCACCGCCGTCTCGCAGTCGGTAACGGCGCGCTTGAACTTGCGCATGATGTCCTCGGGCTTGTCCATGAGGAACACGCACCCGTCGGGGTCGGACTTGCTCATCTTATTTTCGGGGTTAGCCAGGCTCATGACCCGAGCGCCCATCTTGGGGATGAACGCCTCCGGCAGGGTAAAGGTGTCGCTGTACAGCCCGTTGAACCGCTGGGCGATGTCCCTTGTCAGCTCCACATGCTGCCGCTGGTCCTCCCCCACCGGCACCAGGTCCGCCTGATACAGCAGGATGTCCGCCGCCATCAGCACCGGGTAGGTAAACAGCCCCGCCGTGATGTTGTCCGCGTGCTGCTTGGCCTTGGCCTTGAACTGGGTCATGCGGCTCAGCTCGCCAAACTGGGTGTAGCAGCCCAGCACCCAGCTCAGCTCCGCGTGCTGGGGCACATGGCTCTGGATGAACATGATGTTCTTCTTGGGGTCCAGTCCGCAGGCGATGTACTGGGCCAACTGGTTCACGCTGCGGCGGCGCAGGGTAGCCGGGTCCTGCCGCACGGTGATGGCGTGCATATCCACGATGCAGTACAGGCAGTCATACTCGTCCTGCAGGTCCACCCAGTTGCGAATGGCCCCCATATAGGACCCCAAGGTCAGCTCGCCGCTGGGCTGGATGCCGCTGAATATCCGTTTTTTCTTCTCCACTGTGTTCTCCATCCGATTCATTTCTCCTTCCGCAAACGGGCCCGAAGCCCCATTTTATACAAATCACATTCATGGTATCACTTTTCCCGCAAAATTGCAACGGGATATGCTTTTTTTCTTGACTTTTTCGTCAGCTACTTTATAATAGTAAGGTATATTTTTATTATGGATAAATGTTTTCAATTTTGAGGAATTTGCGGAGGTTTATAGCCATGACACTGGATCACAGCTATTTTGAGCAGATGGAGGCCAAGATCCCCCACGGTAAGGTGCGCACCCGTTTTGCCCCCTCGCCCACGGGGTATATGCATGTGGGCAATCTGCGCACAGCCCTGTATACCTGGCTCATTGCCCGCAGCCACGGCGGCACATTCATCCTCCGCATCGAGGATACGGATCAGAGCCGCCTGGTCTCCGGCGCGGTGGATGTGATCTACCGCACCATGGCCGAGTGCGGTCTCACCCACGACGAGGGCCCCGATGTGGGCGGCCCCGTGGCCCCCTACATCCAGTCCCAGCGCCGGGACACCTACGGCCAATACGCCCAACTCCTGGTGGAAAAGGGCGCCGCCTACTACTGCTTCTGCGAGAAAGCCGAGTCCGAGGAGGACAGCGGCGACTTCGGCCGCGCCCCTGACCCCTGCCGCGACCTGACGGCGGACCAGGTGGCCGAAAAGCTGGCCCAGGGCCTGCCCTATGTCATCCGGCAGAAGATCCCCGCGGAGGGCACCACCACCTTCCACGACGCCATTTTCGGCGACATCACCGTGGAAAACAGCACCCTGGACGACCAGGTGCTCCTGAAGCGCGACGGCCTGCCCACCTACAACTTCGCCAATGTCATCGACGACCACCTCATGGGCATCACCCATGTGGTCCGCGGCAGCGAATACCTCTCCTCCGCCCCCAAGTACGACCTGCTCTACCGGGCCTTCGGCTGGGAAATTCCCACCTATGTCCACTGCTCCCCGGTGATGCGCGACGCCCAGAATAAGATGTCCAAGCGCCACGGCGACCCCTCCTACGAGGACCTGAAAGCGGAGGGCTATCTCACCGAGGCCATCCTCAACTATGTGGCCCTCCTGGGCTGGAGCCCCAAGGGCGATTTGGCCGAGCAGGAAATTTTCACCCTGCCCGAGCTGGTGAAGGCCTTCGACATGGCGGGCATCTCCAAGTCTCCCGCCATTTTCGACCGGGCCAAGCTGGACCATTTCAACGCCGTGTACCTGCGCGCCATGGCCCCGGAGGCTTTCGCAAAAGTGGCCGAGCCCTACATCCGCCAGACGGTGAAGGGCGATTTCGACATCGCCGCCATCGCCTCCCTGCTCCAGGCCCGGTGCGAGCGCCTTTCCGACATCCCCGAAAAGGTAGATTTCTTCGATTCCTGCCCGGAATATGATGTAGAATTTTTCACCAATAAAAAGGCCAAGACCAACCCCGAGGTGTGCAAAGCCATGCTGGAAGCAGCCATCCCCATGCTGGAAAATCTCCCCGCCTGGACGGTGGAGAGCGTCCACGACGGCCTCATTTCCCTGGCCGAGCATCTGGAAGTGAAGAACGCGACCCTCATGTGGCCTGTGCGCATCGCCGCTGCGGGCAAGCTGGTCACGCCCGGCGGCGCGGTGGAGATCTGCGCCATTTTGGGCAAAGACGAGACCCTCCGCCGCCTGCGCGCCGGCCTGGAAAAGCTGAATTGATGGAAAATTTCAAGCGGCTTTATGCCGAGACCCTTACCTTTTACCGCCAGGAGCTCAGCGGCTCCGTGTTCACTGCCGGCTGGGCCTTCGCCGGGATCGTGGTGCTGAGCTTTGCCGCCAGCCTCCTCTTCCCCACCCAGGCCGATGCCGTCATCGCCTACTATGCCCAAATGCTCCAGCAGTCCGGCGTGGCGGACGATAGCGGTAATATCCAGTTTTTCGCCCTGGTGATCAACAATTTAGTGGCCATGACCCTGTCCATAGCCTACGGGCTCATCCCGTTCATCCGCCTGCCCGCCCTGACCCTGGGCACCAACGGCGCCACCCTGGGCCTCTTCGCCGGCTATTATGTGCGGCAGAACATCTCCCTGCTCAAGTACCTCCTGGGCGTCCTGCCCCACGGCATCTTCGAGCTGACCGCCCTGATCCTCTCAGCGGCCATGGGCCTTTACCTGTGCAGCACCATCACAAATGCCCTGCGCCAAAAGCAAAAAGGCACCTTCCGCCCGGCCCTGAACCGCTGCTGCCAGATCCTCTACCTCTGGGTCCTCCCCCTGCTGCTCCTGGCCGCCCTGATAGAGACCTATATCACCCCGATTTTATTCAACTTGGTATAAACCGTCATTGCGAGACCAGCGCGAACGCTGGTCGTGGCAATCCGCAAAAAAGGCTCCCCTGCGTAAGGGGAGCTGTCACGGCGAAGCCGTGACTGAGGGGTCGCCGACCCCCGCACGACTTGTAAAATCCGTAGGGGCGGACGCCTCTGTCCGCCCGCCGGACTTCCCCCGCACCCCGGCAGGGCACGCGGGCCCTGCCCTACAAAAAATGTATGGTTGTAGGGCGGCACCCATGTGTGCCGCCGACCACCGCACCCCATGTAAAAAAACATGTCATTGCGAAGCCAGTGACCGATGTCACTGGCTGTGGCAATCCGTAACCCCCGTATTCAAAGGCTCCCCTGCGTAAGGGGAGCTGTCGCGGCGAAGCCGTGACTGAGGGGTCGACTACCGCACCTCTTGCAAAAAACATCTTTCCCCTTTCCACTTTCAGCTTTCCTCTAATCTTGTTTTTCCCCCGCACACGCGAAATCTATACAATAAAACTGCCGCCCACCCGCGGCGAAAGGAGTTTGCAATGGACGAAAACATCAAACGCATCCCTGAATTTTTCGGCTGCATGGTCTTCAACGAGGACAAAATGCGACAGCGTCTGTCCGCCGATGCCTATGACGCTTGGAGGCAGTGCATGACCCAGGGCGCCACCCTACCCCGCTCCATTGCCGACCAGATCGCCGCCGCCATGAAGGACTGGGCCACGGAGCTGGGCGCCACCCACTATACCCACTGGTTCCAGCCTATGACCGGCGTCACCGCCGAAAAGCACGACAGCTTCATCACCCCCGACGGTAAAGGCTCCGTGCTGATGGAGCTGTCCGGCAAGGAGCTCTCCCGGGGCGAGGCCGACGCCTCCTCCTTCCCCTCCGGCGGCCTCCGCGCCACCTTCGAGGCCCGGGGCTACACCGCCTGGGACCCCACCTCCTACGCCTTCGTCAAGGACAAGACCCTGTATATCCCCACGGTCTTCTGCTCTTACAGCGGCCAGACCCTGGATAAGAAGACCCCCCTCCTGCGCTCCATCAGCCGCCTGGACCAGCAGAGCCTGCGCATCCTGCGCCTGTTCGGCAACACCGAGGCCAAGCATGTCATCCCCCAGGTGGGCCCCGAGCAGGAGTATTTCCTCATTGATAAAACCATGTACCAGCGCCGGGAGGACCTGAAGCTCTGTGGCCGCACCCTCTTCGGCGCCCGCCCCCCCAAGGGCCAGGAGCTGGACGACCACTATTACGGCGCCATCAAGCCCCGGGTGTCCCAGTTCATGCAGGACCTGGACGAAGAACTGTGGAAGCTGGGCGTGTTCGCCAAAACCGAGCACAACGAGGTGGCCCCGGCCCAGCACGAGCTGGCCCCGGTCTACACCGATGCCAACACCGCCACCGACCACAACCAGCTGACCATGGCGCTGCTGAAAAAGGTGGCCGACCGCCACGGCCTGGTGTGCCTGCTCCACGAAAAGCCCTTCGCCGGGGTCAACGGCAGCGGCAAGCACGACAACTGGTCCCTTGCCACCGACACCGGGGAAAATCTTCTCAAGCCCGGCAAGACCCCCAGTCAGAACGCCCAGTTTTTGCTGTTCCTGGCCGCCTTCATCAAGGGCGTGGACGAGTATCAGGACATCCTGCGCTGCTGCGTCTCCTACCCCGGCAACGACCTGCGCCTGGGCGGCAACGAAGCGCCCCCGGCGGTCATCTCCGTGTTCCTGGGCGACGAACTCACCGCCGTGCTGGATTCCATCATCCAGGGCACGGAATATGTGGACATGACCAAGAAAAAGCTGGAGATCGGCGTGGACACCCTGCCGGAAATTCCCCAGGACACCACCGACCGCAACCGCACCTCTCCCCTGGCCTTCACCGGCAATAAGTTCGAGTTCCGTATGCTGGGCTCCTCCCAGTCCATCGCCAGCCCCAACACCGTGCTCAACACCATCATGGCCGAGGAGCTGGGCCAGTTCGCGGACATTCTGGAGCAGGCCGAGGATTTCAATGCCGCCCTCCAGACCCTCCTCCACGACACCTTCAAGGCCCACCAGCGCATCATCTTCAACGGCAACGGCTACGACGATTCTTGGGCCGAGGAAGCCAAGCGCCGGGGTCTGAGCAACCACCGGGACACCGTGGACAGTATGCCCGCCTACATCGACCCCAAGAACATCAGCCTTTTCACCCGGCACGATGTTTTCTCCGAGGTGGAGATGCGGGCCCGCTACGGCATCCACCTGGAAAATTACTGCAAGATCACGGCCATCGAGGCCAACACCCTCCTGTCTATGATCCGCCGCAACATTTTCCCCGCTGTCTCCCGCTACACCAGCGACCTGGCCCAGGCCGTCCAGCGGAAAAAAGCCCTGTATCTGGACTGCACCGCCGAAACGGAGCTGCTGGGACACCTGTCGGCGCTGCATAATGAATTGTACGCCACCGCCCGGGACATGGCCCAGGCCCTGGAAAACGCCCCGGCCTCCGAGGGCGACATCGAGTCCGCCCGCTACTACCGGGATGTGGTCTACGCCCTGGAGTATAAGGCCAGCCACCTGGTCAACGACCTGGAGACCTTCACCTCCGCCGAATACTGGCCCTACCCCACCTACGCAGACATTCTCTTCAGCGTGTAAAGATCTGCATAAAGAAGTATCCAAAAGTATAAAGAATCTCCGGCAGACCCAGCCAGGTCCGCCGGAGATTTTTTACTTTTCCTCCCAGTGAAAGCGCCGCTTTATCTCCTCCCCCACCGGCATCTGCAAGATGTAGCCGCACCCGCCGCCCAGGGTGTTGGTAATAAAATCCGTAATGTCCCCCCGCCGGTCAAACAGGGGCTGCAAAAGCTCAATGGCCCCGCTGGCCGCCGCTGCCAAAAGCAGGGTGGGCAGAAATTTCTTCCCGGTCAAAATCGGCAGCAAAAAGCCGAATGGGAGAAACAGCAGCACATTCAGCACGATCTGCCCCACGCTGTCGCCCCAGCCGTGGAGCAGGTCCCGAAAGGGGATCAGGTTTAGGCTGTACCCGTGGCCCCAAATGTCCGGCAGCTTCCACACCACCGGCATCAGCGTCGCGGCCAGCAGGCAGCAGCCGTAAAAATAGAACACGGACCACAGGAAAAGTCGGCCCCGGGGCCAGGCGGTTCCCCGACGGTGCAAATAGGCCGCAAATAGCACCGCCAAAATGCACCAATCCGGCACCGTTTTTGCCACGCCGCTTCCCCCTTTTGTCACCGATTTTGCACCGTTTTTCACCAGTTTACCAGGGTCCGGCGGCCTTTTTCCATCGAATTCTGCCCGGGCCGTTTTTACAGCCGGCCCCGGTTCATCTGAATAAATTCCCGATAATCGCTGTACTTCATGGGCTTGGAGAAATAGTAGCCCTGGATGACATCGCAGCCCATTTCCTCCATCTGCCGGAAGGTCTCCGCGTCCTCCACGCCCTCCTGCGTGATCTTCGGGCTGAGCTTGTGGGCCATGTCGATAATGCTTTGCAGGAGGAGCTTATCCCGGTCGGGATTCGCGCCGGGGAGCAGGAGCTCTTTGTCGATTTTTATCTCGTCAAAGTTCAGGGCTTTCAAGGCCGCGAAGGAGGAATAGCCGGTGCCGAAGTCGTCCAGGGAGCACTCAAAGCCCGCGCTGTGCAGCTCCCGCAGGACCCCGGAAAGGTACTCGTAATTCTCGTAGGCAAAGCTCTCGGTAAACTCCACGGTGATGAAGTGGTCCCGGATGCCGAACTTCTGCTTAATGCGCTTGTAATACTCCAAAAAGTCCGGCTGGATGGCCGTGACCCGGGAGACATTCACGGAGAAGGGATAGACCGGCTGGCCCTTTTTGGCCATGTCCGAGGCGTTTTCGCAGGCCTTGTAAAACACGAAGCGGTCCAGCTTATTGATGAAGCCGTTTTCCTCGAAAATGGGGAGGAATTCACCGGGGGTGCGGTAGCGGTCGATCTTGGTGTCGAACCAGCGGACGAGAATTTCGCTGCCGTCCATGGCCCCGCGGCGCAGGTTATACTTGGGCTGATAGAAAATATGGAACTCGTTATTTTCAAAGGCCCGTTGCATACGGCCCTCGATCTCGGCTTTTTTCAAGTAGTTATCCCGGAGGGTGTCGCCGTAGAACTCCAGGGAGACGGCGCCGGTCTTGAAGGAGGGCTTGGCGTCCACGATGTTCAGCTTGTCGATCATCTGCGGCACCCGCTGGTTCTCCTCCCGGCCCGTCTCGTAGATGCTGTAGGAAATGTGCAGCTTATACTCGTCGTCCTGGGGGAATTTATAGCGCACCACCTGCATATACAGGCCGTCCAAACGGCTGATGAGGGCCTTTTTCTCCCGGTAGTGGAGCAGGAGCAGGAAGCGGCCATCCCCGGCGTAGGCGAAGGTCTCCGACACCAGCATGGTCTGGGCGCAGCAGGTGCGGATAAACTTAAGCACCGCCCGGTTTTGCCGGTCGCCGAACTGCTCGGAGATATAGCGGAAGTTATTCATCCGGAGCATAACGATGGCGAACTGGGTGCCCTTGAGCCGGTCCAGGATGCCCTGGGCCTCGGACTCAAAGCCGGCGCGGGTAAGGCAGTCCAGGTCGGCGTCCACGGTGGTGAGGGTCTTAATTTTCCGGCCCGTGCGGATGCGGTCTACGATGGCAAAGGCCAAAAAGCCTATGAGCATCAGAGACAGGAAGGCCACGGTGCCCCAGATGGTATTGAGCACCTGGTGGCCGGAGCCGTAGAGGTCGGTCATGTCGTACAGGCCCACCAGGATCAATCCCGCGCAGCTGCTGCCCAGGGGGCGGACGGACAGGGCGTACTTCACCCCGTCTATCTCCACCGCTGCCGCCGCCTCTTTCCCGGCGGAGAGGGCCGTGGTCAGGCGGTCCATGGTGGCGGTGTCGGTGATGAGCTGCTTAAAAAGGCCCTCGGTCACAGAGCCGAAGCCGGGGTCTACGACGCTGCCCACCCGCAGCTTTTCCAGGATGATGCCGTCATGCTTACACAGAAGCACAAAGTCCGCCGCCCGGACGCTGGGGATATACTGGTGATCGCTGTCCTGGGCAAAGGAGGCCAGGGACACGGCGGTGCGCAGGAACATGAGCACCACCCCGTCTACATAGGCGGAGTTGCAGGGCTGGGAGATACAGAAAACCATGTTGGCATTGTCATACTGAAACAGCCGGGAGACCCCCGCGCTGCGGGAGGCGGCCAGCTCCGTAAGCTCCGGGTAGCCGGTGACGGGATCGCCGTTGGGGGCGTAGGCCACGCCGTCCTTGGTGTAGAAAATGGCCACGAACTTATCCCCGTCGCCGCCGCGCATACTGACCCCGGCGGCGCGCAGAAGGTCTGCGGCCTGCTCCAGGGAAGCGGCGCGATTTACCTCCGAGGCGCAGTAGTCCGCCCGCATTTTCAGCGCGCCGAACTGCTCCTGCATCAGCACCGCCTGCTCGCCGGCGTAGTTCTCCGCCCGGTCCAGGGCCTGGTCGTCGATGCCCTGGAGGTAGCCGCTGCTGACAGAGATGAGATGCACCAGGAAGGACAGGCACACCACGACAATGAGGGCAAAGACGGTGGTTTTGCCGTATTTGCCGAAGAAGCTATTCACTTGTCTTTCCCGCCTCTGTGTCGGGCGGGATCCCTTCTTTTTCAAGGCGCTCCACTTCCTTTTTTACAAGGTCGTCCACTTCCTCCGCCGTCAGCTCCACCGGTTCATCCTTTTGAACGGTCTCCACCACCGCGGGGATGAACACGAAGCCGCACACGGCGAAAAACAGTGCGAACACCACCACCATGCCCATGGGGGTGGAAAACAGGCGGCCCAGGGCCGTCATGGCTGGGAGGTTTCTCTCGTACACCGCCAGGATGTCCCCGGGCTGCACGGTCCAGGGGTCCGGGAGGGACAGGGGGCTGTCGCCCTGGGTCTTATAGCCCTCCGGGGTCTGGGCCGTGACGCGGTGGGTCACATAGCTGCCGTACACCGCCGCGCTCTCGTCACGGCAGAGGAAAACGATCACATCCCCCACCTGCACCTCCTCCCCGGCGCTGCGGGTGAGGATGTAGCTGCGCTCCGGGATGGTGGGCTGCATACTGCCCGTCTCCACCCAGAGGATGCTGCGGCCAAAGAGAAATAGGGGCTGACCGCTTTTCTTTTGCAGGAAGAAGAACACCGAGGCCGCCACGATCAGCAGCAGCGCCCCATAAAACACGATCTGGGAGAAGATCTTCTGGCATTTTTTCATTCTTAACTATCCTTGTTGTCCTTTTTTCGGCGCAGGAAACGGGTGAAAAGACCCGACTTTTTCTCCGGGAGCGGCTGGGGCTCCGGGTTTTCCTGGCTGTCGGCTAAGAAGCCGCCCACATCGTCCAGACCCTTTTGGGCCGGGCGGCTGTAATCCATGGCGGCGGGGTACTGTATCTCAGGCAGGGAGCGGCTCTCCTCCGGCTGGGCCGGCTCCAGGTCGGGCTCCGACTCGGGCAGGGTGACGGAGGGTTCAAAGTAGTCGGCAGCATGGGGCTGCTTTTCCGGGGTAGCCTGGGCATCCGTAAGCTGCTCCGGGGCGGGAATGGGCTCCCAGGGGCCGGGGGTGGTCTCCTCCCCCTCCGGCACCCCTTGGGTGACGATGGGCGGAATGACCTCCTTTTCCTCTTTTTTCCGGGGGGTGGGCTCCGCCGGGCGCACCAGGCCCCGGTCCAGCAGCTCCTCGAAGGGCAGCATGGAAAAATCGGCGGGGTCCGGGGTCTCCGGGGCGGCGGCCTTATGCAGGTCGAATTTCTTCTCCAGGCGCTCGATGAGCTTACGGGCCGCGTCCAGCTGGCGGTCGGTTTTCACGGTGATAAGGGTGGGGGTGGCGGCGTGGCGCTTTACGGCGGACACATCCGACACACGGTAGGACTTGGGCAGCTTCTCCGACTCCAGGGCCAGGTACAGCAGCACGGCCCCGTCCTTCAGCGTCAGCCGGGCCAGGACGGTCTTACCCTTATAGTAGGCGTAGCTCAGGCGGCGGGGGATGTACTTTACATTTTCGTAGGCACCCAGGGCAGCCGACAGGGCGGCAAAGCGGGCCTTGGCGTCCTCGTCTGCCAGGCGCAGGCGCGCCTCCAGGTCCTTTTCCAGGCGGAAAGCGCCCCGCTGCGCCTCTTGGGCATCGTAAAAGGCGGCGGCCTTCAGGGCCACCTGCACGGCGAAGGCCATGTCCATAGGCTCCTCCGAGCGGGGGGCCGGGCGGCGGTATAGGCCGGTGTCTCCACCGGGTCCGCCTCGTCCTCCACGGTGAGGGTAAGGCGGGGCTTCACGGGGGCGGAAAGATGGGTGTGCAGGGCCTCCTTTTCCCCGTCGCAGTGGCGGGTAAAGAGCAGGTACTGGGACGCCGCCGCGCCGAAAAGGTCGGAGAGATAGGCAGTGTCCGGCTGCAAAACGGACTCCTCCACGGTGAGGCCGCAGCCGCTCTCCTCGTAGCTCTGCAAATAGGTCCACAGGTCCAGGCACTGGCGGAAATACTTGTTTTTCAGGATGGCGTTGGTGCGCAGGATGGGCGGGCGGACATAGTTGCGGCCCATTTCCCGAACGAAATCCGACTCGATATAGGAGCGGGTGATGTCGTTGAGCCGCTCCACCCGCTTCCAGAGCTGGGAGCCGAAATAGTTTTTCTGCACGCCCTTGGCATCCACGATCTTCTCCGAGCGCTGGATGTTGATGGTCACCAGGGCCTTGGCCTCGCCCTGGTAGAAGGAATCGGTGAAGCGGACGCTGCTGATGCGCTCGTCCACGCCGTTTTCCGGGGCGATGCGGTAGCGCTCACTGACGAAAAAATAGAGGTTTGCCAGGAGCGTATTGAGGAACTTATTTTCGTAGGTGAAAATGGAGTCCTCCCGGATGATGTTGAGCATCTTGGAGGGGGGCACATCGTCGCCGTCTACGCTGGAGATGAAGTCCGTGTGCTGGCAGAGGTGGGCCACGGAGCGGCCTGTGATCTTCCGCGTCAGCTCCATACGCAGTATACCAACTGGCACCAGCATCATAATCGCTGATACCGGTGACCTTCACGCCATCCTTGGTTGCCTGAGTAGCCAGAGCGGACGGCATAAGTTCGGTTTTAGTATTATTGATAGCTACAGTAGTGAGCTGATCAGCCTGGATGCTTTCTGCGGTTCTCTTATCCTTGCTGATCAACAGATAAATAGAGTCGGACTTCGCGGTAACTTTCATGTCTGTAGCAGTAACGGTCTTGTTCATGGAAAACCACGCGTAGGTGGAGGTTCCCACAAAGAGTGCCGAAACGAGCAGCATGCACAGTGCGGGAATCAATTTCCTGAACTTTTTCATTTGTTTTTCCTCGCTTTTCTTTAGTTTTTTGTATTTATCCAAACCGCCGGAGGGCTGGGGCCGGACTTTGAAGGAACGGGATGGAATAAGGGGAAAGATGGAGGACGGATCGCCACAGCCAGTGTGCGCACTGGCTTCGCAATGACAGCGTTACAGGAGGTGCGGGGGGCGGGCCGATGTGGGCATCGGCCCCTACGGTTTTTTTGCAAGAAGTGCGGTAGAGCGGGGCGTCGGGGACGCCGCCCCCTACGGGTGCGTTACATGGGGGTGCGGGGGGCGGGGGATATTAAGGATCGCCACACCAGTGACATCGGTCACTGGTTCGCAATGACAGGGTTTAAGGGGTGCGGGGGGTTAAGGGGTACGGGTGGGACGGGCCGGAAGACGAATGGTCCCGTCCCACCGGGGGGAGATATTTATTTTAGGGGGGTCCGCGTACTGCCCGGGCGGGGTCCATGGCCGCACGCTCATGCGCGGGAATGGAAACGCGTGGACGGTATTGGCGATAGACCCCGTGAGCAGTTGGGGGGCGACCCCTCCGGCCCAGCCCCCTTTGCGCAGGGGAGCCTTTTTTAGGGTTTCCTTTGTATGCGGACCAAATTTTGGTC
>CAVHCH010000100.1:0-10898 GCA_963634265.1 Bacteroidaceae bacterium | reverse complement strand
CTGAGACTGTCGAAAAACCCTCCGGGTTTTTCCGACAAAAGGCTCGCAGTCTGCTGCGCGCATAATTTGTACGCCTACGGCGCACAAATTCCACACTGGCAGCCTGAGAAGTATTTTCTCTCACGCACATGTCGCGAGAGAAAATGATTTGAATTTTTTGCCGCCTGCGGGCGGCAAACTCTGCGAGGCTTTTTTGACACACTGAAAAATCTCCGCTTGCTGTACGCAAACGGAGATTTTTTCATTCTTGAGGGATCTTGGCCGGGGGGAGGCTCCAGCGGAAGTGGGCGGCCAGGAGGCGGATGGCCATGACCACCGCACTGCTCAGAAGCAGGGCCGCTGTATCGGTCCAGTACAGGTGGCACAGCACCCACGCCAGGGCACCGGCCAGGCACGCCAGGGCGTAGATGTGCTTGCGGAAAATGTAAGGCACATCCCCGGCCAGGACATCCCGCAGGACACCGCCGCCTACGCCGGTGATGGTACCCAGAAACGCCGCCGCGAACCACTTGCCATCGGGCAGGGTCTGACAAGCCACCTGGGTACCCACGGCCACGAACAGGCCCAGGCCCACGGAGTCCGCCGCCAGGAGGAGCTTTTCAAACAAGAGGGTGCTGCGCATGAGCCAGCGGCAGACCTGGGGCAGATAGGCTGCCACCGACACCACCACCGCCAGGCTCACGGTGAGGGGATCATCGAATATCTTGGGCGGGGTGATGCCCAGGAGAAGGTCCCGCAGGACGCCGCCGCCAACGGCGGTGATAAGGCCCAAGATCACCACGCCCATGGGGTCCATGGACTTGCGCAGGGCCGTCATGGCGCCGGAGATGGCAAAGGCCGCCGTGCCCAGCAGCTCCAGGCAAAATACAAGTTCTTCCATGCTCTTTCTCAGTGCCGACCCACGAAGGTCCAATCGTCCTCGCCGTCGTGGAGGAGGCAAAGGTCGTCTTTATAGTCCGAATCCAGGGGGTTACTCTTGGGGGCGCTGGCCTTATACTGCTCCAGGATCCGGCGGGACTTCTCCGGGGGCTGGATGGTACCGGCACCCGCGATACAGCCGCCGGGACAGGCCATGCCCTCCAGGAGGTAACCGTCGTATTTGCCGGTGCGGGCGATGCGCAGCATCTTGCGGCACTCCCGCAGGCCCTCGGCGTAGACGGTCTTTACTTCCCTATCCGGGTCCAGGCGGTGGATGACATCCTCCACGGCCTTGGCAACGCCGCCGGAGGCCGCAAAGCCCACGCCGGGAGCGGAGGCCTCATAATTGGCGGGGACATCGGGAATTTGGGAAAAGTCGATGTCCTTGGCCTCCATCATGCCCCGCAGCTCCTCAAAGGTGAGGACGAAGTCCACATCGCTTCGGACGGAGCGGCGGCAGGCCTCCAGCTTTTTGGCGGCGCAGGGGCCGATGAAGGCCACCTTGCAGTCCGGGTGACGCTTCTTTTGCAGGCGGGCGGTGAGGACCATGGGGGTCATGGTCATGGATATGTAGGGCGCGGCGCCGGGGAACTCCTTCTTAGCCATTACGGACCAGGCGGGGCAGCAGGAGGTTGCCATATAGGGCTGCTTGGCGGGCACATGGGCCATGAACTCCTCCGCCTCTTCGATGGCGCAGAGGTCCGCACCGATGGCTACCTCCTCCACGGACTGGAAGCCCAAGATCTTCATGGCCTCCACGATCTGGCCGGGGGTGACTTTTTCGCCGAACTGGCCCCAGAAGGCCGGGGCGATGACGGCGATGACCTTATCGCCGCCGCGGATGGCGTGGATGAGCTGGAAAAGCTGGCCCTTATCCACGATGGCACCGAAGGGGCAGTTCACCAGGCACATGCCGCAGCTGACGCACTTGTCGTGGTTGATCTCGGCGCGGCCATACTGGTCCTTGCCGATGGCATCCATGCCGCAGGCCTCCTGGCAGGGGCGCTCGAAGCGGATGATGGCCTGGTAAGAGCAGGACGCCTTGCACTTGCCGCACTTGATGCACTTTTCCTGGTCGATCTCCGCACGGCCATGGGTAAAGCTGATGGCGCCCTTGGGGCAGGAGTTGGAGCAGTGGTGGGCCAGGCAGCTCTGGCAGGCGTTGGTCACCTCGTAATGGGTGTCCGGGCAGGCGTGGCAGGCGTACTTGATGATGTTGATGAGGGGCGGCTCGTAGTAGCGCTCCCGGATGGCGGTCTTATCCGCCGCGTCGGACAGGGGCTCCTGCTGGGACGCGGAGCGCAGATTGTAGCCCATAGCCAGACGGATGCGCTCGGCCACGATGGCGCGCTCTAAAAAAATGGAATCTCTCTCGTTGCCCGGGTCAGCCGGCAGGATCTTATGGGGCAGCTTATCCACGCGGTGATAGTCACCGCCCTCGTAAGCCAGCTTTGCCACCTCGGCAAAGACCCGCTTGCGCATATCCGCAATCCCACAGTAAATGTTTCTCATGGTGTTTCCTTTCCTGGTATCCTTGGTATCCTCGCTATTGGTTTTGCTTGCTGCATTTTATAGCAAGCTATTATAACATCTCTCCCCCGGTGGTTGCAAGGGGTGTTACATTATTTTTTATCGCCATTCAAATTATTTATCATCTCTTAGCGCCGCCTCCAGCTTGGAAAGGGCGCGCTTCTCGATGCGGGAGACATAGCTGCGGCTGATGGAGAAGGCGGCGGCCACCTGGCGCTGGGTCTGGGGCAGGTCGCCGGTGAGGCCGTAGCGGCGGCGGATGACCTCCGCTTCCCGGTCGGTAAGGCAGGTGTCCACCAGGCGGCGGATGCGCTGCTGCTCCTCCCGGTCGGCCATGTCGGAGAGCATGGTGTCGTCGCTGCCTACCACATCCATGAGACAGAGGGCGTTGCCGGCGGCGTCGCTGTCGATGGTGTCGGACAGGGACATCTCCCCTTGCAGCTTTTTGCGGCTGCGGAAGTACATGAGCACCTCGTTTTCAACGCAGCGGGAGGCGTAGGTGGCCAGGCGTATCTTGCGGTCCGGGCGGAAGGTGTCCACGGCCTTGATGAGGCCGATGGTGCCGATGGAGATAAGGTCCTCCTGCTCGGCGGACTGGGTGTAATACTTCTTCACGATGTGGGCGACCAGGCGCAGGTTGTGCTCCACCAGGATGTTGCGGGCCTCTAAGTCCCCGGAAAGGCTGCGCTCTAAGTACATTTGCTCCTCCTTGGCGCTCAGAGGCTTGGGAAAAGAGCCGGGATTCCCCGTGAGGCGCAAGGTCAAAAACAGGCTGTTGGCCAGCAAAAGCAGTGCCGCAGACAGCATAAGTCCATCTCCCCTTTCGGTGCATCCTATGCGGGGATGGGAAGTCCGTATACGCGGGGAGGGCTTACAGAAGAAGTGGGCCCCGGCTGTCGGGTCATGGACAGTCGGGGTCCGTTTTGAGGTATATCCTCATGGAAAAGAGGGGGTATTTTATCTTGTGTATCAGAACTGCACCCGGTCCTCTTTGGTCCAGGTGGTCAGGTTCAGCCGGGGATAGCGGCGGCGCAGGTCGTCCATCTTGCCCTCGGTGTCACCCTGCATGGCGATGCGGTTGATGGCCGTCAGGTCCGCCTGGGGCATGGGCTCAGCGCTGTCCTTGCCGCACACGGGGCAATGGTAGAGGCCAGTCGCCTCGCTATATACCACTTCGCTGCTGCCGCAGAGTGCGCAGCGGTTCATTTTAGAAATCAATGCCATAATTTTTGTCCTCCAATCTTTGATCTTTAAGCTGGATTTATCATAGCACAGAAAATTATATTTGTGAAGCGCATGTTTGTTCTTGAAAGTATGAGAAGTTGTATGGTATAATGGCGGTGACGGGAGGTGCAGTATGAGCATTACTAAGTATCAGATCTTTTTGAAAACTGCGGCCTGCGGCAGCTTTTCCAAGGCGGCGGAGGCCATGAACTTCACCCAGTCGGGCATCAGCCACGCCATCAACTCTCTGGAGGCGGAGCTGGGCGTCACCCTGCTCAGCCGCAACCGGGGCGGCGTGGTGCTCACGGCGGACGGGCGGGCCCTGCTGCCTCAAGTGGAGAAGCTCTGCGCCGCCCACCACGGCATGATGCAGACGGTGGAGAGCCTCAAGGGCATGGACAGCGGCCTGGTGAAGGTGGCGACCTTCTCCAGCGTGTCGTTTCAGTGGATGCCGCGCATTCTCAAGAGCTTTGGGCGGCTCTACCCCAACATCGAGTTCGAGGTGGTGACGGGGGACTTTTACGACCAGATCGAGGGATGGATCGTGTCGGGGACGGTGGACTGCGGGTTCTTCCGGCTGCCGTCCACCAAGCACTTGCAGACCTACTCCCTGTACCGGGACGAATTGCAGGTGGTGGTCCCCTGCGACCATCCCCTGGCCCAGGCGGACCCCTTCCCGGTGGAGGCACTGGCTACGGAGCCGTTCATTTTATTGGAGGAGGGCGAGGACTACGAAATTATGGCCGCCTTTGACAAAATGGGCATACGGCCCCAGGTGAAGTACACCGCCCGGGAGGACCGGACCATCCTGGCTATGGTGTCCGAGGGGCTGGGCATCAGCCTGCTGCCCCGGCTGATGGTGAGCCACAGCCCCTTGCCCGTGCAGGTGTGCCGGGCGCCCCAGCAGTTCGATCGGCCCATCGGCATCGGCGTGAAGGACGAGAAAGCCCTGTCCAAATCCACCAGACTCTTTGTGGACTATGTGCGCACCTGGGTGGGGGAAAACGGGGAAAAATAAGGCGAAACCGTCTTGACAACGGGGAAAAATGCGGTAAAATAACTGCATCGGGTATATGCCCGGACGCGGGTCAGCCGTTGCTGGCCCGTTTCTTAAAGGATGTGGTTAGAGTAGACTAACAAGCAGAGGGAGGGTGCGCCTATGGCGAAACGCAAGGATTTTTGGGACCGCAACGCCAGGCGGTATGACGGGTTCATGCGCAAGGATGCGGCGGCCTATGAGGAGCTCTACGAGCTGCTGCGGCCCGTGGTGCGGCACAAAAATGTGCTGGAGCTGGCTACCGGCACCGGGCTCATTGCCAAGAACATCGCCGACGCGGCGGACCACATAGAGGCCACGGACGCCTCCCCGGAGATGATCGACCAGGCCCAACAGGGCAGCCACTCCTCCAAGGTCTGGTTTTCCGTGCAGGATATGTTTCACCTGCCCTACGCCGACGGGTCTTTCGATGTGGTCATCGTGTCCAATGCCCTGCACATTGTTCCCCACCCGGAGGCGGCGCTGCGGGAGATGGGCCGGGTGCTGCGGCCCGGCGGCGTACTGGCGGCCCCGACCTTCACCCACGCGGAAAACGGCCTACGGGGGCGGGTCCGGGCGTTTTTCATGAAGCTGGTGGGCTTCCCCTTGCAGAGCAAGTGGAGCAGCCGGGAATATTTGGATCTTCTGCGGGAAAACGGCTGGGTCGTGCGCAAAAGCGCCGTGCTGAAAGCGTCGTTCCCGCTGACCTACGCGGAATGTGTAAAGGAGGATGGAAATGAAGGACAGTGAGCTGTCATTTGACCGAAGCTGCCATGTGCTCTACTCCAGAGCCTGCAAGCAGCAGATACAGGAGAAGATCGCCCTGCACTACCCCGCCGGGGAGCGGGAGGCCGTGTGGGAGCGGGTGCAGAAGCAGTATGCGGACTATTTATCCACCTGGCGCACGGACCTGGGCGGGAAGAAGAATTTCCACAACGGTCCCGGCGGCACCTACGACTGCATCGCGCTGATGACCTATTACGCGGTCTGCCGGGATGTGACGAGTCTCGCGGAAATTGAGGAGATGGAGGGGGAGATGATCCTGCCCGCCTTCCGCCGGCTCTCGAAATTCGTGGACTGCAACAAGCCGTTTTTCAAGCGGCTCATGTACAAGGCCTTCTGCAATGCCAAAAAGCAGTGCGACCGCTGGGGCGACTACAAGATGCAGGTGGCTCCCTTTGAAAAGGGCAAGCCCATTTACTATGAGTTCACCGCCTGCCCGGCGGCGGAGTTTGCCAAGCAATTTGGGCTGCCGGAGGTGATGCCCGCCCTGTGTAACCCGGACTATGCCTCCATGGAGCTTATCGGGGCGCGGCTGGTGCGCACCACCACCTGCGCAAACGGCTGCAAGTGCGACTACACCATCTGCGGCGACAACGACGACTATCTGAAGGACCACCCGGAATACACGGACGAGGCCGGCTACCGGCGAAACCGCTGAAGCGGCGGGTGCGGCCCGACAAATAGGCCCTCTCAAAAATAGCAGAGCGGCCCTGCCAGTCAGCAGGGCCGCTCTGAGACTGTCGAAAAACCCTCCGGGTTTTTCCGACAAAAGGCTCGCAGTCTGCTGCGCGCATAATTTGTACGCCTACGGCGCACAAATTCCACACTGGCAGCCTGAGAAGTATTTTCTCTCACGCACATGTCGCGAGAGAAAATGATTTGAATTTTTTGCCGCCTGCGGGCGGCAAACTCTGCGAGGCTTTTTTGACACACTGAGAGCGGCCCTGCCAGTCAGCAGGGCCGCTCTATATTTTCTTTCACTCAGTCCTCGCCGCGCAGCTCCCGGCGGATGGCGCGAAAACGCTCCGGCAAGTCCTCCTCCGCCATGGCGCTGACCGTCTCCACCGTCCCGGCTGCCTGGGCCGTTTCGTAAAACCAGCACTTATACTCCACTGTCTCCAGAGTGCGCTGCATTTGGGCGATCTGCTGCGTCAGCACCTCCCGTTGGCGGCGGAACATTTCCAGCCGGGTGTCTATGGTGTCGTCTCCCTGGCGGGCCAGCTCGATGTAGCGCCGAATGTCCCGTATGGACATACCCGCCCGCTTCATGCAGCCGATCACCTGCAGCCACTCCAGATCCGACTCCCGGAACATCCGTATACCCCCGGAGGACCGCTCCACAAAGGGCAGCAGCCCCTCCTTGTCGTAATACCGCAGCGTGGAGGTAGGCACCTCCAGCAGCCTTGCCATTTCACCCACCGTGTAGACCATAGCTTCCTCCCACAAAATTTTCAAAAAAGGGCTTGACTTAAAGTGTACTTTAAGTTGTATTATATAAGTGAACTTTAAGAAAGTTATACAGCAGAACCGTATCACTGTCAAGTTTTTTTGCATAAGGAGGGTATCTGGCATGAGCAAGAAGGTTTTGATTTTGTCCGGCAGTCCCCGCAAGGGCGGCAACTCCGACATTCTGTGCGATGAATTCCTC
The DNA here is from genome assembly GCA_963634265.1 of Bacteroidaceae bacterium. Taxonomy (GTDB): domain Bacteria; phylum Bacillota; class Clostridia; order Oscillospirales; family Oscillospiraceae; genus Vescimonas. The sequence continues at coordinate 3,759 of CAVHCH010000100.1, read as the reverse complement.
CGGGGTGCCCGGGAGGCGGGCCACCAGGTGGAGAAGATCCGGGTAACGGAGAAGAAGATCGCCCCCTGCCTGGGCTGCTACTACTGCACCAAGCACGACGGCGCCTGCGTCCAAAAGGACGACATGGCGGAGGTGCTGCAAAAGATGATCGACGCGGATGTGCTGGTGCTGGCCAGCCCGGTGTATTTTTACTCCATTGACGCCCAGTTCAAGGCCGTTATCGATCGCACTGTGGCCCGGTGGCTGGAGGTGAAGGACAAGGAGTTTTACTACATCGCCACCATGGCCGACGAGCCCAAAACTTCCGCCGACACCACCCTGGCCTGCTTCCGGGGCTACGCCGAGTGCGTGGAGGGCGCAGTGGAAAAGGGCGTCATCATCGGAAACGGAGTCTACGAGGCCGGAAAGGTCCGGGGCACCCCGGCCATGGAGCAGGCCTACGAAATGGGCAAGAATGTATAATTATAATAGGAGTGACGACAATGAAGAAAATTTTGGTAGCTTATTTTTCCGCCAGCGGTGAGACGAAGAAGCTGGCAAAGACCATTGCGGGCGTCACCGGCGGCGACCTGTTTGAGATCGCGCCCCAGGTGGCCTACACCGCCGCGGATCTGGACTGGATGGACAAGGGGAGCCGCAGCACCGTGGAGATGAAGGACGAAAAGAGCCGTCCCGCCATCGGCAGCCAGGTGGCGGACATGGGGCAGTATGACGCGGTGTTCGTGGGCTTCCCCATCTGGTGGTACCAGGCCCCCCGGATCATTGAGACCTTCCTGGAGGGCTATGACTTTAGCGGCAAGAAGGTCATCCCCTTTGCCACCTCCGGCGGCAGCGGCCTGGGCAAGACCGAGGACATTCTCAAGAAGGTGTGTCCCGCGGCCCAGTGGCTCCCCGGCAAGCGCCTGCGCAGCGGCGAAAATGCAGCCGCCGTGCAGGAGTGGGTCGGCAAGCTGGACATTTGAGAAGGAGGCTTAAAGCGATGGCAGTAAAGCAGGCGGCGGGCCGGGAGGCCCTGGGCGAGTTCGCGCCCAAATTTGCCCAGCTCAACGACGATGTGCTCTTCGGCCAGGTGTGGAGCCGGGAGGAAGCCCTCTCCCTCCGGGATAGGAGCGTTGTAACGGTGGTGGCTCTGATGGCCCAGGGGCTGACGGACTCCTCCTTCCGCTATCACCTGGAGTCCGCCAAGAAAAACGGCGTGACCAAGACGGAAATTGCGGAAATTCTCACCCACGCGGCCTTTTACGCGGGCTGGCCCAAGGCCTGGGCGGCCTTCCGCATGGCTAAGGAGGTCTGGGCGGAGGAGGACGCGGCGGCGGACGCCAAGACGGCCCACGAAAACGCCATGGTCTTCCCCATCGGCGCGCCCAACGACGGCTTTGCCCAGTATTTCATCGGCCAGAGCTACCTGGCGCCCCTGTCTACCTCCCAGGTGGGCATCTTCAATGTGACCTTTGAGCCGGGGTGCCGCAACAACTGGCACATCCACCACGCCGCCCAGGGCGGCGGCCAAATTCTGGTGTGCGTGGCCGGACGGGGCTACTACCAGGAGGAGGGCAAGCCCGCCCAGGAGCTGCACCCGGGGGATGTGGTGAACATTCCCGCAGGCGTCAAGCACTGGCACGGCGCGGCCCCGGACAGCTGGTTCTCCCACCTGGCAGTGGAGGTCCCGGGGGTGGACGGGTCCAACGAGTGGCTGGAGCCGGTGACGGATGAGGTCTACGGGCTGCTGCGCTGACAGGCCCGGTTTTCTGCAAATTTACGGCCCTGCAAGGTGTCCCGGTCGGCCCTTGCAGGGCCTCTTTTTTCAAAATCATGCACAAATCGCAAATTTCCTCTTGCAATTCTCTTTTTCCCGTGCTATACTATGCCCATCTTTTATATGGCCCTGTGAACCGTTAAGGATCGCCACGAAACTGAACGGAGAGGGGACTCTGGAGAATCCCATTGAGTTGGGTGCCGAAGGTGTAAGGCCCGGTCGGGCCGAATCTCTCAGGCAAAAGGACAGAGACGGAAGTGCTTTTCGCCATTTCCTCTGCATTCTTCGGAGTCGCTGCGTAGCGGCTCTTATTTTTTTGAAGGAGAGAAACGAAAATGATTGAAGAAGTATTGTACCCAATTGTATGTAAGATCAACGAATACCTGTCCAACTACATCCTGGTGTTCCTGCTCATCGGCGTGGGTCTGTGGTACTCCATCCGCACCCGCTTCGTGCAGGTGCGCTGCTTCGGCGAGGCCATGAAGAAGACCTTCGGCAACCTGAAGCTCAAGGGCGGCGCTCAGGAGAGCGGCATGACTTCTTTCCAGGCCCTGGCTACGGCCATCGCCGCCCAGGTGGGCACCGGCAACATCGTGGGTGCCTCCGGCGCTATCCTCACCGGCGGCCCCGGCGCTATCTTCTGGATGTGGGTCATCGCCTTCTTCGGCATGGCTACCATCTACGCCGAGGCTACCCTGGCCCAAAAGACCCGTATCATCGACAAGGACGGCACCGTCCACGGCGGCCCGGTGTACTACATCACCACCGCGTTTAAGGGCGGGTTCGGCAAGTTCCTGGCGGGCTTCTTCGCCGTGGCCATCATCCTGGCTCTGGGCCTCATGGGCAGCATGGTGCAGTCCAACTCCATCGGCTCCACCTTCAACACCGCTTTCGGCATCCCCGCCTGGGTCATGGGCATCGTGCTGGTCATCATCTGCGCCATCATCTTCCTGGGCGGCGTGCAGCGCCTGGCCGCCGTTACCGAGAAGCTGGTGCCCATCATGGCCGCCATCTTCCTGCTGGGTGCGCTGGTGGTCCTGGTGGCCCGCATCAAGTACATCCCCGAGACCTTCGGCATGATCTTCAAGTACGCCTTTGACCCCAGCGCCATCATCGGCGGCGGCATCGGCTACGCGCTGAAAACCGCCATCAGCCAGGGCGCCAAGCGCGGCCTGTTCTCCAACGAGGCCGGTATGGGCTCCACCCCCCACGCCCACGCCCAGGCCAATGTGGCCCACCCCCACGACCAGGGTGTGGTGGCTATGGCCGGTGTGTTCATCGACACCTTCGTGGTGCTGACGCTGAACGCTTTGGTCATCATCTCCACCCTGTACACCACCGGCGGCCCCCTCCACGAGTGCGGCGCTGCGGCGGCCAGCGAAGTGCTGAACAAGACCAACCTGGCCCAGGCCGCTTTCGGCACCGTGTTCGGCGAGAACTTCGGCAATATGTTCGTGGCCATCTGCCTGTTCTTCTTCGCCTTCTCCACGGTGCTGGGCTGGAACCTCTTTGGCCGCATCAACGCCAACTACCTCTTTGGCCGCAAGAACAAGAAGCTGTGCAACACCATTTACACCATCATCGCGCTGGTGTTCATCTTCCTGGGCACCCTCACCGGCAACGACTTCGTGTGGGAGCTGACGGATATGTTCAACAACCTCATCGTCCTGCCCAACGCCCTGGCCCTGTTCGCCCTGACCGGCATGGTGGTAGCCATGCTGAAGGAGGGCCGGAAGGACAAGCTGAAGGTGTAAGATTCGGGAAATATGGAATAGGATATGTGCAAAAAGACATCCGGCGGAAGCCGGATGTCTTTTTTTGTATGGGGAGTGCGGGGGCGGGCGACCGCGAGGGTCGCACTTACGGAGGGTTACAAGGGGTGCGGTAGTCGACCCCTCAGTCACGGCAAAGCCGTGACAGCTCCCCTTACGCAGGGGAGCCTTTTTTAGGGGACGGGGGTTACGGATTGCCACAGCCAGTGTGCGCACTGGCTTCGCAATGAC
>CAVHCH010000099.1:0-2230 GCA_963634265.1 Bacteroidaceae bacterium | reverse complement strand
CTATATCGACGCCATGAATCCCGCCTGCGAGCTGGAGGTGGACGGCGGCGTGGACCCCGACACCTGCAAAATTTGCATCGCCTCCGGGGCCAATGTGCTGGTGGCCGGGTCGGCGGTTTACAAGGCTGAGGACATTCCCGCCCGCATTCGGGCGCTGAGAGGTTGAGTTTATGGAGTATTTTCCCGCACCCCTTGAAAAATTGACGGAGCAGTTTGCCAAGCTCCCGGGCGTGGGCCGCAAGTCCGCCCAGCGGCTGGCGTTTTTCGTCCTGAGCCTGCCCATGGAGGAGGCCCAGACCTTTGCCGATGCCATCGTGGACGCGAAAAAGAGCGTCACCCTCTGCCCCGTGTGTCAGAACCTCACCGCCGGGGGCCTTTGCCCCGTGTGCGCCTCCCCCAAGCGGGACGAGAGCACCATCTGCGTGGTGGCCGACCCCCGAGATGTGCTGGCTATCGAGCGCAGCCGGGAGTACCAGGGCCGCTACCATGTGCTCCACGGCGTTCTCTCGCCCATGAACCATGTGGGCCCCGACGATCTGCAGATCAAGTCCCTGGTGGAGCGGGTAGCCGCCGGGGGCATCCAGGAGGTCATCATGGCTACCAACCCCGATACCGAGGGCGAGGCCACGGCCATGTACCTTTCGCGTTTATTGAAGCCCTTCGGGATGAAGGTCACCCGCCTGGCCTACGGCATCCCCGTGGGCGGCCATTTGGAGTTTGCCGACGACGCCACGCTGATGCGGGCCCTGGAAGGGCGGCGGGAGCTGTGAAAAAACGAATTTGCGCGGCGCTGGCGGCGCTGCTGCTGGTGTCGCTCGTGGGCTGTGGCAAGACGGAGGAGCCTGCCCGGCAGGACATTTTCGCCATGGACACCTACATGAGCCTGGTGGCCTACGGCGAGGACGGCCAGGAGGCCCTGGCCGCGGCGGCAAGGGAAATTAACCGCCTGGAGCAGGAGCTTTCCCGGACGGTCTCCACCAGCTATATATATAAATTAAATGAGAGCGGCAGCGCCGTGGTCAGCGAGGAAACGGCGAATTTGCTGCAAAACGCCCTGTCTTACAGCGCCGCAACGGGCGGGCTGTTTGATGTGACGGTGGCCCCTCTGGTCTCCCTTTGGGGCATCACCACGGACAGCCCCCGGGTGCCGTCTCAGAGCGAAATTGACGCGCTGCTGCCTTTGGTTGGCAGCGGCCATGTCCACCTGGACGGCCAGACCGTCACCCTGGATAGCGGCTGCGCCGTGGACCTGGGGGGCATTGCCAAGGGCTATGCCAGCGACCGTGTGGCGCAGGTGCTGGGGCAGTACGCCGTCACCGGGGCCGCCGTGTCCCTGGGGGGCAATGTCTATGTCTGCGGCCAAAAGCCCGACGGCACGGCCTGGAGCGTGGCGGTGCAGGACCCCCAAAAAACCGACGCTTACGCCATGACCCTGGCGCTGACGGATGTGTTCGCCGTCACCTCCGGGGGGTATCAGCGGTATTTTACCGCCCAGGACGGCACGGTGTATCAGCACATTTTGGACCCCCGCACGGGCTATCCCGCCCAGACGGACCTGCTGTCTGTGACGGTCATCGGGCAAAACGGCACCCTGGCCGATGCCTACTCCACGGCCCTCTATGTCATGGGGGAGCAGGCCGCCTGCGATTTTTGGCGGCAGAGCGGCGGGGCCTTTGAACTGGTCCTTATTACGGCGGACGGGCGGGTGCTCTACACCCCCGGCCTGGCCGATCACATTTCCCAAAAGGGGGCAGACTATGACTTCCAAGAGGTCCCAGCCTGAACTGAAACCGAAGCCGCTGGATGCCTTGGTGGTGCTGGCGGTGGTGCTGCTGGGCGTGGCGGCGGCGTGGCTTTCCTACGGCGACCAGGGCGGCGGTGCCCTCACGGCCACCGTGCAGCACCGGGGCCAGGTGGTGGCCCAGGTGGAGCTGTCCCCTTTGACGGAGGAAAAGACCATACCCATTGACGGGGACTACCACCTGACCGTGACCCTGGACAAGACCGGCGCCGCCGTGACGGACAGCGACTGCCCCGGCCAGGACTGCCTGCACACCGGGCGCATCACCCGGGCTGGACAGAGCATCGTGTGCCTGCCGGAGCAGGTGGTCATCACCCTGGCCGGGACGGACCCTGGGCCGGATGTGGTGCTGGGATAAGGGGGCGCGGAGATGAAGCTGACAACGAAAAACCTGGCCCTCTGCGCCGTTTTAACGGCCCTGGCCCTGGG
>CAVHCH010000098.1:0-2461 GCA_963634265.1 Bacteroidaceae bacterium | reverse complement strand
GTCCAGCACCACGGGGATCAGGCTGCCCTTGTTATAGATGATCTCCGCCGCGCCGGTCATGCCGGAATGGAAGAAGGTGGAATCGCCCAAAACGCCGAAGACCTTTTTCTCCTTCTGGCCGGTGGCGGCAAAGGCCTTTGCCATGCCCATGGCCACGGTGAAGCCGCCGCCCATGCAGACGCAGCTGTCCAGCGCGTTCAGCGGCGCGGCCGCGCCCAGGGTGTAGCAGCCGATATCGCCGGCGACCACTGCGTCCTTATGCCGGGAGATGGTGTAGAAAAAGCCTCTGTGGGGACAGCCGGGACAGAGCGCCGGCGGCCGGGAAACGGCAGAAACGCCCAGCTCCGCCGGGGCGGGCTTTTCGCCAAAAATGCGCTCCCGCAGCAGCTGCGGGTTCAGCTCGTAGAGGGGGCCGGTGAACACCTTGCCCATGCAGGGGATGCCGGCGGCGCGGATCTGCTCCTCCATAAAGCCGTCCAGCTCCTCGATCACATAGAGGGTCCGGACCTTGGCGGCAAACTGCCGGATCAGATCCATGGGCAGGGGATTGGTCAGGCCCAGCTTCAAAAAGGAGGTCCCCGCCGGGAAGGCGTCCCGGGCGTATTCATAGGCGATGGAGGCGGTGATCACGCCGATCTCGCCGCCGTCCAGCTCCTCCCGGTTCCAGGGACAGCGGTTGGAATAGTCCTCCAGCGCCTTCATGGCCTGCTCCACCTTGGCGTGGTTGCGGTAGGCGTTGGCCGGGGTGGAGACGAACTTGGCGGCGTTGCGCACATAGGGAAGGACAGGGGTCTCCTGCCGCGCGCCCACGGACACCAGGCTCTTGGAATGGGCCACCCGGGTGGTGGTGCGCAGCAGGACCGGCACATCAAAGCGCTCGGAGATCTCAAAGGCCGCCCGGGTAAAGTCCAGACATTCCTGAGAATCCGCCGGCTCCAGCATGGCCAGCCGGGCGGCCCGGGCATAGTGCCGGTTGTCCTGCTCGTTTTGGGAGGAATGCATGCTGGGATCGTCGGCGGAGACGATGACGAAGCCGCCGCCCACGCCGTTGTAGGCCGCGGTAAAAATGGGGTCCGCCGCCACATTGACGCCCACATGCTTCATGGCGCAGATGCTTCTGACGCCGGCGATGGAAGCGCCGTAGGCCACCTCCGCAGCCACCTTTTCGTTGGGCGCCCATTCGCAGTAAAGAGCGTCTTTATACTGGGGGAGGGCTTCAAACACCTCTGTGCTGGGCGTGCCGGGATATGCGGAGCAGATCTTGACGCCTGCTTCATATGCGCCCCGGGCAATGGCCTCGTTGCCGGAAAGGAGCGTTCGGTTCAATGTCAGGACCACCTTTCTGATACAGATACTGTTATCTCTTGTGATATGTTCAATGATATCGCCATTATACCCTATGCGGCAAGCCCTTGTAAATTGCCCGATCCGGAGAAAAATCTGCGACCTGTTTGGCAGAATCCGCCAAAACCCGCCGCATTTCCCCTTCCTTTTGCCGTCCGCGGCAGGCAGACACGGCAAAACCCACAAAAGCCCCCTCCCTTTTTTGACGCAGAACAAAAACCCGGCCGCAGGCAGAGCCTGCGGCCGGAGGGGAGCGAAAAAACGCTTATTTTTTCTTTTTTGCAAAGACATAGGCTGCTGCGGCGCCTGCGATGACGACCACCGCGCCGCCGCCGATCCAGGGCAGCGCCTTGAAGCCGGTCTTGTCGCCGGGAGCCTCGGGCTCTACGGGGGTCTCGGGCTCGGTGGGCGTCTCCGGCTCGGCGGGGGTCTCCGGCTCCTCGGGGGCCAGACCCTCGAAGGAAACATTGGCCACATAGGTGATGCCGTCGTTGCGGATGATATACACCGTGCCGCTCTTGGCGCCGTCGCGGACGGCCTTCTCGGCGTTCACATTCACCTGCGTTCCGCCGGGCAGCGACAGATAGATCCGATCCTTATTCCCCTCCGTGGGGGTCACGGGGTCGGGCAGCTCCGCCTGCTTGGCGTTGTCGGTGATCAGAAAAGCCGTGCCGGCCCCCAGCTTCTTGGTCTTGGCGCTGAAGCCGGTGCCCAGATCCACGGGCTCGCCGTTGACGGAAAGCTCATAGATATTGATGTTGTCGGCGGTGGGGGTCAGCTCCGCTTCCACCCGGCGGGGCGCATCCTGCCCGGCGCCGTTTTCCGGGGCGTCGTTGACCACATAGGCGATGCGGCTGCTCCAGCACACATCCAGCTGCTCGGCCTTGTAGCGCCGCAGGGCAGACTGGGTGTCGCTGCCGGCGGCGGAGTCGTTGCTGTAGAAATAATCCACGCCGTCTACGGTCTCATAGCCCACGATGCCGATCAGATGGCCGCCGGTGCTGTTGGCCGCGCCGTTTTCCAGATAGGGATAGCTGCCGTTGGGGGAGCTGGAATACTGCACGCTCAGGGCCACGCTGCGGCCCGCCGCCAGCTCGTGGCGGACGAAGTCCAGATC
>CAVHCH010000097.1:0-9429 GCA_963634265.1 Bacteroidaceae bacterium | reverse complement strand
CAGACAAGGAAAGACCCGCAGGGAATACTTGCCGTATTTCCAAGGGACTTGACGCAGTATGGGCGCATTTCTGCCCGTCAAAACCGTGTCTGCCCTTGTCAATCGATGGTAAAACAGTGGATAAAACATTAGGAAAAATGAATGGTCCAATCCTGCAAATTGTAAAACGGGTCCGTAATAGACGGCGTAAGCCCCTCGATAGCCCCGGAGGTGGTGAGAATGGAGCTGCGTGCAAAGCAAATAGGCGCAATGGGCGTCAGCTTGGAAAACGCCTCGTACAGCTTGGCGGCCGCATCGGCGTGCCCGTCCCCCACAGCGCTGCGCTCGGCGGTGAGTAGAGCGGTAAACTCCGCGTCGTTAAAGCGCCCGTAGTTGTTGGCCCCGCCGGTGGAGAGCAGGTCCGTCAGATCCCAGTCGGCGGTCATTTTATACTCGCCGTAGTAGAGGTCAAAGTCGCCGCTTTTCAGCCGGGACACAAACTCGCTCCAGGGCACCGCCTCCACGGTGACGCGCAGGGCCGAGGTGCTGAGGGCCGCTGCAATTTTCGCGGCAGCGCTCTGCTTGTGAGTGTTCTCGGCGTTCACCAGCAGCTTCACGGACACCGTCTCCGCGCCGCTTCCGAACCCGGCGGCGGTGACGGCAGAGGTAAAGCTGTCCGGCGAATAATTGGTGTCCAGGCTCTTGGGATAGAGGGCCGAGGACGGATTCACCGGGAACTGGGCCGCCGCCCCGTGGCCCATGAGGAAGGAGCTGACGCACCCGGCCCGGTCGATGCCCAGGCTCACAGCCCGGCGCAGGTCGGCGCTATTAAAGGGTGCGCGGGTGGTATTGAACCCCAGGTAGTGCAGCACAGTGGTGTCCGCGTCGGTAAAGTCGCCGGAGGACACGGTGCCGGTGGACGCGGTGTTAGACAGGTCGCAGCGCAGCAGCTGCACCTCCCGGGCGTAAAAGGCGTAGGAAACGGTGTCGCTGTTTTTGCAGGTGTAGAGGTCCACCCGGTCCATGGGCAGCTTCGTCTGCTGCCACCAGGAGGTGTTGGCCGTGAGGTAGGCGCCCTCCGTCCCGGCGGCGGCCACATAGGTGTAGCGCCCGGTGCCCGTGGGCACCAGCTCCCCCTCCGTGCCGGCCTTCACAATGGGAATGTCCAGCAGGGAGATGAAGGACGAATTGGCCCGACTAAGCCGAATGGTCAGCGTCTGAGAGCCGCTGGTGGAGATGGATGCCACCTGGCTCAGCCGCCCGCCGTAGCGGGCCGAGGACTGGGCCCGGCGGAGCGTAGCCGCCGCGTCGGAGGCGGTAAAGGCCGACCCGTCGGAAAAGACCACGCCGCCCCGCAGGCGGATGGTCCAGGTGTAGCTGGCCGCGTCATAGCTCCAGGACTCGGCCAAAACCGCCTCCGGCTCCAGAGTCAGGCTCAGGCGCACCAGCCCCTCGTAGAGCAGCTGCCCGATGTCCTGCTGGATGCCGTCGGCGCAGGTGATGGGGTCCAGGGTCAGCCCCTGGAGATAGGGCAGGGCAAAGGAGGAGATGGTGGTATTCTTATCCTTCTCCTTTTGCTTATAGTAGTCGGCCAGCTCGTTATAAATTTCGTTGGAATCGGCGTCGGCGTCGGCCCCGCTGCACCCCAGCAGGGGCAGCAGCAGACACAGGGCCAGCAGCAGCGCCAGTAAGCGTTTTTTCTTCATGACGGGTCCTCCAGCGCCAGCAGGGCGATCTGCGCGCCCCGGGCATTGCCCACCTTGCGGTGGGACCAGTATAGGTCCTGACGGCAGGCGGTGCAGTGGGGGCAAATGTCGATATGCTCCACGCCCAGGTTTTCCAGCCAGTGGGCGTTGATGCCTTTGAGGTCGATGTGCCACTTCGCGCCCCGGCGGACCATAAACGCCTCCGCTTCCGCCCCCAGGGCCTCCCGCATGGCAGCGGGCACATCGTCGTCCGTTTCAAAGCAGCATTGCCCGATGGCCGGGCCGATGGCGCAAAGGAGGTCTCCCGGCTCTGTGCCGAAGGTATCGTGCATAGCCAGGGCGGTCTTGGCGGCCAGCCCCGCCGCCACGCCCCGCCAGCCCGCGTGAACGGCCCCAATGGCCCGGCGCACCGGGTCATAGAGCAAGATCGTCCCGCAGTCGGCGGAGAAGACCACCAGGGAAAGCCCGGGCCGGTCGGTAATAAGGGCGTCCACCTCCGTGTAGTCCCGGGGTCGCACCAGCCCCTTGCCGGCGTCCGTCTCCGTGACGAGACGGATGTTCTCCGAGTGGGTCTGCTGGGTAAAAACGACGCTCTCCGGCGCCACCCCCACGGCGGCGCAGAACCGGCGGTAGTTCTCCCGCACATTTTCGTCGCTGTCGCCCCGGCTGATGCCCAGGTTCAGGCTGTCCCAAGGCGCAGGGCTCACGCCCCCCACCCGGGTAGAAAACCCATGCCGCACCGCCTGCCCCGCCAGCAAAGAGCTGGCCAGCCACGGCACCCCGGTATTCGTCGTGTGGGAGGAAAAAGACATAGCAAAACTCCTTAATTCAAGAGGAAAGATGAAAATGGAAAGTGGAAGGATAAGCGGAAAAAGAACCCCCGTAGGGCGGGCTGACCACAGCCCGCCGCCCGCTGACGGACGCACTCCATGTAACCGTCCGTAGGGGTCGGCGTCCTCGACGACCCGCCCCACCGCACCATCGCGGCAGGGCACGCGGGCCCTGCCCTACAAAGCGGTTTTTATATTTGACCCGTAGGGCGGGACCCATGTGTCCCGCCGCCCGGATTTGCACCGCACTTCTTATAATGTGTCATTGCGAACCAGTGACCGATGTCACTGGTGTGGCAATCCGTAACCCCCGTCCCCAAAGGCTCCCCTGCGCAAGGGGAGCTGTCGCGGCTCCGCCGCGACTGAGGGGTCGACGCTCCGTACTTCTTGTAACGCACCGCACATTGCCTCCGGCGGGGCACTTTCTGTCGCCAGCGACAGAAAGTGCCCAAAGAACGCCGCCAAAACCAATGGTTTTGAAATCCTTGCGCGGGCGTGGTGCGGGAAGTATCGGGACCTCTTATTCCCGCGAATAAAACAGTACAAACCCGTCCCGTGCTTTCGCACTGTCTCCGGCTCTATCCACCGCGACGCGCTCCGCGCTTGTGCTGCCCATCCAAACAGGGAAAATCTGCGTTTCTACCGTTACCGGGGCGTCGGGGACGCCGCCCCCTACAATAATCCATCGTTAAACCATCCGTAGGGGCGGGGTTCTACCCCGCCCGCCAGGATTTGCACCGCATTTCATAAAATGTGTCATTGCGAGGCCAGTGCGCACACTGGCCGTGGCAATCCGTACTCCAAAGCCTCCCCTGCGCAAGGGGAGGTGGCGCGAAGCGCCGGAAGGGTCGTCAACCACCGCACCCCTTATGGCGTACCCGGCCCGACGGGGTGTGTTTACGCATTCCGCCCGCAGCAGTTCTTATACTTCTTCCCGCTGCCGCAGGGGCACGGGTCGTTGCGCCCGATCTTCTGCACCCGGCGGGGCTGCTTTTTCACGGTGCCGTCGCCGCCGACGCTCTCGCCGGTGGCCTTGGCGACCCGCTCGCGCTTGATCTCCTCGTCCTTCTTGATGCGCACGGAGTAGAGCCGCCGCACCGTCTCCGACTGGATGGCGGAGATCATCTCCTCGAACATATCCAGCGATTCCTTCTTGTACGCGATGACCGGGTCGGTCTGGGCGTAGGCCCGCAGGCGGATGCCCTGGCGCAGGTCGGCCATGGCGTCGATGTGGTCCATCCAGTATTCGTCCACCACCCGCAGCAGCACCACACGCTCCACCTCGCGCATGACGGGGGAGGTGAACTCCTGCTCCTTCTGCTCGTAGTAGGCGGCAGCGGCGGCGGTGAAGGCCTCGGTGACATCCTCGGCGGTCTTTTCCTTCAGCTCCTCGTCGCTAAAGCGCACGGTGAACTTGGGGAAATACAGCCCTTCCACCTGGCGCAGCAGCTCCCGGCAGGAGGCGGCGTCCAGATGCTCATTCCCGGCGAAGTGCGAAGCCACCAGGTGGGAGATGGAGGTATTCATCATGTTCATGATGATGTTCTTCACATCCAGCCCATCCAGCACCTGCTTGCGCTGGTCGTAGATGATCTCCCGCTGCTTGTTCATCACATCGTCATATTCCAGCACGGACTTACGGGCCTGGAAGTTCCGGGACTCCACCGTTGTCTGGGCCTGCTCGATGGCCCGGGTAAGAATTTTCTGCTCGATGGGCGTGTCCTCGTCGATGTTCAGCCGCTCCATCATGTTCGTGACCCGCTCGCCGCCGAACAGGCGCATCAGGTCGTCCTCCAAAGAGATATAGAACCGCGTCTCGCCGGGGTCGCCCTGACGGCCCGCACGGCCACGGAGCTGGTTATCGATACGGCGGGAGTCGTGGCGCTCGGTGCCGATGATGAACAGGCCGCCCGCCTGGCGCACCCGGTCCGCCTCGCCGGCAATTTCGGCCTTGTGCTGCGCCAGCTTCTCGGCAAAGAGCTTCCGGGCGTTCAAAATTTCCTCGTCCTCGGTCTCGGCGTAGCCGGTGGCCTCGGCGATGAGCTCGTCGGTCATGCCCGCCTTGCGCAGGTCGGTCTTGGCCAGGTACTCGGCGTTGCCGCCCAGCATAATATCCGTACCACGGCCTGCCATGTTGGTGGCTACGGTGACGGCGCCGAACTTACCGGCCTGGGCCACGATCTCCGCTTCCTTCTCGTGGTTCTTGGCGTTGAGCAGATTGTGCTTGATGCCCTCCCGGGTCAGGAGCTTGCCCAGCAGCTCGTTTTTCTCAATGGAGACCGTACCCACCAGCACCGGCTGGCCCTTCTCGTGGCACTCTTTAATTTGCCGGATGACGGCCCGGTACTTGCCGTTTTCGGTCTTATACACCGCGTCCTCGTTGTCGATACGGATAACGGGCCGGTTGGTGGGGATCTCCACAATGTCCAGCTTGTAGATGGTGGAGAATTCCTCCTCCTCCGTCAGAGCCGTACCGGTCATACCGGAGAGCTTGCTGTACAGGCGGAAATAGTTCTGGAAGGTGATGGTAGCCAGGGTCTTGCTCTCCCGCTGGACGGACACATGCTCCTTGGCCTCAATGGCCTGGTGCAGCCCCTCGGAGTAGCGGCGGCCAAACATCAAACGGCCCGTGAACTCGTCCACGATGATAATTTCCCCGTCCTTGACCACATAGTCCACATCCCGCTTCATGGTGCCGTGGGCCTTAATGGCCTGGTTGATGTGGTGGGCGATGGTGCTGTTTTCGGGGTCAGACAGGTTCTCCAGTGCGAAGAACTCCTCCGCCTTGGCGATACCCCGGGCGGTGAGGGTGGCGGTCTTGGCCTTTTCGTCCACCACATAGTCCGCGTCGATGGTGGGGTCCTCCTCGGCCTTGTCGTCGGTCTCGGTGACTACATATTTTTTAAGCCGGGCGGCAAACTGCTCCGCCTGGTCGTAAAGCTGGGTGGACTTTTCGCCCATGCCGGAGATGATAAGGGGGGTCCGGGCCTCATCGATGAGGATGGAGTCCACCTCGTCCACAATGGCGAAGTGGTGGCCCCGCTGCACCTGCTCGTTGGAGTAGATCGCCATGTTGTCCCGCAGGTAGTCAAAGCCCATCTCGTTGTTGGTGCCGTAGGTGATGTCGGCGGCGTAGGCGGCCTGGCGCTCGGCCTTGGTCATGTCGTGGATGATAAGCCCCACGGAAAGCCCCAGGAACCGGTGGACCTTGCCCATCCACTCGCTGTCGCGCTTTGCCAGGTAGTCGTTGACGGTGACGATGTGTACGCCCTCGCCCGTCAGCGCGTTGAGGTAGGCGGGAAGGGTAGCCACCAGGGTCTTACCTTCACCGGTCTTCATCTCCGCAATGCGCCCCTGGTGCAGCACGATGCCGCCGATGAGCTGCACCCGGTAGGGCCGCAGACCCAAAACCCGGTCCGCCGCCTCGCGCACAGTTGCAAAGGCCTCGGGCAGGATGTCGTCGGTAGTCTCCCCATTTTGCAGCCGCTCCTTAAACTCGGCGGTCTTCGCCTGGAGCTGGGCGTCGGTAAGGGCTTTGTACTCCTCCTCCAGCGCCTCGATCCTGTCGGCGATGGGATAAATCTTTTTCAGCTCGTGGTCGCTGTATGTACCGAAAATCTTGGTAAGCAGGCCCATATCTAAAAACTTCCTTTCTATGCAGTAAGTGTTTGCAAATAGATACTAAAGTATACCACACTTTTATTCTATATGCAAACAATTCGCCCTCTCCCACCACCCAAAAAATGTAAACAAACCGTAAAAAATATTCAAATTGGAATACACCTATTGCGTTTTGAATATTTTAATGCTATATTAAATAAAAAAGAGACGCGGAGGGGCAGTCATGCAAAAGAAGATCTGCTACAAAAAGCTCTTTAAGCTGATGATCGACCGGGACCTGAAGGGCCACGACCTGCGGGAGATGGCGGGCATCAGCCAGTCCACCTACTTCAAGCTCCAGCACGACCAGCCGGTGTCCACCCAAATGCTGGTGCGCATCTGCTGTGCCCTGGACTGCCAGCTCTGGGACATCGCAGACCTGGTGGACAAAAATGACAATGTATAATAATTAAGGAAGGCGAGGAATCAAGTTGTTGAGTAGAACCAAAGCAAAGCGAAAAGCCCATTTTGAAAAGACCCGCACCCTCCTCACGGAGAAAATTCGGGAGTCCCTGGTGTCGGTGCTGCCCATCATAGCCATCGTGACGCTGCTGTGCCTGTTCCTGGTGCCCATGCAGCCCACCCTGCTGCTTACCTTTCTCATCGGCGCGCTGATGATCGTAGTCGGCCTGGGCCTGTTCTCCCTGGGTGCCGAGCGGTCCATGACCATCATCGGCAGCAAGATCGGTACAGCCCTGACCAAAACCGGCAAGCTCCCCGTCATCATCCTGGTGGCCTTTGCCCTGGGCGTGGCGGTGACGGTGGCGGAGCCGGACCTGCAAGTCCTGGCAGACACCGTGCCCAATATCGATAAAACCGTCCTCCTGGCGGCGGTGGGCATCGGCGTAGGCTTCTTCATGGCCGTGTGCGTGGTGCGTATCCTCTACGGCATCAACCTGCGCTGGGTGCTCCTGGGGTGCTACATAGTCGTCTTTGCCCTGGCGGCCTTTACGGACCGGGAGTTTCTGTGCATCGCCTTCGACTCCGGCGGCGTCACCACCGGCCCCATGACGGTGCCCTTCATCCTGGCTCTGGGCGTCGGTATCTCCCATGTGCGAAGCGACCGCAAGGCGGAGGCCGACAGCTTCGGCCTGGTGGCCCTGTGCTCCATCGGCCCCATCCTCTCGGTGCTGGTGCTGGGCTTTTTCAGCAGCGGCAGCGGCGAGGCATCGGGCATCACCCCCGTGAGCTTCGACAGCACCACCGGCATCGGCGCAGCCTTTTTGCAGGAGCTGCCCGTGTATATGAAGGAGATGGCTATGGCTATGCTCCCCATCGTGGCGATCTTCCTGCTGTTCCAGTTCTTCGTGTTCCGCATGAACCTGCGCAGCTTCGGCAAGATCTTCGTGGGTATCGTCTATACCTATGTGGGCCTGGTCCTGTTCCTCACGGGCGTGAATGTAGGCTTTTCCAACCTGGGCGCTGAGCTGGGCGCGGCCCTGGTCAGCAGCCATATGGAGTGGCTGCTCATTCCCCTGGCTGCCCTGCTGGGCTGGTTCATCATCTCGGCGGAGCCCGCTGTGGCGGTGCTGGAAAAGCAGATCGAGGAGGTCAGCGCCGGCGCCATCCCCGGCAAGGCCATCAAGGTGAGCCTCTCCGTCGCCATCGCCCTGGCTATGGCCCTGGCAATGCTCCGGGTGGTCACGGGCATCTCCATCCTGTGGTTCCTGGTGCCGGGCTACGCCATCGCCCTGGGCCTGTCGTTCTTCGTGCCGGATATTTATACGGCCATCGCCTTCGACTCCGGCGGCGTGGCCTCCGGCCCCATGACGGCCACCTTCATGCTGCAATTCATGATGGGCGTGAGCATCGCCCTGGGCGGCAATGTGCTCACCGACGCCTTCGGGATCGTGGCGATGGTCGCCATGATGCCGCTGCTGTCCATCCAGGTGGTTGGCTTTTACTATCAGCGCAAGGCCAAGAAGGTCACCCGGGAGCTGGAGAGCTATGGCGACTGCGATATTATTGAACTGTGGGAGGAACCGGCATGAATTATGTAATTTCCATCGTAACGCCGGAGGCGCTGCCCCGGCTGGAGGCGCTGACGGAGGAGCTGGCCCTGCCGCTGAATGTCACGCTCCACGGCCATGGCACGGCCATCCAGAGTATGCTGGACTTTTTGGGCATTGAGTCCAATGAAAAGCGCGTGATGCTTTCGGCGGCCACCGAAGAGAAGACCCGGGCCTTCATCGAGGGCCAGCGGGAGCGCCTGCACCTGGGCGTCCCCGGCCACGGCATCGTCATTGCCGTACCCATGAAAAGCGTAGGAGGAGGAAAAACCATGGAATTTTTGAAAGGCGCGGAGACCGGCTCCGGCAAGTATACCCCGAATCTGAATTTCGCCTATGAGCTCATCGTAGTCATTGCCAGCCAGGGCCAGAGCGACCTGGTCATGGACGCTGCCCGCGCCGCCGGTGCCCGTGGCGGCACCGTGCTCCACGGCAAAGGCACCGGCGACGAGCAGGTGAAGAAGTTCTATAATATCACCATCGCCCAGGAGAAGGAAGTGGTGCTCATCGTGGCCCGCACGGAGCAGAAGACGGACATCATGCGCTCCATCCTGCAAAACGCCGGCCCCGACACCCCCGCCCAGTCCATCGCCTTCTCCCTCCCCACCACCGAAGTCGCCGGCTTCGGCTTCCGCCAGGAGAATAAGGACTAAAAAAACATTTTACCCCCCATAAAAGGGAATAAAAAAGGAAAAATTAAAAAGCAAAAAGGGAAAAATCGAAAAGCAAACAAAAAAATAATCCCCACTCCCAAAAAGGCCAGAGCGGACCACCCCCGCCCTGGCCCTCTTCCATGTCATTGCGAGGCCAGTGCGCACACTGGCCGTGGCAATCCGTACTCCCTACCCCCCGCACCTCTTGTAAAACCTCCGTAGGGGCCGATGCCTACATCGGCCCGACCACCGCACTTCTTGTAACCCACCCGTAGGGGCCGGCGTCCCCGACGGCCCGCCCTACCGCACCCCCAATAATGCGTCCGTAGGGGCCGATGGTCCTGTTGCGGTGCCCAAAATTTCCGCGCTGCCTTACGGCGGACGCTTGAAATTTTGACCGCGGCCACTCGCTCACCTCACTTCTTCTGCCACTGGCAGCGTTCGGCTCGCTCCCCACATCGGCCCGCCCACCGCACCCCATGTAAAAAACCCATGTCATTGCGAGGGCGCACCGCGCCCGTGGCAATCCGCATCCTTCGTCCCCAAAGCCTCCCCTGCGTAAGGGGAGGTGGCGCGAAGCGCCGGAAGGGTC
>CAVHCH010000096.1:0-9562 GCA_963634265.1 Bacteroidaceae bacterium | reverse complement strand
CTCCTCTGGCTTTCTCCCAACGAGTTCACTGTCCAATATGTTTGACAAACCTACAGACAAAAAAGGGGGAGAGGGGAGAGAATGTATTGACAAGCGGGGATTTTGTGATAAAATAAGTAAAAATGCTGAGAGGAAGTCAAGCAGACTGCCGGTCCGAAGCGAGACGGGGGATGGTGAGAGCCCGTTGGACGCAGGGGTTTGCGCGCCGCTTCGGAGCGGCCGGTGAGGAGCCGGACGGGACATCCCCGTTACAGGATGGCTAAGAGGGCAGATCTGTCTGTCGAATTAGGGTGGTACCGTGAAGTTTGAACTTCGCCCCTATGCGTGGGGCGGAGTTTTTGTTTTTTTGTGAGGTGGTCAAATGGCATATCGGATCGTGAATATGGAGGAGGACCCCCGCAGCGGGCAGTTTGCCTACTTCCGGGCTATGGCGGACCCCTGGGCGGGCATTACCGTGCAGGTGGACATCACAGAGTTTTACAGGGCCCTGGACGGGCGGCCCTTTTTCCTGAGCTTTCTCTACGCGCTGACAAGGGCGGCCAACGCCGTGCCGGAGCTGCGGCGGCGTCTGCTGGACGGGCAGGTGGTGGAGTTTGACCGATGCTGCCCCTCCTACACGGCCATGAAGGACAGCGGCGTGTATGTGTACTGCCTGGTGGACAGCGGGCTTTTGCCGTATGAGGAATTCCTGGCCGACGGCAAGCGGCGGCAGGCGGAGGCCCTGCAGGGCGACGAGCTGGTGGAGAGCGGCGACCCGCTGAGCAACTTCTTCGTCTCTTGCGTGCCCTGGTTCACCTACACCCAGCTCAAGCACCCCATGACCGGGCCCGACGACACGAATCCGCGGTTTTCCTGGGGGAAATTCACGGAGGCGAACGGGCGTGTGACCATGCCGGTAACGATTTATGTAAACCACGCCTTGGCGGACGGACTGCACATCGCCCGGTTTTATGAGAATCTGGACCGGGAATTATCAGACATTGTGAAGCAAATTAAAAATTCAAGATAAAGGAGCAAAAAATTATGAGCCATCCCTATCACGGACTCAATGAGCTGCGGGAAATGTTCCTCAGCTACTTTGAGAGCAAGGGCCATCTGCGCCTGCCCAGCTTTTCGCTGGTGCCCCAAAACGACAAGTCTATCCTGCTCATCAACGCCGGTATGACGCCCATGAAGCCCTGGTTCAAGGGTGAGGAGGAGCCGCCCCGGCACCGGGTCTGCACCTGCCAGAAGTGCATCCGCACCGGCGACATCGACAATGTGGGTCACACAGCCCGGCATGGCACCTACTTTGAGATGCTGGGCAACTTCTCCTTCGGTGACTACTTCAAGCACGAGGCCATTGCCTGGAGCTGGGAGTTTCTGACCAAGGTGGTGGGCCTGGAGGAGGACCGGCTGTATCCCTCCGTGTACGAGGGCGACGACGAGGCTTTCGACATTTGGAATCAGGAGATCGGCATTCCCAAGGAGAAAATTTTCCGCTTCGGCAAGGAGGACAACTTCTGGGAGCACGGCTCCGGCCCCTGCGGCCCCTGCTCGGAGGTGTATTACGACCGGGGCGAGAAGTACGGCTGCGGCAAGCCCGGGTGTACCGTGGGCTGCGACTGCGACCGGTATATTGAGATCTGGAACAATGTGTTTACCCAGTTCGACAACGACGGGCACAACAACTACACCGAGCTGAAGCAGAAGAACATCGACACCGGCATGGGCCTGGAGCGGCTGGCTGTGGTGTGCCAGGATGTGAACTCGCTGTTCGATGTGGACACGGTGATGAACATTACCAACAAGGTCTCGGAGCTGACCGGGGCGTTCTACGGCCAGAGTCAGAAGCGGGATGTGTCGCTGCGGGTCATCACGGACCACATCCGGGCGGCTACCTTTATGATCTGCGACGGCATTCTGCCGTCTAACGAGGGGCGGGGCTATGTGCTGCGGCGGCTGCTGCGGCGGGCGGCCCGGCACGGCAAGCTCCTGGGCGTGAATGAGCCGTTCCTGTATCGCATCGTGGACACGGTGGTCCATGAGAACGAGTGCCAGTACGGCGACCTGCGGGAGAAGCAGACCTACATCACCAAGGTCATTCGCACCGAGGAGGAGAGCTTCGCCCGGACCATTGACGGCGGTATGCGTATTTTTGCGGAGATGCTGGCCGAGCACCAGGCCAAGGGCGAGACGGTGTTCTCCGGCGCGGACGCTTTCAAGCTGTATGACACCTTTGGTTTCCCCATTGACCTGACCGCCGAGATGGCCGCCGACGAGGGGCTGACGGTGGACGAGGAGGCCTTCCGCAAACTGATGCAGGAGCAGAAGGAGCGGGCCCGGGAGGCCCGGAAGGCTTTGGGTGACCTGGGCTGGGCCGGCGTGGAGTTCGGCAAGGAAGTGCCGTCCACGGAGTTTGTGGGCTACGACCAGACGGAGTGCGAGGCCACGGTGGTGGCTCTGGTGTGCGAGGACGAGCTGTGCGGCCAGATCGAGGCCGGGAGCGACGGCATCGTGGTGCTGGACAAGTCCCCGTTCTACGCGGAGATGGGCGGTCAGGTGGCAGACCACGGCGTTATTACTGCAAAGGGAATGACCTTTACAGTGACGGATGTACAAAAGAATAAGGGCGGCAAGTTCATGCACTACGGCCATTTGGCCGAGGGTGTGCTGGCGGTGGGCGACACCGTGGAGGCGTCCATTGACACCCAGCGGCGCAAGGCCATCTGCCGGGCTCACACCACCACCCATTTGCTGGATGCGGCGCTGAAAAAGGTACTGGGCGACCATGTACACCAGGCGGGCTCTCTGGTGGAGCCGGACCGGCTGCGCTTTGACTTCACCCATTTTGAGGCCATTACCCCGGAGCAGCTGAGCCGGATCGAGTGGATGGTCAACGACGCCATCCTGGAGGGCTATCCCGTGGTGACGGAGGTCCTGCCCATCGAGGAGGCCAAGAAGAAGGGCGCGGTGGCCATGTTTGGCGAGAAGTATGGCGAGACCGTGCGCGTGGTGGAGATGAGCGACTTCTCCATGGAGTTCTGCGGCGGCACCCACCTGGACAACACCGCTAAGGCGGGCCCCTTCCGCATCAAGTCCGAGAGCAGCGTTGCCTCCGGCGTGCGGCGTATGGAGGCCACCTGCGGGCGGCTGAGCCTGGAGAGCATGGAAAAGAGCCACGGTGTTCTGTCCAAGGCGGCCCAGTTCTTCAAGACCGCGCCCGGCGGGCTGCTGGAGCGCATGGAGCAGCAGGCCAATGAGATGAAGCAGCTGCGCCAGGCCCTGGATAAGTTCAAGGCGGAGGCGTCTTTGGGCGAAGCCAAGCAGTTCCTGGCGGCGGCCAAGACCGTGAAGGGCCTGCATGTGCTCACCGCCACCCGGGAGGGGCTGGACGCCAACGCGCTGCGCAAGATGGGCGACTTCCTGCGGGATAAGGACCCCTCTGTGGTGGGCGTGCTGGCCAGCATTTCCGGGGAGAAGATCACCTTCCTGGCTGTGTGCGGCAAGGAGGCCGTGGCCAAGGGCGTGAAGGCCGGGGACCTGGTGAAGCTGGTGTCCGGCATCTGCGGCGGCAAGGGCGGCGGCAAGCCCGACAGCGCCATGGGCGGCGGCAGCGACCCGCTGAAGGTGGACGATGCCCTGGCGGCTGTGGACGACTTCGTGTCGGAAAAGCTGGGCTGAGATGATACCGAACGACCCTGTGATCCTGCTGAGCTTCGTGAATATGAAGCTGCGGGACGAATACAGCGACTTAAGTGAGCTGTGCGCTGCCCTGGACATAAGCCGCGCGGACCTTGAGGAGCGGCTGGCGGCCATCGGGTATCGGTACAGCCGGGAAAATAATCAATTCAAGTGAAAGGAGCGGACAGAATGAAGAACGATTGCTTATTCTGCGCCATTTCGGCGGGGGAGATCCCGTCTAACAAGGTGTATGAGGACGACCTGTGCTACGCCTTTTATGACATTGATCCCCAGGCACCCACCCATTTTTTGGTGATCCCCAAGAGCCATATCGGCTCCGTGGCAGAGGTCAGCGGCGACAACAGTGCCGTGGTGGCCCACATTTTCGAGGTCATCGCCAAGGTGACCAAGGAGCTGGGCTTGGAGAGCTACCGGGTGGTGTCCAACATCGGCGAGCAGGCCGGTCAGAGCGTGCATCACCTGCATTTCCATGTGCTTTCGGGCCGGGATATGACCTGGCCTCCGGGTTGATGGGATAATTTGGAAGAAAGATAGGAAAGAGGGCGGCTTGCGGGCCGTCCTCTTTTCTTTGCGGGTATCGGCCCCTACGGGCGCGTTTTGCGGAGGTTGGCTACTTTATTTATATTTATAAAAGCCCAAAGCCGACTTGATCTCTCAAGTCGGCTTTGGACTATTGGGGGGTGAAAGATGAAAAAGCGAAAGGAAGTGAGATTTAGAATTTATACTCTACATACAGCTCCCGGGGGGCGCTGGGGTCGGCGGGGGCTGCGGCGGGTGTGGCCGGGGCGGCGGGCTTATCGCGGTTGGCGATGAACTTGGGCGCCACCTGGGGGAAGAGGGCCAGGGAGAGGACATCCTCCTCGCTCTTGGCAATGTCCTTGTACTCCTCTTTATACTTCTCCAGCTCCGGCTCCAGCAGGTCCGCCGGGCGGCAGGTGATGACATCCTCGGGGGCGATGCCCGCCTTGGCGCGGACCTCATTATTCACCTCGCCGGGGAGCTTGCCGTATTCGCCCCGCAGCATGGCCTTGGACTCCTTGGGGAACACCTTATAGCGCTCGCCCATGATGATATTCATAACGGCCTGGGTGCCCACGATCTGGGAGGAAGGCGTCACCAGGGGCGGATAGCCGAAGTCCTTGCGGACCCGGGGGATCTCCGCCAGCACATCATAATACTTATCCTCTTTCCCGGCCTGCTTCAGCTGGGAGATCAGGTTGGAGAGCATACCGCCGGGCACCTGGTACAGCAGGGTATTGGTGTCCACCCGCAGGACCTTGGGGTCCAGGATGCCTGCGTCCTGGAGACGCTGGGCTACCTTGCGGAAGTGGACGGCGGCCTCGCTCATCTTACCCAGGTCCAGGCCCGTGTCGCGGACGGTGCCCTTCAGTGTGGCCACCAAAGACTCGGTGGCGGGCTGGCTGGTGCCGTTGGCCAGGGGGGAGAGGGCGGTATCCACGATGTCCACGCCTGCGTAGGCCGCCATCAGCAGCGTCATGTCGCCGGTGCCGGAGGTGTTGTGGGTGTGCAGGTGGATGGGGACGGAGACCGTCTCCTTCAGCGCCTTGACCAGGGAATAGGCATCCATGGGCAGCAGGAGGTTCGCCATATCCTTGATGCAGATCGCGTCGGCGCCCATCTGCTCCAGCTCCTTAGCCAGCTTCACGAAGTAGGCCTCGTTGTGGATGGGGGACATGGTGTAGCTGAGGGTGGCCT
The DNA here is from genome assembly GCA_963634265.1 of Bacteroidaceae bacterium. Taxonomy (GTDB): domain Bacteria; phylum Bacillota; class Clostridia; order Oscillospirales; family Oscillospiraceae; genus Vescimonas. The sequence goes on along the minus strand of CAVHCH010000096.1, from coordinate 4,162 downwards.
CCACCTGTCCGCCGTACTTCTTGGTGGACTTGATGGCCTGCTCCAGATTGCGCACGTCGTTCAGCGCGTCGAAAATGCGGATGATGTCGATGCCGTTCTCGATGGACTTGGCGCAGAAGGCGTCCACCACGTCGTCGGCATAGTGCTTGTAGCCCAGGATGTTCTGGCCGCGGAACAGCATCTGCAGCTTCGTGTTCTTTACATGCTTGCGGACGGTGCGCAGCCGCTCCCACGGGTCCTCGTTGAGGAAGCGCATGCAGGCGTCGAAGGTGGCGCCGCCCCAGCACTCCAGGGAGTAGTAGCCGATGGAGTCCAGCTGCTCCAGCGCGGGCAGCATGTCCTCGATGGTCATGCGGGTGGCCGCCTGGGACTGGTGGGCGTCGCGGAGGATGGTATCGGTGATCAGCAGGGGCTTGTTAGACAGAAATTCCATAGTTACCTCCTATTAACCGAACAGGGAGATCAGCACGCCCGCGGCGATGGCCGAGCCGATCACGCCGGCCACGTTGGGGCCCATGGCGTGCATCAGCAGGAAGTTGCCGGGGTTCTCCTCCTGGCCGACCTTCTGGCTGACACGGGCGGCCATAGGCACGGCGGACACGCCGGCGGAGCCGATGAGGGGATTGATCTTCTCCTTCAGGAACAGGTTCATGAACTTGGCCAGCAGCACGCCGCCGGCGGTGCCGAAGCCAAAGGCCACGATGCCCATGCCCATGATGGCCAGGGTCTTGGGGCTGAGGAAGGTGGCGCCGGTAGCGGTGGCGCCCACGCTGATGCCCAGGAAGATGGTGACGATGTTCATCAGCTCGTTCTGCATGGTCTTGCTGAGACGGTCCAGCACGCCGCACTCCTTGGCCAGGTTGCCCAGCATCAGGCAGGCGATCAGCGGCGCGGCGGAGGGCACCAGCAGGGCCACGAATACGGTGACCACGATGGGGAAGAAGATACGCTCCTTCTTGCTGACCTCACGCAGGGGCTTCATGACGATCTGGCGCTCTTCCTTGGTGGTCAGCGCCTTCATGATAGGCGGCTGGATAACGGGCACCAGCGCCATGTAGGAGTAGGCCGACACGGCGATGGGGCCCAGCAGGGCCGGGGCCAGCATGGCGGTGACGAAGATGGCCGTGGGGCCGTCCGCGCCGCCGATGATGCCCACGGAGGACGCTTCCGCGCCGCTGAAGCCCATGAGACGGCAGCCGATGAAGGTGATGAAGATGCCAAGCTGTGCGGCAGCGCCCAGCAGCAGGCTCTTGGGATTGGCGATCAGGGGGCCGAAGTCGGTCATGGCACCCACGCCCATGAAGATGAGGCAGGGGTAGATGCCCAGTTTGATGCCCAGGTACAGGACATCGATGAGACCCACGGAAACGGTGACGGTGCTCATGGTCACGCCGCTGGCGGCGGCGAACTGCTCGGCGGCCACCAGGGTCTGGACCTGCACGGAGAGGGAAGTCACCGCGTCGCCGGTGGAGGCGGCGATCTGGGTGGCGGCCTGGTTCAGGGTGTCGGCATTAAAGAGGCTCTGGGCGGCGGACCAAAGGGAGTCCACATAGGGCTGGAGCACATCGGCGGAAACACCGCTATTTAACATCTCGGACAGGAAACTGGCCGTGATGGGCTCGCCCTGGAAGATGTCCCAATGGACATGGCCGCCGGCGAAGAGGATCTCGTGGAACATACCGGCATCGGGCAGGTTGGTCACCAGCATACCGATGGCGATGGGCACCAGCAGCAGCGGCTCGAACTTTTTCTTAATGCCCAGGAACAGGAGTACGCAGGAAATGAAGATCATGATGAGACATTTCCAGTTGTCGCCCTGGGTGAATTGGAAAAAGCCGGTGCTGGTGAAGAAATTGGCAATAGCTTCCATACAGCGGACCTCCGCTTAACCGATGACGCACAGCAGCGCGCCGGACTCCACCGTGGCGCCCTTGGAAACGCTGACGGAGACGACCTTGCCGTCGCAGGGGCACATGATCTCGTTTTCCATCTTCATGGCCTCCAGGATCATCAGCACCTGGCCCTTTTTCACGGCGTCACCGGCGGCGACATTGACGCTGAGGATATTGCCGGGCATGGGAGCGGTGATCTGCTCGCCGCCGGCGGGGGCAGCAGCGGGAGCGGGAGCGGCAGGCGCTGCGGGGGCAGCGGGTACGGCCACGGGGGCGGCGCCGGTGATCTCCTCCAGCTCGACTTCATAAGCGGTGCCGTTTACATTCACTCTGTACTTTTTCATTTATATTATCCTCCAAATCAGATTTGTTTCATGGAAATGATACGAATGGCAGAAACATCGGTGCCCATTTCCTCGGCAATGGCGGCGGAGACGGCGGCGATGAGCTCCGGCTGGATGCCGGGCTTGGGCGCGCTGACCGGGGCAGCCACGGGAGCGGGGGCAGCGGACTTCGCGTCGGATCTGCGGCAGACATAGCTCATCAGCGATACCAGCAGGATGATGCAGACCAGACCTACAAACACCGTTCCCAATCCCATCAGGCAGACGAAAAGACTGGAATATTCCATGGGCATTTTCCTCCTACATCGAAATTTGAGACCATTGTAGCAAAGTTTTTGTGCAAGTTCAATAGCTGTGAAGAAAGAAACTAAAAATTCGACAGAATAGCTAAAAAATTTTTAGATATTGCTGGAAGTTTAACAAAGACTTTTCTTTTTAGGAATCTTATGTTATCATGGCTCCACGCGATACAAATAATACGGAGGATTTTTTCGTAATGCGATACGGGGAAGTACAGCCGGGGGTGTTTTTGGCCCGGCCCAATCGGTTCATTGCCCATGTGCTTTTGCAGGGGCAGGAGGTGGTGTGCCATGTGAAAAACACCGGGCGGTGCCGGGAGCTTTTGCAGCCCGGGGTGCAGGTGTGGCTGGAAAAGGGGACAAATCCCAAGCGGAAAACGGCCTGGGACCTGATCGCCGTGCAGAAAGGGGACAGGCTGGTGAATATGGACGCCCAGGCCCCTAACCGGGTCTTTGGCGAGTGGGCGGAAAACCTGGAGGAGGGCGTTCTGCGGGTGCAGCCGGAGGTATTCTTCGAGGACAGCCGACTGGATTTTCTGCTGGAGACGGAAAAAGGTCTGCACTATGTGGAGGCGAAGGGCGTGACCCTGGAGAACGGCGGCCATGTATACTTTCCCGACGCGCCCACGGAGCGGGGCGTGCGGCACCTGCACACGCTGATGCGGGCCGTGGAGCAGGGGCACCGGGCCACGGCGTTTTTCGTGGTACAGATGGAAAATGTGCTGGACTTTGCGCCCAACGACGGGACGCACCCGGCCTTTGGTCAAGCCCTGCGGCAGGCGGCGGAGGCCGGGGTGCAGGTGCGGGCCTTTTGCTGTCATGTTACGCCGGAGGAGATGGGGATAGACCGGGAGATACCGGTGATTTTATAAGGGGACGGCGACCCCTCAGGCGCTTCGCGCCAGCTCTTCTTACGCAGGGGAGCCTATGTTAGGGGACGGGGGTTACGGATTGCCACAGCCAGTGTGCGCACTGGCTTCGCAATGACACAGGTTTTACAAGAGGTGCGGTGGGGGCGGCGGGACACATGGGTCCCGCCCTACGGAAATGTGAGAATGCTTGCGTAGGGCGGCGTGCCCTCACGCCGCCGCGATGGTGCGGTGCGTATCGGGCGGCGGGCTGTGGTCAGCCCGCCCTACGCGGTTGCAAGGAAGATTGTAGGAGATAAGGCGGGCGGGGTAGAACCCCGCCCCTACGGACGCATTTTTGGAGGTACGGAGGGGGGCGGGCCGATGTGGGCATCGGCCCCTACGATGGTTTACAAGAAGTAGGGAGCGGGCCGTCGGGGACGCCGGCCCCTACTGACGCATTTTTGGCGGTGTGGTGGGAGCGGGCCGATGTGGGTATCGGCCCCTACGATGGGTTACAGGAAGCAGGGTAGACGGGCCGTCGGAGACGCGGCCCCTATGAAAAAAATATGTGGGACGATGATTACATCGTCCCACATATTTTTTAACATATTATGGTGGTTATGCGATCATTACAGCAGCAGAACTCCGGCCTTTTGGCAGGCGTCTACGGTCTCCTTGTCCCACTGGCTGGCCTGGACCTCGCCGATGTGGCAGGTGCCGATCATCAGCATGCACAGGCGGCTCTGGCCGATGCCGCCGCCGATGGTCAGGGGCAG
>CAVHCH010000095.1:0-6604 GCA_963634265.1 Bacteroidaceae bacterium | reverse complement strand
TATTTGGGTGCCGGATCTTTTGCGCTTTCTTGGGTGTCACGCCGCCTGCAAGGCACATAAACTGAGGCATGAGGAGGAATGGCACCATGGAATATGTGATCATCATAGCCCGTTCCGTCACCCAGGCGCAGCGGATGATGCGTCTGCTGGAAAACTGCGGCATTTGGGCAAAAATATTCCGGGCTCCCGTGGGACTGACGGAGTACGGATGCAGCTATGCGGTGAAGATAAGGCGCGAGAAGCTGTGGCAGGCGATGGACTGCCTGCACCGGGGCGGGCTGACGCCCCTTTCGGTCCACGAAAAAACCGGGGACGGCTACCGTGAGGTGAGGGTATGATCTATCTGGACAGCGGAGCCACCACCCTGGAAAAGCCCCCGGAGGTGGCCCGAGCCATGGCCCAGGCGGTGGGGGCCATGTCGTCCCCGGGACGGGGGGACTACCCGGCCTCCCAGCGGGCGGAGCGGACGGCCTTTGCCTGCCGGGAAGCCGCGGCGGCGCTGTTTCATGTGCCGGAGCCGGAGCGGGTGGTCTTTACCTCCAACGCCACCCACGGGCTGAACATCGCCATACGCAGCCTGGTGCGGCCCGGGGGGCGGGTGGCCATCAGTGGGTATGAGCACAACGCCGTGACGCGGGTGCTGCACAGCATTCCGGGGGTGGAGATAGTGGTGGTGGACGCGCCGCCGTTTCAGCCGGAGAAAATGCTGGAGGGTTTTCACGGGGCCCTGCGGCGGGGCGTGGACGCGGTGGTGTGCAACCATGTGTCCAATGTGTTCGGGTGCGTGCAGCCGGTGGAGGGCATCGCGGCCCTATGCAGAAAATACAAGACGCCGCTTATTGTGGACGCGTCCCAGTCGGCGGGGATATTGCCGGTGACGCTCGCGGACTGGGGGGCGGCCTTCGTGGCTATGCCGGGGCACAAGGGACTTTACGGGCCCCAGGGGATGGGGCTGCTGCTGTGCGGCGGGGAGGCGCGGCCTTTGCTTTTCGGCGGCACGGGGAGCGCGTCGAGAATGCAGACCATGCCCCCGGATCTGCCGGACCGGCTGGAGGCGGGGACCCACAATATGCCGGGCATCGCGGGGCTTTTGGAGGGACTGCGGTTCGTAAATCGGGTGGGGCCGGAGAACATCGCGGAGCGGGAGATGCGGCTGACCCGGCGGGCGGCCCGGGGACTTATGGCGCTGCCGGGAGTGGAGGTATTTGCAGACCCGGCAGGGCGGGAGCAGACGGGGGTGCTGTCGTTCCGGGTGAGGGGAATGGACAGCGAGCAGATCGGCGAGGAGCTGGCCCGGAGGCAGATCGCCGTGCGGGCGGGGCTGCACTGTGCGCCCCTGGCCCACCGCACCGTGGGTACCCTGGAGACGGGGACGGTGCGCCTGAGCCCGTCGGTTTTCAACACGGAGCAGCACATCGACACATTCCTGTGGGCGCTTTCGGGTATCCTGCGGGGAAAGGGGACGAAATAAAAATTTTCCGGCGGGAATGGGTTTTTCGGGTGGATTTTTTCTGAGAATACAAAGAAAATTAGATTGTTTTTATTGCTTTTTTCCTGGGATTCTTATATAATAAGTATTACCTATGGAATTCTATTGTACAGGAAAGGAGCAGACCGTGGATTCTATCATTTCTGTGCTGGAAAATATATGGCGGTATCTGACGCTGGTCCGGGTGACGGATGTGCTGGATATTGCCATCATGTCCTTTGCCATTTTCAAGCTGCTGAGCCTGGTGCGCAGCACCCGCGCCGAGAATATCCTCAAGGGGATCATCATTTTCATCCTGGCGCTGTGGCTGTCGTCCCTGCTGAATCTGCGGGGCATCAACTACATCCTCAGCTATGTAGTGGAGTGGGGCGTTTTGGCCCTGTTTGTGGTGTTTCAGCCGGAGCTGCGCAGAGGCCTGGAGCAGCTGGGCAGCAAGAATATCAAGCTCCTGCGCTTCCTGACCCCGGAGCAGAAGAGCACCGAGCTGGAAAAGGCCATCGACCAGACTGTGGTGGCCTGCACGGAGATGTCCCGCTCCCGCACGGGCGTGCTCATCGTGTTTGAGCGGAGCCTGGTGCTCAACGATATGGTCAGAAGCGGCACGGTGCTGGACGCGGAGGTGTCCAGCGAGCTGCTGAAGAATATTTTCTTCGTGAAGGCGCCTATGCACGACGGCGCGGTCATCGTACGCAACGGGCGGATCTTGGCGGCGGGGTGCATGCTGCCGCTGTCGAAAAATGTGAATCTGAGCCGGGATCTGGGTATGCGGCACCGGGCCGGTATCGGCATGAGTGAAAACTCCGACGCGGTGGTGGTGATCGTTTCCGAGGAGACGGGCTCCATTTCCGTAGCCATCGGCGGAATGCTCAAGCGGCACCTGATGCCCGAGACCCTGGAAAAGCTGCTGAAAAACGAGCTGATGCCTGCCCCGGAGCAGGAGACGGCGGAACGAAAAGACCCGCCCTGGCTCTTGCAGCGGATCCGTCAGCGGAAGGGAGGCGACGAGGATGAGTAAGAGACGCAAAGCGCTGCGCATTGCGGCATCCATTGTGGCCGCCATCGCCATTTGGCTGTATGTGGACACGGTGCGCCAGCCCAGTGTGCCTATGAAGGTGAAGAACATCCCCGTGGAATTCGCCGGGGAGAGCACGACCTTGGCCGACAAGGGACTGATGCTGCTGTCGGGCTACGACACCACCATTGACCTGACCCTCAAGGGGCCCCGCCGCCAGCTTTGGCAGATCGACAAGGACGACATCCGCATTGTGGTGGACACCAGCACCATCACGGAGGTGGGCTCTCAAAGCCTGACCTACCAGGTGGTCTATCCCGACGGGGTGGCGAAAAACTCCATCTCCGTGGACTGGGCCAGCGCGTATCGGGTGACGGTGACGGTTGGGGAACTGTACTCCACGGAGGTGCCGCTGGTGTGCGAAGTCACCGGCACGCCGAAGAAAGATTTCTACGCCGAGGAGCCGATTTTGGATATGGACGAAATTTTGCTCCACGGCCAGCGGGACGACCTGGTGAACATCAGCTATGCAAAGATCACCGTGGATGTGTCCGGCAGCGACAAGTCCTATGAAAATGCTTTGGGCTTTACGCTGTACGACTACAACGACATTGAGGTGGACAACGCCGCTATCCGGCCCACGACGAAGCTGGTGCAGGTGCGGGTGCCCATCAAGACCACCAAGGAGGTGCCCCTGGAGCTGGTCGTGCGGGAGTCCGCCGGGTCTACCCGGGAGCAGGTGCGCTACACCATTGATCCCTTGTCGGTGACGCTGGCGGGGGAGAAGGAAGTGCTGGACACCATCCAGAGCATCGCCCTGGACACGGTGTATTTGCAGGATATTTCGGAGTCCCAGACGCTGTATTATGATATTTTGGCGCCGGAGAACACGGAGATCGTGGGCGATAACCGCAGCGCTACCGTCACCTTTACCGTCACCGGCGTGACGGAGCGGACCATCACCGTCAGCCGCTTCCAGGTGGAGCGGGTGGCCGAGGGCTTTACGGGCGCGTGTACCACCGAGAGCATTCAGGTGACGCTCCGGGGCCTGGCGGCGGAGATCGAGGCGGTGACGGAGGAAAATGTCATTGCGGTCATCGACTTCTCCAATCTCACCGCCGAGGGCGAATACACCCTGCCGGTGAAGATCATCGTAAACGGCTATGACAATGTCAGCGCCAAGGGCAACTACCAAGTGAATGTGCGGCTGGAGAGCAGCGCAGCTGAGACTTAGCGAAAGGAACAGAACATGACACAGATCGCAACAGTGGAAAAGAATCTGGAGCCGGGCTTCGTGGAAATTTCCGTGCCCAGGAAATCCGCCTGCGGGCACGACTGCGAGGAGTGCGCCGGGTGCGGCATGACCGGGGCGGCCATCCATGCCCGGGCCAGCGACCCGGTGGGCGTGAAGCCCGGGGACAAGGTGGTGGTCCAGAGCGAGACGAAGAAGCTGCTGGGCGTGGTGGCGCTGGTGTATTTGCTGCCGGTGATCGCCTTTTTGCTGGGGTACTTCCTGTCGGAGGGCCTGGCGGAATCGACCCGGTATGTCATCGCCATTGCCGCCGCTGTTGTGGCTTTTGTCCCCAGCATTTTCTATGACCGCTATGCCAAGCGCCACGAGATACTGACCTATACCGTTGTGCGCCTGTTCTGATGTTTGGATATGTTCACATCTCCCCGGATAAACTGACGGAGGAGGAAGCGGCGCGGTACAGGGCCTGCTACTGCGGACTGTGCCACACCCTGGGCCGGCGCTACGGTGCGGCGGCGAGGATGATCCTAAACTACGATCTGGTATTTTTGGCGATGCTTCTGTCGGAGGGGGACGCACCCCGGTGCGGCGAGAAGCGGTGCCTGGTCCACCCGATGCGCAGGCGGTGCTTCTGTGAGGAGACGGCGGCCCTGGACGCGGCGGCGGATGTGAGCGTGCTGCTCACCTGGTGGCAGCTGCGAGACGGCGTGGAGGACCACGGATTTTTCCGGGGAATGAAATATAGGCTTGCCGGCCTGTTTCTGCGCCCGGCTTACAAGAAAGCCCGCCGCTTCTGCCCGAATTTGGACAGGCAGATCCGGGAGAGACTGCAATATTTATCAAAACTGGAAAGCGAAAAATGCCCCATTCCCGACCAGGCGGCGGACGCCTTTGCCCTGCTGCTGCGGGATCTGGCGGCTCTGGAGCGCCGCGCCGAGAGGCGGCGGGTGCTGGAGGAGCTGCTGTACCATCTGGGGCGCTGGATCTACCTGGTGGACGCCCTGGACGATGTGAGGGAGGACAGCAAAAGCGGAAGCTACAATCCACTGCTGCTGCGCTATGAGACGGAGAACGGGCAGCTATCGGAGCAGGACAAGCAGCGCATTGCTTCCACATTGGACGCCTCCATCCGCGCTATGGCCGCCGCCTTTGAGCTGGCGGACTTCGGATGCTGGACGGGCATTATAGAAAGCGTTTTATACGAGGGGCTGTATGCGGTGGGCAGCGCTGTGCTGAACGGAACTTACCGCAAGCAGACAAGAAAGACAGAGAACGCCAAAGGAAAGGCAGGACCCGATGATGCGTGACCCCTATGAGGTGCTGGGCGTACCCAGTACCGCCACAGACGAGGAAGTTAAAAAAGCCTACCGCAATCTGGCTCGGAAATATCACCCCGACAACTACCACGATTCGCCCCTGGCCGATGTGGCCCAGGAGAAGATGAAGGAGATCAACGAGGCCTACGAGCAGGTGCAGACCATGCGCAAGAACGGCGGGTCCGGCGGGGCCGGCTACGGCGGCGCTTACGGAGGCGGCGGGTATGGGAATCCTTACGGAAATCCGTATGGCAATCCCTACGGCGCTTACACAGGCGACGCGGCCTTCCTGCGGGTGCGCATGAGCATCCAGCAGGGGAATCTGAACCTGGCGGAGGAGCTGCTCAACGCCATGAGCGACCACAATGCCGAGTGGAACTTCCTCAAGGGCGTTATCTGCTACCGCAAGGGCTGGATGGACCAGGCCAAGCGCTACTACGAGACGGCGGTGCAGATGGCCCCGGACAACCCGGAATACCGCCGGGCGCTGGACATCATGGAGGGCCGGGGCAGCACTTACCGCCCCCAGGGCTACTCCAATCGCACCACCGGCACCTTCAGAAGCGACGAATGCACCAAGATCTGCGGCGCGCTGATCTGCGCCAACTGTTTGTGCGGCGGCGGAAGAGTGTTCTTCTGCTGACGAGATAGAGGAGGAAAAGAATATGGTCAAAAGCATGACCGGCTATGGACGCGCCCGGCAGGAGCGCAATGGAAGAAACATCACCGTGGAGGTGCGGTCGGTGAACAACCGCTATCTGGACTGCACCGTGAAGATGCCCCGGGCCTATATTTTCGCCGAGGACGCCATGAAGGCCCTGGTGCAGAAGTCCATCTCCCGGGGAAAAGTGGATGTGTTCGTCACCGTGGACGCGGTGGCCGCCGACCAGACGGTGGTGCAGGTGAATGAGCCCCTGGCACGGAGCTACTATGAGGCTCTGACCCGGCTGGGGGAGATGTTCTCCCTGGAGGACGAGCTCAGCGCGGCTACCCTGGCGCGTTTTCCCGATGTGCTGGCGGTGACCAAGGCGGAGGAGGATCTGGAAATGATCTCCGCCGACATCTGCGCCGTGCTGGAGGAGGCCCTGGCTGCCCACAAGCAGATGCGGGCCGTGGAGGGCGAGAAGCTGTATAATGACATCGCGGGTCGGGCCGACACCATCGAGGGCGTCGTGGCCAAGGTGGAGGAGCGCTCGCCCCAGACCGTCAGCGAGTACAGGGCCAGGCTGGAGGCGAAGATGCGGGAGGTATTGCAGTCCACCACCATCGACGAGGGCCGCATTTTGACCGAGGCTGCCATTTTTGCCGACAAGATCGCCGTGGACGAGGAGACCGTGCGCCTGCGCAGTCACCTGTCCCAGCTGCGGACCATGCTGGCCGGGGACGAGCCTGTGGGACGGAAGCTGGACTTCCTCATCCAGGAGGTGAACCGGGAGTGCAACACCATCGGCTCTAAGTGCAACGACCTGACCATCGCACGGGATGTGGTGAACATGAAGGCCGAGGTGGAGAAGATCCGCGAGCAGGTGCAGAAC
>CAVHCH010000094.1:0-2205 GCA_963634265.1 Bacteroidaceae bacterium | reverse complement strand
AGACCCTATTCCTCATATCTTTTTTCTCTTGTCCAATATGTATTGTAGTCCTACAATTTCCGGCGAAAGACGACCGACTGTGCTCTTGCATTGGGGGGAAAAATGTGGTATACTACTACATCTGAGGAAAGGAGGTCCTCCATGGAGAAAAAAGGCATCAAGATCGCGGCCCAGAATCGCAAGGCGTTCCATGACTATTTCGTGGAGGACCGGTACGAGGCCGGGGTGGAGCTGTTCGGCACGGAGGTCAAGAGCATCCGGGCCGGCACGCTGAATCTGAAGGACTCCTACTGCCAGGCCAAGGACGGGGAGGTGTTTGCCTACGGGGTGCATATTTCCCCCTACGACAAGGGCAACATCTTCAACAAGGACCCGGACCGGCCCAAGCGGCTGCTGCTGCACAAGCGGGAGATCCGCAAGCTGCACGACCTGCAAAAGCAGCAGGGCTATGCGCTGATCCCGCTGTCGGTTTATTTTAAGGACAGCCGGGTGAAAATTGAGCTGGGCCTGTGCAAGGGCAAAAAGACCTACGACAAGCGCGAGAGTGTGGCCAAGCGGGATGCCAAGCGCGAGATGGAGCGGGCCATGCGCGAGAAAAACAGATAAAGGAGACAGAATATGGAAAACAATCCTATTGTGACCATTACCATGGAAGACGGCGGCAGGATCGTGGCGGAGCTGTACCCCGAGGTGGCCCCCCAGAGCGTGTATAACTTTATTTCCCTCATTAAAAAGGGATTTTATAACGGGCTCATTTTCCACCGCTGCATTTACGGGTTTATGATCCAGGGCGGGTGCCCCGACGGCACCGGCATGGGCGGCCCCGGCTACTGCATCAAGGGCGAGTTCAAGTCCAACGGCTTTAACAACGACCTGCGCCACTCCAGAGGCGTTTTGAGTATGGCCCGGGCCCAGGCACCTAACTCCGCCGGGAGCCAGTTCTTCATCATGCACAAGGACAGCCCCCATCTGGACGGGGAATACGCCGCCTTCGGCATGGTCATTGATGGCATGGAGGTGGTGGATGCCATCGCCTCGGCCCCCCGGAACATGATGACCAACAAGCCCAAGAAGCCACAGGTGATGGCCTCCGTCACGGTGGACACCAAGGGCGTGGACTACCCGGAGCCGGAGAAGCTGCCGGATCCCTACGGGCGGTAAAAAATTCGTATTCTGCCTGCGTGTCGGGAGCTTTTCCGGCACGCGGGGGATGATATAGCTCTGCAAGACGAAAAGCCTCGCAGAGTTTGCCGCCCGCAGGCGGCAAAAAATTCAAATCGTTTTTCACCGCGACATGCGCGTGGGGAAAAACACCTCTCAGGCTGCCAGTGTGGAATTTTTGCGCATGGCGCAAAAATTATGCGCGCAGCAGCCTGCAACCCCTCTGCCGGAAAATCCCATAGGGATTTTCGGCAATGAGACATGGGGGCGTACCGGTTTCGACGGGGGTGTGGAGGCAGGATAAGCGGGCGGTGGCGCCTGGCCACCATAAAACGGGCAATTAAATAATAACTGACAACACTAATACTGTTGCCGTCGCAGCTTAAGCTGTGACCGTCTGAACCGGAGAGGCCACAGGCCGGGGAAGGCGTCGTTTATGTGGCGTCCGTGCGGCGGGTAAGAGTTGCCCCGCCCACGCATCATGACTCTACTGAATCACGCAGTCTGTTATGTGCCTGCGCGAGGAGGGAATGCTGAAACATAACTGCGCCCGGAGAAGGTCCTGTTAAAGCGCTTTCGGACAGGGGTTCGACTCCCCTCGCCTCCACCATTGGACGCATATCCGAACCCTGCATTGTGTGGGGTACGGTCTTCGTCCAAACCAAAAGACACTCCTTGTCTTAGTTGACAGGGAGTATCTTATTTTGTATTTAGGTGATAAAGGTGAGTAATCGGGCGTTTTTCCTATAAACTCCCTCTTATACGCGCGTACTAAGGAGAAGTTATAGGGATTTTAGCCCGATTACTCACCTAACTCACCTTAATCGGAATTAAAATAGCCACATCCTCCAAGGGTGTGGCTATTTTTTTTGATTGTTACTTACGAAAGCAACTCGTTCACGCGCTGCCGCACGGCATCGTAGTCGTAGCCTGCGCCCTCCAGGGGGTTGGTTCAGCTCTCCCGGATGAAGCCGTCAAAGCCCGCGTCTTTCAGGCGCTGGAGCATCTTCTCCGCGTTGTCCCGGTTGGCGAATGCGCCGACCT
>CAVHCH010000093.1:0-21475 GCA_963634265.1 Bacteroidaceae bacterium | reverse complement strand
CACGCGGTCCTGCCGGGTAAATTTTTTGTGAAGAAACTTGCCCATTGGGGGTGGAAAATGACAATCGACTGTGCTATACTGCCCTCGAGGCAGCATAAACCGCCCCGATTCTATCAAAAAGGTGATTTTTATGTGGTTTGTTTTTGCATTGCTGTCCGCCGTGTTTGCGGCGCTCACCTCTATTTTGGCTAAGATCGGCATTGACGGCGTGAACTCCAACCTGGCGACGGCCATCCGCACCGTGGTGGTGGTGCTCATGGCCTGGGGCATGGTGTTCCTCACCAGCGCCCAGGGGGGCATCACGGAGATCAGCCGGAAGAGCTGGCTTTTTCTCATTCTCTCGGGCCTGGCTACCGGCGCCTCCTGGCTGTGCTACTACCGGGCCTTGCAGCTGGGCGAGGCGTCCAAGGTGGTGCCCATCGACAAGTTGAGCGTGGTCATCACCCTGGTGCTGGCGTTTGTGTTCCTGCACGAGAAATTCACCCCCAAGTCCCTCATCGGCTGCGTCCTCATCGCCGCAGGCACCCTGGTGATGGTCCTGTGAGGGCGAAAAATCCTTTCAAAAGTGAGTATTGCCCATGAACCGTTCCACCTTACAAGTTTTAGGCTGCTACATCCTTTGGGGCCTGCTGCCGGTTTTCTGGAAGCTGCTGGCCGGGGTCAACTCGGCCTATGTGCTGGCCCAGCGGGTGGTGTTCTCCTGCCTGTTCTGCTATGCCGTGATCCTCATAAAAAAGGACGGGCCCGCCGTCCGGGCCATCCTGCGGGATAAAAAACAGCGTCGGCTGTATCTCTGCTGCGGCCTGCTGATCTCCGTAAACTGGGGCGTCTATATCCTCACCGTAGCCACCGGGCGCATCCTGGAGGCCAGCCTGGCCTACTACATGAACCCGCTGTTCTCCATTTTGATCGGCGCACTGATCTTCCGGGAGCGGCTCACCGCCGTGCAGTGGGTGTCCTCGGCCCTTGCCTTTATCGGGGTCATGTATTCCGTGGTGCTGTACGGCAATGTGCCGTATTTGGCTATCATCATCGGGTTGAGCTTTGCCCTGTACGGGGCGCTGAAAAAGGGCATCCGGGCCCAGAGCGAGGTCTCCATCTGCATGGAGACCCTGTCGGTGCTGCCCCTGGCCCTGGTATTTATCCTCTACGCGCAGCTTTCGGGGCTGACCACCTTCGCCTCCCTGACCGGGGCGGAAATTGCCCTGCTGGTCCTCAGCGGCGCGGTGACCTCGGTGCCCCTGATGCTCTTTGCCAGCGGCATTAAGCAGACCAGCATCACCGCCTCGGGCATCCTCATGTATGTGAACCCCACCTTGCAGCTGCTGCTGGGCGTGTTCGTCTACGGCGAGCCCTTTACCAAGGCCAACGCCGTCACCTTCGCCTTTGTCTGGCTGGCGGTGATCCTCTTCGTGTTCGACACCCTCCGCCGCCGTAAGCACGCGTAAGAATTAAAAAAGGGAAAGGGACGAGCCATTGGCCCGTCCCTTTTGCTGTCCGAATGTCCCCGCAGTCCATCCGTACGGGCGGGGCAGAGCCCCGCCCCTACGCACCGCAAGCACCCATCGCGCCGGGTGGACAGGGTCGTCCGCCCCTACAAATCATTCCGTAGGGGCCGATGCCCACATCGGCCCGCCCCCGACCGCCACCGCATTTCTTGTAATGTGTCATTGCGAAGCCAGTGCGCACACTGGCTGTGGCAATCCGTAACCCCCTGCGGGACAACCCTTCCGGCGCTTCGCGCCACCTCCCCTTACACAGGGGAGGCTTTTTTGTTGGCTCCCCTGTGTAAGGGGAGCTGTCAGCCGTCAGGCTGACTGAGGGGTCGGCCCCGGCACCTCTTGTAACACGCCAAAACGGCGGGGTGTGGTCACCCCGCCCTACAATGTCGGCCTCCGTCCCCGCATTTTTCAGCTCCGCAGCCGCTCCACATCCTTCAGCCTGTGGCTCACGCTGTGTATCTGCTCCTCCAGCACCGGCACCCGCCGGGCCAGGTCATTTTGCATCCGCACTTCCCTGGTCAGCGCCTCCAGCTTCGTGTCCGTCACGGCCTGGGCCCGCTCCAGGCGGCTCTCCATCTCCCGGGCGTGTCGGCTGTTGGAGAGCAGCACCCCCGCCAGGGTGGCCGCCCCGGTGATGATGGCCGCCAATACCGTCTCGATCATTTCCTCTCCCCCCTTTCCGGCAAAAGCTCCTCTTGCCTGTGGGGAAATTCTGCCCCATGTTGCCCGCCCCGTTGCCCCTACCCGGCCAACAGGCAAAGCAAAAGCCGCCCCATCAGAGCGGCTCTCGCACAATTTACTTTTTCAGCGTCCCGTTGGCTGAGGCGGTGAGGTAGGCGTTGATGAAGCCGTCGATGTCGCCGTCCATCACATTCTGGATGTTGCCCGTCTCGAAGCCCGTGCGGGTGTCCTTCACCAGGGTGTAGGGCATGAACACATAGGAGCGGATCTGGCTGCCCCACTCGATTTTCATCTGCACGCCCTTGATGTCGGAGATCTTCTCCGCGTGCTGCTGGGCCTTCATCTCCGCCAGCTTGGCCCGGAGCATCTTCATGCAGTTGTCCCGGTTTTGGAACTGGCTTCGCTCGGTCTGGCAGGACACCACCACCCCCGTGGGGATGTGGATCAGGCGCACCGCCGAGGAGGTCTTGTTGATGTGCTGGCCACCGGCGCCGCTGGAGCGGAACACCTGCATTTCGATCTCCTCGGGACGGATCTCAATTTCGCCGTCGTCCTCGATCTCCGGCATGACCTCCAGGGCCGAGAAGCTGGTCTGCCGCCGGGCGTTGGCGTCAAAGGGGCTCACACGCACCAGTCGGTGTACACCGTTTTCGCTCTTGAGGTAGCCGTAGGCGTTGTCCCCCTCGATAAGGATGGACGCGGACTTGATGCCCGCCTCGTCGCCGTCCTCGTAGTCCAGGAGCTGATAGGTGAACCCGTGGCGCTCGGCCCAGCGGGTGTACATACGGTAGAGCATCTCCGTCCAGTCCTGGGCCTCGGTACCACCGGCCCCGGCGTGGAAGGTGAGGATGGCGTTGTTGGCGTCGTATTCCCCGGTGAGCAGGGCCGCCAGACGGCGGTCGCTGACCTCCTTTTCCAGGGTCTCATAGCCGGAGGCCACCTCGTCCAGCTGGCTGGCGTCGTCCTCCTCCTGGGCCATCTCGCACAGGGTCAGAGTGTCCTCCCAGTCGGAGACCAGGTGGTCGTACTTCTTGATCTTATTCTCCAGGCGCTTGATCTTCTGCGCGATACGCTGGCTGCGCTCTACATCGTTCCAAAACCCCTCCTGCTCCGTCTCGATCTGCAATTCGGAAAGCTCCTTCCGGGCGGACTCGATGTTCAGCGCCTGCTCCAGCTCCTTCAGCGTAGGCTCCAGGGCCAGCAGCTTTTGCTTGTAAGCATCGTATTCAATGACAGCCATGGTCAGTATCTCCTTCTCAAAAATTCCTTAGCCTTTCTATTATAGCCGAATCCGCCCCCGCTGTAAAGCATGAATTCACACCTTTTCCCCGCAAAAAGTCCCGGACCGCCGCCGATCCGGGACTTTTTTCTCAAATTACGACCCGATGCACCCCGCTGTACGCGATGTCCGCCTCTTGGAGGGCCCGGGTGACGGCCTCCTCCTGGTCCACTTCCGCTTTCCAGGCAAGGCCGCAGCCGGCGGTAATTTCCCGGGGCACCGGGATCAGCCGCCCGGGGATGCCCCGTTCCAGGCAGTATTTTTCCGCCGCCATAGCCGCCGCCGTGGCATCAAAGGTCACCACCAGGCACAGGTTCTTTTGCAGCATATCAAGGCTTCACGATGAGGTCTGCGGCCATCTGCTTTTCCACGATGTCGTACATATTGGTCACGCCGCCCACGGCCAGCTTCTCGGTAAGGCCGTAGAAATTCAGGCAGGTGCCGCAGGTGAGGATGTCCACGCCCCGGTCCGCCATGCTTTTCAGGTCCTCCAGGGACAAAGACCCCTCGCAGGTGAGGAACGCGCCGCTGTTATAGAACAGGATGGTTTTCGGCAGGGTCTCCTGCTGGCTCAGGGCGTAGAGAAAGGCCTTCAGCAGGTTCTTGCCCAGTTCGCCTTCGCCCTCGCCCATGTGGTCGGCACCCACCACCACAACGGTGTTCTTCTGCCCGGCGGGGACGATGCACACGGTCTCCTCGTTCTCTTCCGGCAGGTCGTCCCCGGCGCCCACGGTCATGGTCACCCGGTACTCGTTCTCGCCCAGCTTTTGGCTCACCACGCCGTAGCCCTTCTGGTTTGCCATCTTGGTCAGGTTCTGCACGGCGATCTCGTTGTCAACCAAAGTCTCCACCACGCCGCCCTCTGCGCCCAGCTGGCGAATGGCGTCCTTGGTCTTTACCACAGGGATGGGGCAGGTGTCGCCCATTGCGTTCACTTTCAGCATAATTTTATCCTCCTACTGTAATTATTTTTATCCAATAACGCGAATTTCAATGTCCTCACTGTCGGTCACTTGGCCCACGATGGCCGCCGGCGCGCCGCCCCGGCGCAGGTCCTCCACCAGAGCCGCCGCCTGGTCGCCCGGCAGGGCCACCAGCAGTCCGCCGGAGGTCTGGGGGTCAAAGAGCACCTCCTCCATGGCGAAGGACACATTTTCAAACCGCACGAAGGGGCCGGTGTGGTTGCGGTTCCGCTGGCCCGCCGCCGTCAGCAGAAATTCATCCGCGTGGCGCAGGGCCTCGGAGAAAATGGGCACCGCCCCGGCATCCACCCGGCAGCTATGCTGCCCGTCCAGCATCTCGTGCAGGTGTCCCAGGAAGCTGAACCCCGTCACATCCGTGCAGGCGTGGATGTCGTATGCCCGGCAGCATTCGGCGGCATACTTATTGAGTGTGGTCATAGAGCCAATGGCGGCCTCCATGGCTTCCCGGCTGGCCTCCCCCACCCGGTTCGCGGTGCAGAGGATGCCCACGCCCAGGCGCTTGGTCAGCACCAGCTTGTCGCCCTTTTGGGGGGTGTTGTTGGCGTAAATGCGGTCCGGGTGGATGACGCCCATCACAGACAATCCGTATTTCACGCCGCTGTCCGCAATGGAGTGGCCCCCGGCCAGAACGCCCCCGGCCTCGGCCACCTTTTCCGCGCCGCCGCGCATCATCTCGCCCAAAATGTTCAGGTCCGACTTCTCCGGGAAGCACACGATGTTCAGCGCCGTTTTCACTTCGCCGCCCATGGCCCACACATCGCTGAGAGCGTTGGTGGCCGCGATCTGACCGAAGGTGTAGGGGTCGTCCACCATAGGCGGGAAAAAGTCCAGGGTCTGCACCACCGCCACCTCGTCCGTGAGCTTGTACACGGCGGCGTCGTCCTTGCTGTCGTAGCCGATGAGCAGCGCCGGGTCCCTGTCAAACTTCGGAAGCCTTTCCAGCACCCGGCTCAAAACCCCGGCACCCAGCTTAGCCGTGCAGCCGCCGCCCTTGCAAAATAATTTTTCGTTTCCCATAGGGCACCCCCTTATTCTCTATTTAGAATAGCACAAATCCCCGGAATGTAAAATAGATTTACTGCATAGAATTTCCTATTCTATCGTTTTCATCCATAATTCGCCCCCCGCCCAGGCCAAACTTGCACCCGGACCTGCTTTCTGCTATAATAAATTTTATATTGAAGTTTTTTCGCCAGCTTTTGAAAGGAGTTTCTGTTTTATGCGCGTCATCGACTTAGAAAATATCAACCTGGCCATGCGCAACGAGGAGCAGTTCGTCCTCCGCTGCGAGGAGGTCTTTCACGATAAGATCAGCTCCGCCGCCGCCACCATCCTGGCGGGCAAGACCAAAAAGCCCATCGTGGCCCTCACCGGCCCCTCCGGCTCCGGCAAGACCACCACGGCCATGCGCCTACAGCAATACCTGGAGAACCTGGGCGTGAAGGTCTGCATGCTGAGCATGGACAATTTCTTCCTGCCCCTGGACCAGCGCCCCCCGGAGGCCAGCGACTGGGAGAGCCCCTACTGCGTCAACCGCCAGCTCCTGGTGGACTGCATCCACCGTCTGGCCGACGGCCAGGAGGTGGAGGTGCCCTGGTACGACTTCGTCACCGGCAACACCGGCGGCTGGCGCAAGATGCAGGGCGACAAGGACGCTATCATCATCGCCGAGGGCATCCACATGCTCAACCCCTTGATCTTTGACCAGCTGCGCAGCGAGGCCAACGGCATCTATGTGGCCCCCCGCACCCGCATCATCACCAACGACGACAAGATCGTCCGGCCCGAGCAGCTGCGGGTGGTCCGCCGCATGATCCGGGACTATAAGACCCGGGGCCACTCCCTGCAGGACACCGTCCGCAAGGCCCAGAGCGTGGACCGGGGCGAGGTGAACTATATCCAGCCCCACAAGCACAACGCCGCCATCCACATCGACACCTTCCACGACTACGAGCCCTGCATCCTGGCCAAGTACCTGGAGGAGATCCCCCGCTTCCGGGAGGAGCTGACCCCGGAGTTCATCAGCCAGTACGGCCTCACGGACCTGATGAAGGCCGTAGAGAGCGTCCCTCCTCTGCACACCCCCTATGTCCCCTTGAACTCCATCGTAAGGGAATTCGTCGGCGGCAGCTGTTTTCAGTATTAAAAATTAAGAATGTATCTAATTTATATAGATATACTGTGTAAAAAACGAGACCATCCCGGGTGGGATGGTCTCAGTTTTCATATCCTATAAACTTTTCTCACACCACGGCGAAGAACTTCACGATGAACAGCGCCGCGATCACATAGGTCAGCGCGGAGACCTCCTTGGCCCGGCCGGAGAAGACCTTGATGACCATGTGGGAGATCATCGCCAGGCCGATGCCGTGGCCGATGGACCCGGAGATGGGGATAGCCAGCAGCATGATGAACACCGGCACGATCTGGTCGATGTCGTCAAAGTCGATGTTCTTCAGGCCCTGGAGCATCAGAATGCCCACATAGATCAGTGCGCTGGAGGTCGCCGCGGCGGGGATGATAGCCACCACCGGGGAGATGAACAGGCACACCAGGAACATAAACGCAGCCGTCAGGGAAGTCAGACCCGTGCGGCCACCGGCCTCCACGCCGGAGGCGGACTCCACGAAGGTGGTCACGGTGGAGGTGCCGCAGCAGGCGCCGGCGATGGTACCCACGGCGTCGGCGGTAAGGGCCTCCTTCATCTTGGGCATATTGCCGTCCTTGTCGGTCATGCCGGCCCGGGACGCGGTGCCCACGAGAGTGCCGATGGTGTCGAACATATCGATCATGCAGAAGGTGATGATCAGCGTCACCGCGGTGAACCAGCCAATTTCAAAGAAATCGGCAAAGTCGAACTTAAACAGCGTCACCTCCGCCATGTCCTGGAAATGGGGCAGGAAGCTGGCGCCCTTCAGAGAGGCAAAGGGGTTGATGTGCAGGAAGATGGCCTCGCCCGCCCAGTAAATGATGGAGCCGGACAGCATACCCATCAGCACAGCGGACTTCTTGCCCTTCTTCGCCAGCAGCACAATGACGAACAGGCCCACAAACATGGTGATGACGGACAGCACCATCTGGCTGTACTCCTGGCCCATTTGGTCTTGAATGGTGCTGGGGGTCATGGCGCCGAAGAAGTCGCGCATGACATAGAAGGGGGAGGTGTAGCCGTTGCCCTCGGCGTAAACGCCCGCGTTGGAGCCGAAGCCGATGTTCATGAGCATCAGGCCGATGGCCGGGCCGATGCCCAGCCGCACGCCCAGGGGGATGGCGGTGACGATCTTATCCCGGATGTTGAAAACGCTCAGCAGCAGGAACACGATGCCCTCCACCAGGATGATGCACATGGTGGCCTGGAAGGCAGAGGTGTAGTCGGTTTTCAGCATGGCGGCGATGTTGCCGCAGATCACGGCAAAGAAGCTGTTCAGGCCCATGCCGGGAGCCATGACAAAGGGCTTGTTAGCCAGGAAAGCCATGCAGGTGGTGCCGATGGCGGAAGCCAGGCAGGTAGCCACGAACACTGCGTTCCACAGGGCGGAGCCGGTGTCAAAGTTGGTGAGCAGATTGGGGTTCAGCGCGACGATGTAGGCCATCGTCATGAAGGTAGTCAGACCGGCCAAGATCTCCGTTTTCGCGGTGGAGCCGTTCTCCTTCAGGTGAAACAGTTTTTCCATTCGATTTTCTCCTTGTACAGTGCAGGTTTTCCCGGCCCACAGGACCGTTATTCTACGACACGATTATACTCCTTTAACGGTTTTTTTGCAAAACATTTGTAAGCCCTTAAAAATCTTTGTTAGTTCTAACAAATTTTCAGTCCCTCGCCCCTACCCCGCCGCACTATTATGCTGTATGCTTATGGCAAAACCCATTCCAAAACCGCCCCTTATGACACCTGTCAAGTCACCCCGCGCCCCGCTCGCCCTCCGTAGGGGCCGATGCCCACATTGGCCCGCCCAACGCACTTCTCGTCCTCCGTAGGGGGCGGCGTCTCCGACGCCCCGAATCGGCCTTGCACCGCACCTCCTACAAAAACCATGTCATTGCGAGGCCAGTTCTCAAACTGGCCGTGGCAATCCGTCCCCTTGCCCTGTGTTGGGCCGGGTTTCTACCCCACCCGCCGCAGCTCTCCCAACCAATGCACACAGGCGGGGTCTCCCCCGCCTGTTCATGCCGTACTATTTACCTTATCATAAGCCCCGGTGCTTCACTTCTGCTCGTCCACCGGCGGAACCATTTCCGCGTACTTTTTCAGCATTTCCGGGGTGCTGGTGTAGTAGCGCACATTCTTGTTCAGCGCCGCCACCCGGGCCATTTCGTCCTCCGTCAGAGTAAAATCAAACAGGTCAAAGTTGGCCTTGATGTGTGCCGGATTCTTGGACCCGGGGATGACGATGTTCCCGTCCTGGATGTGCCAGCGCAGGATGACCTGGGCGGCGGACTTGCCGTACTTCTTTCCCAGCTCCGCAAACAGCGGTTCCTGAAGCAGGGCCTTGTCCCCGTGTCCCAGGGGATACCAGGACTGCGGCACGATGCCGTTCTCCTGCAAAAACGCCTTCAGCTCCGCTTCCTGATGATAGGGGTGCAGCTCCGTCTGCAAAACCGTGGGGCGCACCTCGCAGAGGGACAAAATTTCCTCTATCTGCTCCTTTTTGAAGTTGGACAGGCCGATGGCGCGCACCTTGCCCTCCTTGTAGGCCTTCTCCATCTGCCGGTAGCCCGCCACATAGTTCCCCGCGGGCTGGTGGATCAGCAGCAGGTCGATGTAGGGGGTGTACAGGCGGGTCAGGGTCTTTTCCACCGCGTCCGGCTGCTCATAAAACGCGGGCCACAGCTTGGTCTCCAGGAAAATTTCCTCCCGCTGCAAGCCGGACTTCTTCATGGCCCGGCCCACGGCCTTTTCGTTCACATAGGCGTTGGCGGTGTCAATGAGCCGATACCCGTCCTGCAAGGCGCTGAGGCAGGAGGCCTCCGCCTCGTCCGGGGTCAGCAGGAAGGTCCCGATGCCCGCCATAGGCATTTTCACGCCGTTATTGAGTGTCACATATTCCATGGTAAATGCTCCTTTCCGTTTACAGTCCCAGGCCGCTTACCCAGCTCTGCACATCCGAAGCGGACGCGCCGGAGGCGAACCGATGGCCCTCCTGCCAGTCGCCGGTCCCGGCCATATCCGCCAGCAGCGTGCCGCTCTGGCCCATGCCGGAGGAGGCAGAGGTGGCAAAGGGAATAACGGTCTTACCCGTAAAGTCATTAGCCTTTACAAATGTGTTCACAGGCCAGGCGGCAATGCCCCACCAAATGGGGTAGCCGATGAACACCGTGTCGTAGCTGCTCCAGTTTTCCACGGTGGTGGAGACCAGGGCCACATCCCGCAGGGACTCGTCGTCGTGCTCCCGGCTCACCCGGCTGGTGCTGCTGTTGTAGTTCAGATCGTCGCTGGTGTAGGGCTCTGCGGGCACGATCTCAAAGAGGTCGGCCCCGGCAGCCTGGGCGATGTCCCCCGCCACCCGCTCCGTGTTGCCGCTGCCGGAGAAATACACCACCAAGGTCTTGCCGCCCTCAGGCTCCGGGGTCTCGGTGGGGGTGTTGTCCTCCTGGGGCGGGGTGACGGGGGTGGTATCCTGGCCGCCGTTCTTGGCGCCGCAGGCCGCCAGGCTGAAAATCAGCGCCAGGCTCAAAAGCAATGCTGTCAGTTTCTTCATGGTAAAATCATCCTTTCATTTCAATATGCGTATTTATTTGCACTCGCAGAGGATTTCATAAATTTCATCGCGGGTCAGCTTCCTGCAGCACCCGGCAGTGATGTTGGTGGACTCCGCCACCGCCCGCAGGTCCGTGTCCGCCGGAATGCCCATCTGGGCAAAGGTAGTGGGCAGGCCAATTTCCTTGATAAACGCCGCCAGGGCCTCCACCCCGGCCCGGGCCGTCTCCTCATCGCTGCCCCCGGGGACAATGCCCCACACATTCCGGGCCCAGCGGGCAAACCGCGCCGCGCCGTCCTTATAAATGTGCCGGTACAGCACCGGGTGGATCACCGCCAGCCCGGCCCCGTGGTTGCAGTCGGTGTAGGCCCCCAACTGGTGCTCGATTTGGTGGGCCTGGAAATCCGTCACCTTGCCGATCTTCAAAATGCCGTTCTCCGCCATGGCCGAGGCCCAGGCCAGCTCGCTGCGGGCTTCGTAATTCTCCGGGTCTTTCAGCAGCACCCGGATGTTGCGGATAACGCTCCGCATCACCGCCTCGCCTATGTCGTCGGACAGATTGTTCTCGTCGGGCTTGCCGAAATAAGTCTCCATGGCGTGGCTCAGGGTGTCAAAGGCCCCGGAGAGCACCTGCCTCATGGGCACCGACAGAGTGCAGCCGGGGTCCAAAAACGCAAAATCCGCCTGGGCGCCCCACAGCGCCCCCTTGATCTTCTTTTCCTCGTGGGTGATGACCGCGCCGCTGTTCATCTCCGACCCGGTGCCAAACACCGTCACGATGGTCCCCAGGGGGATAAACTCCGTGGGCACCTTGTGTTCCGCGTTCTCCATTTCCCAGAGGTCCCCGTCCAGCTTCGCCTGAGCCGAGATCACCTTGCAGCAGTCGGACACCGACCCGCCGCCCACGGCCAGGATCAAGTCCACCTGATTCTCCCGGGCCAGCTTCGCGCCCTCCTGCACCTTGGCGTAAGTGGGGTTGGGCAGGATGCCGGAAAACTCCACCACCCGCTTGCCCGCGCTGTGCAGGATCTCCATCACCCGGTCATACACGCCGTTTCGCTTGATGGACCCGCCGCCGTAGGCCAGCAGTACGGTCCCGCCATAGCGCCCCAGCAGCCCGCCCAGGTGCTGCCCCACGCAGTCCCGGCCAAAGAAAACCTTGGTCCTATTCTCGTAAACGAAGTCCTTCATAAAACCGCTCCTCTCGATTTTTTCTTGCAGAACCCTTCGTTCTGTGGTATCATCCGTTTGATACAACCGATTATAATGACCGATTGTAACAATCGGTCAAGAGGTTTTTTGAAAAAATTTTTGAACTTTTTGTGAACCGAGGTGCCCCATGAAATACTACACCATGATGCAGGTCTGCAAGGAGACGAACATAACCTACCAGGCCCTGAAATTCTACTGCAACGAGGGCCTGGTCCCCAATGTAAAGCGGGATAAAAATAACCGCCGTGTGTTCGACGAGCGGGATGTAGCCTGGATCGGCAGCCTGATCTGCCTGAAAAAGTGCGGCATGAGCATCCAGGAGATGAAGGAGTACCTGGCCCTGTGCCTGCAAGGCCAGCAGACCATCCTCCGCCGCAAAGAGCTCCTGGCCCAAAAGCAAGCCGCCCTGCGCGACGCCGTGCAGGAGCTGCAAGAGAGCATCGCCTACATCGACTGGAAGCAAAATTACTACAACGAAGTCCTCACCGGCCAGCGCCCCTACGAGAGCAACCTCCTCCCCACCGACCCGCAAAATCCCCAATAAAGCGAATAACCATCGACATGACCGCTGAGCGGATATGCCGATAGTTACTTTGTCTTCGCAAAGCAAAAAGACGAGTAAGCAACCCTCTCCGGGAAACTTACTCGTCTTTTTTTCGTCTCTTTTTGCAGCGTACCCGTTCAGCGTGGAAAAATCCTACGAGACACCTGATGGGTCAGCTTTCCTTCCGATACGGGATGCCCAGCTTGGCAGGCACCCGGAAGTTGCTGCGGAAGATGGTCAGCAAAATGGTGAGGATATAGGGCAGAGCAATGATAAGCTCCGTAGGAATGGCCGTGGTGCCGGTGCGGAAGTAGATGGACAGCGCATCCGCCAGACCAAAGGCCAGGGTGCCCAGCACCGCGCCCTTGGGAGACCAGTTACCCAAAAAGCAGATAGCAAAGGCGATCCACCCGCGGCCACCGATTATATTACTGCTGAACATTCCCAGGTAACCCACCGTATAGAAGGAGCCCGCCAGGCCGCCGATGCAGCCGGCCACCAGGACCGTGAGGAAGCGAATGCGGTTGACAGGCAGACCCGCCACATCCACCGCCACAGGATTCTCGCCGGTGGAACGGATAGCCAGCCCCAGGGAGGTTTTATACAGCACAAAAATGGACACAGGAATGAGAATATAGGCGATATAGGTGAGGATATTCTGCTGGAAGAAGATCTCCCCGATAAAGGGGATCTTGCTCAGCAGTGGGATGGACAGCTTGGGCAGGGTGTCGATCTGCAAGGGAGTCGTCGGCACGCCGAAAAGGACCCGCTGGAAATAGGAGCATATGCCCACGGCCAGAATGTTCATGGCCGTGCCGGTGACCACCTGCTGCTGCCCCAGCGTTACGGTGACAAAGGCGTACAGCAGCGCCATCAGTCCTCCCAGCGCAATGGCCAGCAGGAGGCCCAGCAGCAGGCTGCCGCTTACATAGGTACCCACAAAGCCGCCCCAGGCTCCGATGAGGAAAATGCCCTCAATGGCGCAGATCATCATGCCCGTGCGCTCGGCGTACACCTCGGCCAGGGCACCCAGCAGCAGGGGCGTGCTCATCATAATGGCTCGTGTTAAAATATTTACCATAGCTTACACACCCGCCTTTCTCATCATGGCCTTTTTCTTCTTGGTATCCATGGCATAGCGAACGGCATAGGAGATGATAACGCAGATCATGACCACACCCTCAATGAGCTCGATGATACTGGCGGGGATGTTCAGCCCCGGCAGGCGGCCCATGGTGGTGCCCATGACATTGAGGAAGCCAAAGAGAATAGAGGCGAAGATGCAGCCCAGGGGATTGCCGTTTGCCAGAATGGCAATGCCGATGCCGTAGGAGCCGATGGAAGCGTTGAAATCCCGCAGCAGCATATGCTGCACACCGTTGATCTCCGTGAGGCCCGCCATACCGGCCAGGCCACCGGCGATCATAAAGCTGATAACATAGATCTTACCGGAGCTAATACCGCCCAGGCGGGAGGCGTCGGCATTTTTACCCACGGCCCGGATCTGGAAGCCCAGCTGGGTCTTATTCAGCAGCACCCAGGCGGCCACGGCAGCGGCCACGGCAATGAGGAAGCCCAGGTGTACCCGGGTGCCGGGAATGATGTTGGGCAGGTAGGCGGAGGCGGCAATGGCATCGGTCTGCATATACTCCGCCTTGGTCTCCTGCAAAGAGGTGCGCAGAAGGTAGTCCATAAAGTTGGTGATGACATAGGTGCTCATCATGCTCACCAGAAATTCATTGGCGTGGAACTTGGCCTTGGCCCCGCCGATAAGGCCGCCCACAGCAGCGCCCCCGGCGAAAGAGCCCAGCAGCACGATCAGCAGCAGCAGCCAAGTGGGCACGCGGTCCTGTAATCCCAGGGACAGGGCCACGGCAATGATAGAACCCATGGTAAACTGGCCCTGGGCGCCGATGTTAAAGAGGTTGGCGTTGTAGGTAAAGGCGAAAGCCAGGGAGGTAAAAATAAGGGGTGTGGCTTTCACCAGGATCTCGCCCAGATTATACTTATCGGTGACGATCTTGGTAAAGGCCTGTCCGCACACATCCAGCGGGTTCACCTTCATAAACAGCAGCAGCAGGCCGCTGATGACCAGTCCAATGACCACCGCCGCGATATTATACAGCAGAATATTGCTCTTGGTTTTCATGCGTGGTGCACCTCCTCCATAGGCACACCGGCCATCAGCAGGCCGATCTGTTGGGTGGTGAGCTGGCCGTTTTGGTAGATGCCCATAAACCGGCCGCCGTGCATAACGGCAATGCGGTCGCACATTTCAAAAATTTCAGACAGCTCCGTGGAGATCAGCAAAACGGCTTTCTTGTCCGCCTTTTCGCCCATGATCACATGGTGGATGCGGTCTACGGCGCCCATGTCCAGGCCCCGGGTGGGCTGATTCAGGATCAGCAGCCGGGAGGCCAGGTCCACTTCCCTGCCCAGCACCACCTTCTGCTGGTTGCCGCCGGAGAGGCTTCCGGCGGTGTCGTTGCAGTCATTGGCCTTAACGCGGTGATCCTCAATGAGCTGATTGGTGTAGGCATCCAGCTGCTTGCGGCGGATGAAGCCGCGACTAAACCATTTTTTATCAAAGCAGCCCTTCAAAAGCACATTTTCCGACAGGGTCATGTCCATGATCATGCCGTCCCGGTAGCGGTCCACCGGCACATAGCCGATGCCGCAGGCGTTGCGGCGGCGGATGCTGGTGGTCGTGATGTCCTGTCCGTCCAGCAGGACCTGGCCGGAGGTGGGCTTTTTCAGCCCGCAGATCACATCGCACAGGTCGTCCTGGCCGTTGCCGCTGACACCGGCGATGCCCACGATCTCCCCCTCACAAATGGTAAGGTCTATATTCGAGAGCAGAGCCGAGCCATGCTTTTCCTGCAAGGATACGCCCCGCAGCTCCAGCACAGGAGCGCCGGTACACACCCGCCCATCCCGGACAGGCGGCTCGATCTCCTGGCCGATCATCAGTCGGGCCAGCTCCTGCTCGGTGGTGTTTTCCCGCCGCACCTCGTCTACCACCACACCGTTGCGCATGACCACGATGCGGTCGGCCACCTCCATGACCTCCTTCATCTTGTGGGTGATAAAGACCACGCTGTTGCCCTTGGCGGTGAAGCTCTTAATGAACTGCATGAGGTTTTCCGCCTCCTGGGGGGTGAGGACGGCGGTGGGCTCATCCATAATGAGGATATTGGCATTGATATAGAGAGCCTTGAGAATTTCGATCTTCTGCTGCTGTCCCACGGCCAGCTCGCCTACCGGGCGGTCCATGGGCACATCGAAGCCGTATTCCTTGGCAATTTCTTCCAGTTTTTTATTGTAGTCCTTCAAGGGAATATAGCCGTGTACATTCCCCAGAATAATATTTTCCGTGGCAGTATGGGTGGGCACCAGAGAAAAGTGCTGCTGGATCATGGCGATGCCCCGGGCCATAGCATCGGCGGGGTTTTTGATCTGCACCTGCTGGCCCCGGATCAGGATCGTGCCCTCGTCCAGGCCGTACAGGCCGTAGAGTATTTTCATAATGGTGCTTTTACCGGCGCCGTTTTCGCCCAGCAGGGCCAACACCTCACCCTCGCCCACGGTGAGCGACACATCCTTGTTGGCCACGACTTTTGCAAAGCATTTGGTCACATGCTGCAATTCAACTACGGGAACTGACATATTTTTCCTCCAATTCTCTTGGATAGGCTTGTGCAGCCGAAAATGCGCAGGCGCCTCGGCTGCGGAAGGAAACCGGGTATGCGGGAGGGTCATTGGCTCCATTTAGAGTCCGTTGATATAGTGGTTAGATCCTCGATAACGGTAAGGAAGGGTGTGTGAGGGAAACCCAAGAAGGGTGTCCCTCACCATTGAAATTAATAGTTTTTGGAACTTTTTCAAAGTTTCAAAAACTTAGACAGCGGGGCGAAAAGACTTTTTCGCCCCGCTGTGCCGGCCTGCTTCTTCAGAGCAGGCCGGCAGACAGGATGAAACCTTGGAATGAATGGTGAAAAGATCTTAGTCGAACAGAGCCTTCAGATCCAGCTTGCCGTCCTTCAGGTCAGCCACGCCCTGGTCGCAGGCAGCCTTGGCCTCGGCGGGGCAGTTGTCGGTGTAGACGGGGAAGTAAACATCCTCCGCCACACCTACCTCAACGATCTGGTGGCCGGTCAGCTTGCCATTGAGGAACTGGTCAATGGCCCACACATACATGGTGGCATAGTCGAAGTCGATGGAGGCCACAACGGTATTGGGGTCGATGGTGGTCTGGTCGGAGGAGTAACCCACGACCTTAGCGCCCTTCTCCACAGCACCGTTGATAACGCCCAGGCCCAGCTCATTGGCGTACACAAACATCACATCGGCGCCGTTGTCGATCATGTTCTCGGACATCTGCTTGCCCAGGGCCACATCGGTCCAGCTGTTGGCATAGGCCAGGTTGTAGCTGGCGTTTTCAATGCCGCGATCCTTGGCGATAGACACAGCGGTCTTGCCGTACACAGCCATCAGGTCCTTCATAGCCTGGTTGGGGTCGCCGCCGATCATGCCAAACTGGCCGTTGGTGGTGATGTAACCGGCAATGATGGCAGCCAGGTAGGAAGCCTCATACTCTTTGGGGAACAGGGGGCAGAGGTTGTCGGCATCGCACTTGGAGCCGTTGACCACCATGAATAGGGTGTTGGGATAGCTGGCAGCCACGCTGGAGGCAGCCTCGTCGAACTGGGAACCGGCGGCCATGATGATGTCGTAGCCGCGCTCGGCATACTCACGGAAGGAAGACTCAAAGTCGGCCTCCTTCACAGCCTCCACATACTCCATCTTGGTGCCCAGCTTCTCGTTGCAGGCCACCACACCGGCGTAGTTGGAAGCGTTCCAGCCCTGGTCATTGATCTCGCCCGGCAGCAGCAGAACGATCTTCAGATCAGCGGCGGTTTTGGTTCCGTCCTTGTTGTCATCGTTGGTCTTACTGCCACAGGCGGTAAGGGTGGCCAACAGCATCACTGTGG
Source organism: Bacteroidaceae bacterium (assembly GCA_963634265.1). Taxonomy (GTDB): domain Bacteria; phylum Bacillota; class Clostridia; order Oscillospirales; family Oscillospiraceae; genus Vescimonas. Next base: position 4,584 of record CAVHCH010000093.1, on the reverse strand, counting down.
CCAGCACAAATGCAAGAATCTTTTTCATTTCAAACCTCCTTAAAATTCCACACCGTTTTCAACAGAATGGTATGGTTATATTGTAAAAAAATTGTGAAAAATGGTCAATGCGACAATTTTCCTATTTTGTTGAAAATGTTACGAATACAAAGCCGGCGTGCGAAAAAATCTCGCACGCCGGTAAATTATTCCTCTTTTTCGCCGCCCTCCGGCAGCCGGGCCGCGTGCCGGTTGCGGAACTCCATGGGCGTCATGCCATATTTTTTGCGAAACAGGCTGGAAAAGTATCGCGGGTCGGTGATGCCCACCAGGGAGGACACATCCCGAACCTTGTAGTGGATGTCGGTGAGATATTCGCAGGCTTTTTCCAGCCGCACCTCGGTGATATAGTCCGACAGGCGCATCCCCGTGCTTTTCTTAAACAGGTCTGACAGGTAGTTGGGGGAGATATACAGCGCCGCCGCCATATCCCGCAGGGTGAGACGGGCCCGGTAGTGCAGCTCCACATATTCCTTGGCCCGCAGGATAATGAGATTGTTGGTGGGCTTTTGGAAGGCGGAGGTGGGCTTTTGCCGGGGGGACTCGGACTCGATCTGCTCCAGGGCGGAGGTGATCTCCTCCGGCGATGTGGGCTTCATGAGATATTTTTTCACACCCAGATCAATGGCCCGCTGGGCATATTCAAACTTTCCGTAGCCGCTGAGGATGATAAAAACCACCCGGGGGCAGGCCGTGCGCATCTGCTCGATCATGTCCAGGCCCGTAAGCCCGGGCATATGGATGTCCGTAATGACCACATCCGCCTCGTTTTCCGCCAAAAAAGCGATGGCACTTTCGGCATCGGCAAAGGACTGGGGCACATACCAGCCTGGGTGCATCTCTACGATCTTGCACAGCCCCTTGCGGATCTTGGGCTCGTCGTCAACAACAAGTATCTTCACGGGTTCTCCTTCCTCCCCTGGGTGGGCAGCATCAGCCGTATGGTGGTGCCATGGCCGGGCTCACTGTCCACGGTGAATTTGCATTTTCCGTTAAAATGCAGCTGCAAGCGGCGGATCACATTGGGCAGGCCGATGCGTCCACTCTCCTCCCGGCTGCCTGCAAACATCTGGCGCAGGCGGTCTAACTGCTCGCTGTCCATGCCATCGCCGTCGTCCTGCACGGACAGAACGATGCGCCCGCCGCTCTCAGTGGTAGTCACCACCACCTTGCCCCGCCGCCCGGCGGGAATGATGCCGTGGGTGATGGCGTTTTCAATGAGCGGCTGCAAGGTCAGCCGGGGGATCAGGAAATCCTCCAGCTCCGAGGGCAGGTCCAGCTCATATTGCAGGCGGTCCTCCAGGCGGTTCTGCTGGATCTTCAGGTAATCCAGCGCGTTGCGGTACTCCATGTGCAGGGGCACCAGGGCGGTGCTGGTGTCCATGCTGTACTGCATGAGCTTGCCCAGGGACACCACCACAGAGCTTATATCCATTTCATTTCGGTCAATGAGCATCCAGTTGATGGAGTCCAGGGTATTGTTGAGGAAGTGGGGGTTGATCTGGGCCTGCAAGGCCTCGATCTCCGCATTTTTCTGAGCCAGCTTTTCCTCATACACCCGGCTCACCAAGGTGTGGATGCGATCCATCATGTAGTTAAAAGATTGGGTGAGCTCGCCCACCTCATCCCGGCCCTCCACCGCCAGGCTCACATTCAAGTGCCGATACTGCACGGTTTTCATGGCGTCGTTCAGCCGGGCCAGGGGCCTGGTAATGGAGCGGGAGAGAAACCGCAGCAGAATATAGGCGGCCACAGCACAGAAGATCACCAGCAGTATGATGTAGTCCCGCAGGGCGTCGGCGCCGGGAAAGAGATTGCTCTCCTCCACCACCGAGCAGGTGTACCAGCCCAGCATGCCGTTATACTGGATGCTGCAATAGTAGGATAAGCCGCCCTGGCGGAACGAAAATGCGCGGTTACCAGCCCGGTACCGGGCAACGATCTGCTCCAGTACCTCCTGGGAAACAGAGCTGGTCTGAAACATAGGGTAGAAGGAGCGGTCAAACAGCACCGACACCTGGCGGCTCAGGGATTTTTGTTTTGTCAGCAGCGTATTGCCCATGGTCAGCGGGTCCACTCGCAGCAGCAGAAGGCCGCTGCCCTCTTCGCCGTCGCTTTGCAGGGTCCGGGCCAAAAGAATGGTGTCTCCCCTCTCGGGATAGTCCAGCACATCGGACCAGATCAGCTTCCCGGGCAGCCGCTGCGCCTGGTCAATAAGTGGCTGCAGCAGCTGGGCATCCAGCGGCAGGGAGGAATCCGTTCGGTAGATCACCTGATCCTCCCAAATAACGGTCACGGCCTGCACCTCCTGAAACGGATCCACCAGACCCTGGCATATACTCTGCATCTGCGAGAGCGGCATATCCAGCGTACTGGCCGAGAGGATCCCTCCGGCAAGAGCCTCCACAGAAGCGTTGAGCTGGCGGGACCGGGTAGTAAGGCTGATGTCCATGCGGTTCACGGCGTCATGCAGGCTCAGTTTGCTGCTGCTCCGGGCGGTATCCTTCGCCCGGTCAAAAGACATACAGCCGATCAGCACACTGATGAGCAGCAGAGGGATGCCGCAGATCACCGTGACCTTTTTCCAAAATTTCATGTCTCTAAAAAATTGCATGGCCATCCTCCTCGCAGCATTCCGCGCCAACCGCCTGTGACAGCATTATAGCGTAAATGCTTCGGATACTCAACGGAAAAGTTTTGAAACAAGGACGCGACGGGGTAAGCAGGCACACGCAGAAACCCCGCAAAAAAATCCCCCCACCCCTTGAGAATCCCCCCGCCCTGTGCTATGATAAAAGTTACGATAAAAACAGATCACACGAAGGAGACTGAGAATATATGAAATTAGGTATCGTCGGCCTGCCCAATGTAGGCAAGTCCACCCTCTTCAACGCCATCACCAACGCCGGTGCCGAGAGCGCCAACTATCCCTTCTGCACCATCGAGCCCAATGTGGGCGTGGTGGCGGTGCCGGACGCGCGGCTGGACAAGCTGGCCGAGATGTACCAGCCGGAGAAAAAGACCCCCGCCGTCATCGAGTTCGTGGACATCGCGGGCCTGGTCAAGGGCGCCAGCCAGGGCGCGGGCCTGGGCAATAAGTTCCTGGAGAACATCCGCCGCACCGACGCCATCGTCCATGTGGTCCGCTGCTTCGACGATGAAAATATCATGCATGTGGTGGCCGACGCCGGCACCAATGTCCCTGTGGACCCCCTGGGCGACATTGAGACCATCGACCTGGAGCTGATCATGGCCGACCTGGAGATGGTGAACCGCCGGGTGGAGAAGGCCACCAAGGCCGCCAAGGGCGACAAGAAGTTCCTCCACGAGGCGGAGGTGTTCAAAGCGCTGGCGGCACATCTGGACGGCGGCAAGTCCGCCCGTACCTTCGACTGCGACAAGGACGACCGCGCCATCATCGAGACCGCCGACCTGCTGAGCCTGAAGCCCATCATCTACGCCGCCAACATGGACGAGGACGGCTTTGCCCACTATGAGGACAACAAGTATTTCCAGTCCGTCCGCGACCTGGCCGCCAAGGAGGGCGCCCAGGTGCTGCCCATCTGCGCCAAGCTGGAGCAGGACATCGCCGAGCTGGACGACCCCGAGGAGCGGGCTATGTTCCTGGAGGAGCTGGGCGTGGAAAAGTCGGGCCTGGACCGCTTGATCCAGTGCTCTTACGACCTGCTGGGCCTCATCTCCTTCCTCACCTACGGCAAGGACGAGTGCCGGGCCTGGACCATCAAAAAGGGCACCAAGGCCCCCCAGGCCGCAGGCAAGATCCATTCGGACATCGAGCGGGGCTTCATCCGTGCCGAGACCATCAACTTCGATGAAATGATGGCCTGCGGCGGCAGCGTCACCGCCGCCAAAGAAAAAGGCCTCCTCCGCTCCGAGGGCAAGGATTATGTGGTCAAAGACGGCGACATGATCTACTTCCGCTTCAATGTCTAAAATCGGAAATAATTAAAAAGGAACCCCCACCCCCGGCCCCACCCGCCGGGGGTGTTTCCATATTTTTTCCCTCGTACCCCACCCGTAGGGGCGACCCTTGCGGTCGCCCGCTCCCACCGCGTCCCCAATAAAGTGTCCGTAGGGGCCGGCGTCCCCGACGGCCCGCCTCACCGCATTTCTTGTCCCCTCCGTAGGGGCGGGGTTCTACCCCGCCCTTCCCCCGTATAAAAATCAATCTCGTAGGGCGGGACCCATGTGCCCCGCCGTCCACCGCACCCCTTGTGATCCGTAGGGGTAGACGCCCCTGTCCGCCCCTTGCACCAGCCCCCATAAATGTGTAGGGCGGGGTGCCCCCACCCCGCCGCCAATTCCTTACCGCACTTTCTGTGACCTGTCATTGCGAACCAGTGGCCGATGTCACTGGTGTGGCAATCCGTACCCCCCATCCTTAAAAACCTCTTCACTATTACCCTAAATTGTCCCCATCTTTCCCCTTTCCTCTTCCCACTAAAAAACGCACCCGCCCACCCGGCAGGTGTACTTGTCAAGTAAAAGTAGACACTAAAAAGAGCATATCTACAGGAAGCCCAG
>CAVHCH010000092.1:0-15641 GCA_963634265.1 Bacteroidaceae bacterium | reverse complement strand
CGGGGCCGCCATCACCCTGGCGGAGCTTGTGGGCAGCGCGGCGCTGCTGCTGTGAGGAGGAAAAAGCATGGATCTGATCGTCGGCGGGGCCTACCAGGGCAAGCTGGACTACGCCCGGGAGCGGTTCGGACTGGGCGCGGAGGACCTGGCCTTTTATGAAAACGGGTTTGACACGCAGCGGCGCTGTATCTGCTACCTGGAGCAGGCGGTGTATGACGCGGTGGCGGCGGGGCGGCCCTTCGTGATGCCGGCGCTGCGGGCGGACGCGGTGGTGATCTGCACAGATGTGTCCTGCGGCGTGGTGCCCGTGGACAGGGTGCAGCGCCTGTTGCGGGAGGAGGTAGGCCGCGCCGTGTGCGCCCTGGCCCGCCGGGCCGACAGCGTGACAAGGGTGTTTTGCGGGCTGCCGCTGAAGCTGAAGTGAATCAAATAATGTGTAAATGCCACGGTCGGGGCGTCCGGCTGTGGCGTTTTTTTATTGGGGAGAATGCGAGGAACGACGACCCTTCCGGCGCTTCGCGCCACCCTGCCCTTATGCAAGGGAGGCTTTAAGGACAGGGGACGCGGATTGCCACGACCAGTGACATCGGTCACTGGTCTCGCAATGACATGGTTTTTTACATGGGGTGCGGTGCAAGACCGGGCGGGCGGACAGAGGCGTCCGCCCCTACGGATGGCATGATGGTGTGGTGGGGCGGCGGGACACATGGGTCCCGCCCTACAACGGTAATTTTTGTAGTGCAGGGCCCGCGTGCCCTGTCGGTGCGGTGGTTGACGGCGGCGGGGTGAGGGCACCCCGCCCTACGAATTTTTTAGGGCTGGTGCAGAGGGCGGACAGAGGCGTCCACCCCCACGGATGGCAAGAGGTGCGGGAAGGCGGGGCGTCGGGGACGCCGCCCCCTACGGACGGGTACAAGGGGTGCAGTGGGGCGGGACGATGTGGGCATCGTCCCCTACGGACGGTTGCAAGAAGTACTGGGGTGCGGGTCGTCGGGGACGCCGACCCCTACGGGTGCATTATTGATGGTGCGGGGCGGGGGGCGACCGCGAGGGTTGCCCCTACGGAGGGGTTATTGATGGCGCGGTGGTTGTCGGGCGGCGGGCTGGGGGCAGCCCGCCCTACGGGGGTTCCTTTGTGTTCAGGGCGCACCCTATTGGGCGGGCCGGCATAGTATGACCAGGAGAGGCATTCCTCTCAGCAAAGGAGGCAGATCAAATGATTCATCTTCGCGGCGCGGCCTTTGTCTACCAGGCGCCCGACGGCGAGGTGGAGGCCCTGCGGCAGGTGGACATGGACATTGCCCCGGGGGAGTTTTGCAGCGTGGTGGGCCCCTCCGGCTGCGGCAAGTCCACGCTGCTGTCCGTGATCTCGGGGCTGGAAGCGCTCACCTCCGGCACGGTGGAGGTGGACGGCGCGGCGGTGTGCGGCCCCTCCGACAAAATCGGCCTCATGCCCCAGCGGGACCAGCTTTTCCCCTGGCGCACCATCCGGGACAATGTGACCCTGGGCCTGTCCGTGCTGGGCAAGCGCACCCCGGAAAACCTGGCTTACGCCGACACGCTCCTGCGGCGCTACGGCCTGTGGGACTTCGCCCGGAAGCGGCCCGCCCAGCTCTCCGGGGGGATGCGCCAGCGCTGCGCCCTCATCCGCACCATGGCTACGAACCCGAAGATCCTGCTGCTGGATGAGCCGTTCTCGGCGCTGGATTTCCAGACCCGGCTCTCGGTGTCCTCGGACATCAGCCGCATTATCCGTCAGGAGGGGAAAACCGCCCTCCTGGTCACCCACGACATCTCCGAGGCCATCAGCCTTTCGGACCGCATTTTTGTTCTCAGCGCCCGGCCCGCCGTGGTGAAAAGCGTCCACGACCTTACGAAACTCAAGGGGCTTTCACCCCTGGAGCGGCGGGACACCGAGGCGTTCCACACCTATTTTCAGGCCATTTGGAAGGAGCTGGATCACCATGAATAGTCCCTCTCCCTCCCCCGCAAGGCAGGCGTATCTGCTGTCGGTGCGGCGGCAGAAACGGCAGGTACGGCTGTGGCAGGCGGCGCTGCTGGCGGGCATTTTGGCCCTGTGGGAGCTGAGCTGCCGGGTGGGTCTGTCGGACGGGTTCCTCACCAGCAGCCCCAGCCGCATGGCCGCCACCTTTGCCTCCCTCTGCCGCAGCGGCGACCTGTGGGAGCACATAGGCGTTTCCTGCTGGGAGACGGTCATCGGCTTTCTCTCCGGCACGGCCCTGGGCACGGCGGTAGCCATCTGCATGTGGTGGTCGGGGAAGCTGGCCCGCATCTTAGACCCGTACCTGGTGGTACTCAACGCGCTGCCCAAAACGGCCCTGGGGCCCATTTTCATCGTGTGGATGGGGGCGGGGCAGGGGGCCATCATCGTGATGACCCTGGCTATCTCGCTGATCGTGACGATACTGAATATGTACCAGGGCTTTCTGTCTACAGATGAAGAAAAAATTCGCCTGCTGCGCTCCTTGGGGGCCAGCCGGTGGCAGATACTATGGCTGTTGGTGTTCCCGGCCAACGCGCCCACCCTGTTTTCCACGCTGAAGGTGAATGTGGGGCTATCCTGGGTGGGCGTTATCATGGGAGAGTTTCTGGTCTCGCAGGCCGGGCTGGGGTATCTCATCGTCTACGGCTCCCAGGTGTTCAACATGGATCTGGTGATGACCAGCGTGGTGATTCTGGCGGTGGCGGCGGTGGTGATGTACCAGCTGGTGCTGTGGGTGGAAAAATATTTGAATCGGTTTTGGGGGAAAGGACTATGAAAAAAATTCTCGCATTCCTGCTGGCTGCACTGATGATCGTGCCGGCCCTGTGCGCCTGCGGCAAAAAGGAGGAGACCGTGGTGCGGCTGAACGAGGTGACCCACTCGGTGTTCTACGCGCCCCAGTATGTGGCTATGAGCCAGGGATTCTTTGAGGACGAGGGACTGCAGGTGGAGCTTATCAACGGCGGCGGGGCCGACAAGGTGATGACCGCCGTGGTCTCCGGCCAGTCGGACATCGGCCTGGCGGGGCCCGAGGCCAGCATCTATGTGTATAACCAGGGCAAGGAGGACCACACCCAGATCATCGGACAGCTGACCAAGCGGGACGGCTCGTTCCTGGTGGGGCGGTCCGATGGGGAGTTTTCCTGGGAGGATCTGCGGGGCAAGACCGTCATCGGCGGGCGCAAGGGCGGCGTGCCGGAGATGACCCTGGAATATGTGCTGCGCCAGCACGGCCTGACCCCCGGGGTAGATGTGACGGTGGACACCTCCGTGCAGTTTAACATGATGGCCGGGGCCTTCACCGGCGGCCAGGGGGACTATGTGACCCTCTTTGAGCCCACGGCCACCCAGGTGGAGCGGGCCGGGCAGGGCTATGTGCTCACTTCCATCGGCCAGGAGAGCGGCGAAATTCCCTACACGGCGTACTTTGCCAACATCAGCTGGCTGGAGGAGAATGCCGACACGGCCCAGCGGTTTGTGAACGCCATTGCCAAGGCCCAGAAATGGGTGCGGGAGCACACGGACCGGCAGGTGGCCGAGGCTATCTGCGACCAGTTCCCGGACACGAGCCTGGATGAGCTGGAGGCCGTCACCGCCCGGCATAGGCAGATCGACGCCTGGAACGCCACGCCGGTGATGGAGCGCCACGCCCTGGAGCGGCTGGAGACGGTGATGGAGCAGGCCGGAGAGCTGCAGCGCAGCGAGTGGGTGCCCTTTGAGGAGCTGGTGAACAACACCTTCGCCCAGAACGCCATCAACTGACCTGGCGAAAAAACTTCGTTTTTTCTGCCAAAGGGCTTGCAGCCTGCGGGCGGCAAACTCTGCGAGGCTTTTTGCGAAGAAAATCCCGCCGCCTGGGGGCTGTCCCTGGGCGGCGGGCAGCGTGTCGAAAAAGTCTTTTCGCCCCGCTGAGTAAGTTTTTGAAACTTTGAAAAAGTTTCAAAAACTATTGATTTCAATGGTGAGGGACACCCTTCTTGGGTTTCCCTCACACTCCCTTCCTTACCGTTATCGCAATCTTACCACTTTATCGACAGTGGCGGGGATGCTTTTTCGGAGATTTTCCACATTTTTCGGCGGAAATTGTGGACAAAGTCACCGGTCTGTGCTATCCTTATTTTGTATAAGTATCAATGTGCTCTTTTTTAGGAGTTTTAGAAAGGATGGAATGGCCCTGTGACAGCTTCTCCGGCAAAAGTGAATACCGTCAAGCGGCTTGTTTCCGCGCTGCTGATCCTCCTGCTGCTGGCAGGCATGGTGATCCCCGTGCTGGGCAGCGTGGGGGAAGAGGCTTATGTGAATGAAAATGAAGTCTACGCACGCACCGGCCCCGGGACCTCCTATACCCCGGTGACCTTTGCGGGGAATGAGTCCATTTTCCTTTATTGGGGTCAGTATGTCCGCATTCTGTCCGGCCATGTGGGCACCGATGGAAAAACCTGGTATCAAGTTGTTTTTACATTCCGGGGCTACACCAAGGTGGGCTATGTGCGCAGCGATTTTGTCACAAAGATCGGCGATGATAAGGACTATCAGACTTACCTGGATGAACAGGGATTTCCCAAGAGCTACCAGCCGGGTCTGCGAGCTTTGTACGCTGCCAGCGGCGGCAGGTGGACCTTCATAGCCTACAAGACGGGCTTGGACTGGGATACCTCCGTCACAAAGGAATCACGCCTGGGCGTGAGCCTCATCCACAAGAATTACGGAACCGCCGTGCGCTCTACGGCCTCGGAAGTATATGATGAAGCCACAGGCACCTGGAAGCCTATGGAGGCCGGGGTGTGGTATGCCGCCAATTCCGAGACGGTGGCCTATTATCTGGACCCGCGCACCTACCTTACCTGCGGAGACTGCTTTGCGTTCCAGCTCCCCACCTGCAATGATTCCATTACTCTGGAGCATGTGAAAAGCACCCTCAGCGACTGCGTTTGGGCTACGGATCAGATATGTGAGGAGTTTTTCCGGGCTGGGCAAGAGGCCAATGTAGACCCCATTTACCTGGCGGTGAAGGCCCGCAATGAGATCGGCCGCGGTACCACCACAAATGCTACCGGCTATGACTACAACGGCACCACCGTCTATAACTTTTTCAATGTGGGCGCTTACAGCTCCGCCCCGGACCCTAACTATGCCGGCATGGTGTACGCCTACGAACACGGCTGGACATCCAGCTATGCGGCCATTTTAGGGGGCGCGAAGTTCATTTACGCCAACTACATTATGGCGGGCCAGAGCACGCAGTACCTCCAGCGCTTTAACCTTACGCCCGAGTATACATATGCCTACCAGTATGCTACCGACATCACTTATGCCATCAATGGCGGTTGGGGTACTTTCCAATCCTATCTTAGCAATGGGCTGCTCTCTGCCAACCTGACTTTCTCGATACCCATTTTGGAGAATATGCCTGCCGTCACCAAGCGTCCCACCGGGGGCTATGAGGACGAGTATATACCCGATCCCACAGAGCCGGATGATCCGAATGCGCAATACGACTATGTAGCCAAGCTGGGGTACAATCTCCAGGATTCCTATTTGTCCGGCTTTGCGCTGGGCACGCCGGTGCAGGACATCATAGCCCGGATCCACAGCATTAACGGAAGCGCATCCGTTTCTGTGACAGACAAGGATGGCAAATCGGTCTCCGGCAGCGAGCCTGTGGGCACCGGCTATAAGCTCGTGATCCAGGATCAGTCCGCCACTCTGTCTTATACCTGTGTGGTTTACGGCGATGTAAACGGAGACGGACAGATCGGCGCTACGGATATGCTTTTGGTCAAGCGCCATATCTTAGGCAAGAGCTCGCTCTCGGGTGCGGCTGCGCGGGCGGCTACCCTGGCCAATGGTCAGATCGGCGCCACCAGTATGCTGAAGATCAAGCGGCACATTCTTTCGCTTGCCACGATAGCTCAAAAGTGATAGGAGTTGCATATGAAAAAAAGCCTTTTTCAGAAAATCAGTACCGTGTTATGCCTTTCGCTGCTGCTTACCTGCCTGACGATCGTCCCCGCCCATGCTGCCGGACTTTCCGTTTCCGTGGGCCAGAGCCGGGTATCTGTGGGCAATGAATTTGCGGTTACAGTTACGGTCTCCAGCGATGTGATCGCCTGGACCTATCAAATTACCTATTCCGACAACCTGACCTTGGTGTCCGGCAAGACCACCCCGGATGGCTCTGACGATGAGGGCAGCCCCCATATCAACACGCTCCTCTTCCGCGCCAACGCCGAGGGCACCGGCACCATCACAGCCAGCTGCACCAACGGACTTACGGATGGAAACCGGGATTACAGCAGCAGTGACAGAGCCACGATCTCCATCCTGCCCGCACAATCTGACGATGGTGGCGAGCCGCCTTATCACGGCGATGGGAACAGCGATTACCGCAGCGCCAACAACGCCCTCTCGGCCCTCACCGTCAGCGCCGGGACATTGACCCCGGCCTTTGACCCGGCTGTGACCGAGTACACCCTCTCTCTGCCCCAGGGCACCGAGAAGATCACCGTCGCCGCCACTCCCTCCGACTCCAAGGCTGCCGTCCAGGGCGTGGGGGAAGTGACCTTGCAGCCGGGGGAGAATAAGATCCCCCTGGTGGTCACCGCCGAAAATGGCGACACCAAGACCTACACCATCACCGCCAAGGTGGCCCAGGCCCCCACGCTGTTCTTTAACTACGGCGGGGCGAAGCTGGGCGTGGTGAAGGATGTGGAGGGCGTCACGCCGCCCACGGGCTTTGCCGCCGCCGCACCCGTCGCCCACGGCGGGGACACCCTGCCCATTTGGGTGGACGCCAATGGCAAGCACACCCTGGTCTACCTGGTGGACGAGCAGGGCGTGGCCGGGTTCTACCTGTATTCCCAGACCGAGGGGGTCCTGTCCCCCTACCTGCCCCTGGCCTATGGCGGCGCGACCTATATCTACACCGGCATCCCGGCGGATAAGGCCGTGGTGCCCGGCCTGGAGACCGCCACCGTGGAGGCCTTTTCCCAGACCCTCTCCGGCTGGCGCTATGAGGACGCGGCCCTGGCGGACTTCGTGGTCCTCTATCTGATGGACGAGGGCGGCCAGTACGGCTACTACAACTACGACACCAAAAACGCCACCCTCCAGCGCTTCAGCGGCGCGGTGTTTACTGACGGCGGCGAGACCCTGGCCGTGCCCATGCTCTATGTGTACATCGCTGCCGGCGCGGCGGCGCTGCTGCTGATCTTGATGATCGTCTTTGCCTGCGTCTCCGGCAGCCGGGGTAAGAAGCTCCGGGCTTTGGCCGCTGAGCAGATAGAACCTGCCGAGGAAGCCGACCCCGAGGCCCTGCCCGAAGCGGCGGAGACCCCGGCGGAGGAGCCGGAAGCGGAGCCTGCCCCGGCAGAGAAATCAGAGGAGCCGGAGGTCCCCGCAGAGGAAGCGGACCCGGCCCCCGCAGAGGAGACCGCCCCGGAGGAGACCCCGGAGCCTGCCCCGGTGCAGCCGGAAGCCCCCACAGCGGAGGAAGTTTCCGAGCCTGCTCCCGCCCGGGAGCCCGTGACCCCGGAAGCGCAGGAGCCTGCGGCCCCGGAAGCGCCCCAGGAGCCCGCCCCGGAGGAAGCACCCCCCGCCCAGCCGGAGGAGGCCCCCGCCGAGGATAAGTCCCTGGAGGACACCCTGCGCAAGCTGCCCCTGGATGAGCTGCTGCAAGACATCCGCGACCTGTAAAAATTAAAAAGAAATTCCCTGACGCACCCGGTGATGCGTCAGGGAATTTTTATATTGTCACAGCAGAGAAAATATTTTTATCCGATCAATACGACACCACAGCGCGGCTGCTGCCGTACACGCCCAGGTACACATCGCCGCCGGTGGTCTGGTAGGCGTAGTGATAAGCGAAGGCCTTGGCCTCGCTGGCATCCAGAGCGCCGTCGGACAGGGCGGACGCCACAAAGGCGTTCCACTGGGTGGGATAGTCCTTGGCCAGATCAATGCCGTAGGCATAGAGGTTCAGCACATTGGCGGCGGTGAGGGTATCGGGCACGGCGGGCAGCTTGGCCTTGTCAAACCAGCTGAACTTGGCGCACAGCTGATAGAAGGGGTTCAGGTACATACCGGAGTTATAGAAAGCGCTGTCCACATGGTCGTATGCGTCCTTGATGAGGGTAGCGTAGCGCTCGGTGCCCGTCTGCTCCAGCAGGGAGCCCATGGCCACCACGGCCACGGCCATAGAGGGGAAGGTGAAGGAACCGCTGCTGCTGTGGGTATGGTAGCCGTCAGCCGTGGTGTCTACGGTGTTGAAGTACTTGATAGCCAGATCCCGCTGGGCGGCGATGTCTGCCGAGAGGGTCAGGTCGTTGCGCAGAATGTACTCATAGTAGGAGGAGAAGGCGGAGGCGAAGTTGATAACGGTCATGGCATCGGTATAGGAAATTCTGCGCAAGCTGGAATTGGACACCACGGACACTGCGCCGTCCTTTTCCTCAAACACGCCCTTGAGGTAGGTGGCGATGCCGGCGGCGCCGTTATAATACTTGTGGTCGTCGGCCAGCACCCGCACATAGACGGAGCCGAAGCAGGCACCGGTGCCGAAGCAGTTGGCCTTGCCGAAGTCCACGGTCTTGGTCAGCTCGGCTACCTCCGACTTCAATTGGGCCTCATCATAGGACCACTTGGAGTAAATGACGGTGTCGGCAGTGAGTGCGCTGTTGAAGTCGAAGAGCTGGGTGCAGGCTTCGTCGGCATACCAATTTACAAAGCGCACAACACTGCTCTGGGGGAGGTAGAAGTTCACGCGGGAACCGGCGGTCAGCTTCACGGCTCTCTCGCCGCCCAGCTCCTTGAAGGTGACGGTGATGATCTGGGAGGAACCGGCGTAGATGTTGGTACACACATCGCCGATGTACCAGTAGCCGTCCTCGCCCACGGTGGGGGTCAGGCCGTTGGTACCGTTGACGCCATTAAGACCGTCCTTGCCGTTGGTGCCGTTGACACCGTTTTTGCCATCGGCGCCGTCAACTCCGTTGGCACCATCCTTGCCATTGACGCCATCCTTGCCGTCTTTGCCGGCCACGCCGGTGGCGGCCACACCCATGGACTCCCAGGTGCTGCCGTCGTCATAGGAGACTTCCCAGTAGTTGTTCTCCGGGTTGATGCGCAGGCGGGGAGCCGTGACCTTGGCGCTGCCGCAGCCCGTGAGGCCCACGGTCAGGGTCAGAGCCATGCAGATAGCCAGCAGGAAGCTGACAAGGGATCTTGCTTTTGTTTTCATACAAATAACTCCTTTTCTTGTTTTCGTGATTTTTTCGTGCGGGGACATTTTCTCTCTGTGCATTTCCTCCAAGCTGAGAATTTCGCCGGGGAGGCGATATAAAAAAGGCCGCAGCAACTCAAAAAGCTGCTGCGGCCGGTTTTCACGCATAAAAAAGGCGACCTCCGTTACGGGCAGGAGACACCTTGCTGACGACATTTGAGCAGGTCTCCTGACTTGCGCCTCCGCGACCCTGCACACCTTCTCGGGTTTCCCCAATGGCTGACTTTCGTCCTGTGCAGAGCCTCCGCGCTTACAGTGGCGGTACCGTTCGGGATTTGCACCCGATTCTCTATTCTTCGCCGGGCCCTGAACGGGCTGGGCGACACTCAAACGGTTTTCACTTGTCCTATTCAGAATAGCATTTGCGCCCGGCTTTGTCAACTTGATTTTGCGAAAACCGTCGAAAAACGCCGCCGTTCCGGGGAAAAAGACACATTATATAAAAAGACCGCAAAAAAATCCTTGCATTCCCCCGGCGGGAGTGCTATAATCTCCGCGTAAGTTAGATGGGGCTAACTATTTTTTATCCCCGGTGGTTAGTTTTCTTTAACCAAAAAACGCTTGCGGCCCCATAGAAAAGAGGATAGCATGACTGAAAATGAGAAGAATTTTTTGCAGATCGTGGACCTGAAAAAGGGCTACGGCGCGGGGGAGACCCGGCAGGAGGTGCTGCGGGGCATGAATTTCTCCGTGTCCAAGGGCGAGATCTGCGTGCTGCTGGGCCCCTCCGGCAGCGGTAAATCCACTTTGCTGAACATCATCGGCGGCATCGACAGCGCCGACGACGGCTACATCTCCATCGGCGGCGACAAGCTCCGGGACATGGGCGAAAAGAAGCTCACCCAGTACCGCCGCAAACACCTGGGCTATGTGTTCCAGCTCTATAACCTCATCGGAAACCTGAATGTGAAGGAGAACATCGAGGTGGGCGCGTACCTCTCCGACACGCCCCTGGACATCGACGAGCTGCTGAACACCCTGGGCCTCTACGAGCACCGCTACAAGCTGCCCAACCAGCTCTCCGGCGGCCAGCAGCAGCGGGTGTCCATTGGCCGCGCCATTGTGAAAAATCCCGACATCCTCCTGTGCGACGAGCCCACCGGCGCCCTGGACTACACCACCTCCAAGGAGATTTTGAAGCTCATTGAGGACATCAATAAGAAGTACGGCAACACTGTCATCATGGTCACCCACAACGAGGCCATCCGGGGTATGGCCGACCATGTGGTGAAGCTCCGGGACGGCGAGGTGCGCAGCAATGAGCGCAATGACCGCAAGATCCCCGCGGCCGACCTGGAATGGTAAGAGGTGAGGCCATGAAAAGGAAGATCAAAAATCCCCTGGGAAAGCGTGTGGGCCGGGAGCTGCTGGGGGATTGGCGAAAGTATTTGGTGGTGTTTTTGTTCCTGGTGCTGACCATCGGCTTCGTTTCGGGCATGTATGTGGCCAACGAGAGCATGATGTCCACCATCCACGCCGGCGTGACGGACTACAAGCTGGAGTACGGCCATTTTGAGCTGTCGTCCCGGGCCGACGACGCCCTGCTGGCGGCCATTGCCACCGGCGAAAAGGCCGATGTGAAGCAGTTCTATGTGGACAAGGCCCAAAAGGAGCTGGACGAGAAGTTCGAGAGTGAGTTCAATAAGGAGTTTGACAGTAAATTCCAAGAGGAGTTCGCCTCCAAATTCCGCGCCCAGTTCGACCCTACCTTTCAGGAAAAATTCGACGCCCAGTTTGAGGCGGGGGTCTTGCAGCAGCTTTTAGCCTCCGGCGCAGACCAGCAGACCGCCCAGGCCATGCTGCCCGCCGCCGTGGCCCAGGCCAAGGCCGACGGCACCTACCAGACCGCCTACGACCAGGCCTACCCCGCCGCCTATGACGAGGCGTACAAGGCCGCCTACGACGAGGCCTATGCCAGCGCCTACGACGAAGCCTACGACAAGGCATACCAGGAGGCCAAGGACAAAATTCTCACCGAGATCGACGAGAAATACGCCGACGCGGAGGAGAAATACGAGCTCAATGACCCCGATTTCAAGCCCGTCCCCGTGACGCTGTATGAAAACTTCTTCCGCAACGAGACGGAGGATAACAACAACGACGGCCAGAGCGACGGCACCGTCCGGGTCTTTGCCCCCACCACGGACATCAACCTGGCCTGCCTGCTGGAGGGCCGCTTCCCGGAGACGGGGGAGGAGATCGCCATTGACCGTATGCACGCGGACAATGTGGGCGTGCAGGTGGGCGACACCATCACCGTGGGCGGCGAGCAGTTCCAGGTGGTGGGCCTGCTGGCCTATGTGAATTACGCCACCCTCCACGAAAAGACCACGGACCTGATGTTTGACGCCCTGAAGTTCAATGTGGCTATGGTCACGGAGGAGGGCTTTGCCCGGCTGCACGAGAGCGTCCACTACGCCTACGCCTGGCTGTATAACACTGCTCCGGCGGACGAGACGGAGGAAAAGGCCCTCTCCGATGACTTCATGCGGGCCTTGCTGACCCAGACCGTGGTGGCGGAGAACGACCTGGAGGACTATGTGCCCCGGTACGCCAACCCCGCCATCAACTTCGCCCCCGACGACATGGGCTCCGACGAGGCCATGGGCGGCGTGCTGCTGAATATCCTCACGGTGATCATCGCCTTCATCTTCGGTGTGACCATCAGCAACACCATTGCAAAAGAGGCTCCCGCCATCGGCACCCTCCGGGCCTCCGGCTACACCCGCGCCGAGCTGACCCGCCACTATTTGGCGATGCCCGTCATCGTCACCCTCTTTGCCGCCATTGTGGGCAATGTCCTGGGCTACACGGTCTTTAAGAATGTGGTGGTGAGCATGTACTACAATAGTTACAGTCTCCCCGCCTACCAGACCGTTTGGAACAGCCAGGCCTTTATCAAGACCACGGTGATCCCGGTGGTGCTGATGTTCGTGGTGAACCTGCTGATCATCACCCGCATGATGCGCCACACGCCCCTGGAATTCTTGCGCCAGCAGCTTAAAAAGATCCGGCGGAAAAAGGCCATGCGCCTGCCCGCCTGGGGCTTCTTCGCCCGGTTCCGCCTGCGCATTATTTTGCAGAATGTGAGCAATTATATCATCCTGTTCGTGGGCATATTCTTCGTGATGGTCCTGCTGGCTATGGTCGTGGGCATGCCCAGCACCCTGGCCTATTACCAGGACAATTCCCAGAACATGATCTTCTCCAACTACCAGTATGTGCTCAAGGATTACGAGGACGAGGACGGCAACGCCATCGCCACCGCCATAGACGGGGCGGAGAGGTTCTCCCTGGAGACCCTGATCCACAAGAGCGACGCCCTGGACGAGGAGGTGTCGGTCTACGGTGTGGAGCAGGAGAGCCAATATGTCCACTGCCCGGGCCTGGCGGACCTGAGCGGCCACCGGGTGTATATCACAAGGAGCTTCAGCGAGAAGTACGACATTCAGGTGGGCGACACCGTGACCCTGAGCGAAAAGTACGAGAATAAGAGCTATGAGTTTACCGTGGAGGGCCTGTACGAGGGCAGCCAGAGCATCGCCGTGTTCATGCCCATCGAGCAGTTCCGGGAGGTGTTCGACCAGGACGAGAACGCTTTCTCCGGCTTCTTCTCCGACGCGGAGCTGACGGACCTGGAGCAGGACAATGTGGCCACGGTCATCACCATCCGGGATGTGCAGAAGATGGCCGACCAGTTGGATCACTCCATGGGCTCCTACATGACCTATTTCCAGTACCTGTGCATCCTGCTGTCGGCGGTGATGATCTACCTGCTGACCAAGCTCATCATCGAAAAGAACGAAAACGCCATCTCCATGGTGAAGATTTTGGGCTACCAGAACGGGGAAATTGCCCGGCTGTATTTGCTGAGCACCACCATCGTCCTGGTGCTGGCGGACGCGGTGAGTATGTTCCTGGGCGCCGCCGTCATGAAAGCCGCCTGGAAGGCAATTTTGGCTTCTTATAGCGGCTGGTTCGACTTCCGTATGGAGCCTATGGGCTATGTGAAGATGTTCACCTTCGTGCTCATCGGCTACCTGCTGGTGCTGGGCCTGGACTTCCGGCGCATTAAGAAGATACCTATGGACAAGGCGCTGAAGAATGTGGAATAAGCAAAAAAGAGGAACTCCCAGGGGGAGTTCCTCTTTGCGCGTGGGCGGCGCACCGATGCGCCAAGGACCGGGCGGACAGGGTCGTCCGCCCCTACGAGTGGGTTACATGAAGTGCGTAGGGGAGGGGAAAGGGAACGGATTGCCACGGGCGCGTTGCGCCCTCGCAATGACATGGCTTTTTGCGAGGGGTGCGGTGCAAGCCCGGTTCGGGCCGTCGGGGACGCCGGCCCCTACGAATGTTTTATTGGTGGTGCGGTGAGGCGGGCCGATGTGGGCATCGGCCCCTACGAAATCGCTTGTAGGGGCGGACGCCTCTGTCCGCCCGGGGAAGCCTTCTCCCTACAATGCGTAGGGGCGGGGTTCTACCCCGCCCGTCCTCCGGGAACTGCTGCACCTGCGGCAGGGCACGCGGGCCCTGCCCTACAAAATTATTCTATTGTAGGGCGGCACCCGTGTGTGCCGCCGCGTCCCGCACTTATTTCTCAGCAAAAAACCAGCGCACCGACTTTCGCCGGTGCGCTGCATTCAGCCATTCAATTTTACCCGATCAGCCCGATAATGAAGATCGCCAGAATCATAATGGGCAGCACGATCATAAACAGCCAGCGCATCCAGCCGGCTACCTTCATGCCCTTGCCGGCGTTGGCCTCGGCCTGGTAGTTTTTGAAGCCCCAGCCCCAGCGGGTCACGCAGAAGAGCAGGTAAATCAGCGAGCCCAGGGGCAGCAGAATGCTGCTGACCAGGAAGTCCTCGCTGTCCAGCACATCCCGTCCGCCGATGGGGTGGAAGCCGCTGAGCACATTGTAGCCCAGCACGCAGGGTACGCTGGCAATGAGAATGATAACGCCGTTAATAAGCGCGGCCTTCTTGCGGCTCCAGCCGAACAGGTCCATGCAGGAGGACATGATGTTCTCGATGACCGCAATGACCGTGGAGAAGGAGGCGAAGGTCATGAACAGGAAGAACAGCGAGCCCCACACGCGGCCCCCGGCCATGTTGGTGAACACATTGGGCAGGGTGACGAAGATCAGGCTGGGCCCGGAGGTCACCTCCACCCCGTAGCTGAAGCAGGCGGGGAAGATGATGATGCCCGCCATGACCGCCACGAAGGTGTCCAGCCCGCAGATACGCGCGCCCTCGCTGAGCAGGGTGTGGTCCTTACTCATATAGCTGCCGAAAATTTCCATGGCGGCGATGCCCAGACTCAGGGTGAAGAAGGACTGGTTCATGGCCGCGGCAATGACACTGCCCAGGCCCACGGCCTTTACATTTTCCATATTGGGCACCAGGTAGAAGGCCAGGCCCTCCTTGGCCCCGGAGAGGGTAAAGCTGTGGATCGCCAGCACCAAGATCAGCACCAGCAGCGCCGTCATCATCACCTTGCTGACCCGCTCCAGGCCCTTGCGCAGGCCGATGCTGCACACCAGCACGCCGGCTACCACGGTGATCGCCATCCACAGGCCCATCTCGGAGGGGTCAGCCAGCATATCGCCAAACACCTGGGCACTGGCCTCGGCGGCCATGCCGGGGGTAAAGACGCCGGTGACGAACTTAAAGAAGTAGTCCAGCATCCAGCCGGAGACGGTGGTGTAGTACATCATCAGCAGGTAGCAGCCGAGGATGGCGAACCAGCCGTGGATGTGCCACTTGCTGCCGGGCTTTTCCAGGGTCTTGTAGGCCAGCACGGCACTCTTGCGGCTGGCGCGGCCCACAGCCAGCTCCATGGTCAGCACCGGCAGGCCCAGCACCACCAGCATGATGAGGTACACCAGCACGAAAAAGCCGCCGCCGTTCTGCCCCACCACAAAGGGGAAGCGCCACACATTGCCGATGCCGATGGCGCACCCGGCGCTCACCAGCAGGAAGCCCAGTCTTGACTTAAAAGATTCTCTTTCCACGATGATTTTCTCCCGTTTTTCGGGCGGGCACTGTGCTAAATTATGTTAAGAGCCCGCTAAGATAGTGTTATAATAGTATCATAGGGAGAAACCACCCCTTTGTCAAGTTTTTGTAAACCAGGAAAATGCCAATTAAACCCTGCTAAATTTAGCAGAAACGCCGAAAATACGCAAAAAATCAAGGACGATCCGTCCGGCGGCCCAAAGTCCGCTATTTTCCCCGGATATTTGCCCCGCGCCAAGGCAAAAATTTATGTCCCCTTCCCGCCCTTTGCCCCCCGAAAAAGCACCAAGATTGTCAAGCCCATTGCGAAAAAAAGTTGAAAAAAATCAGTTCTGATTTT
>CAVHCH010000091.1:0-13862 GCA_963634265.1 Bacteroidaceae bacterium | reverse complement strand
AGCAGGCCTCGTCGATGAGGTCGATGGCCTTATCCGGCAGGAAGCGGTCGGTGATGTACCGCTCCGACAGGGCCACAGCCTGACGCAGGATGCCCTCGGGAATCTGCACGCCGTGGAAGTTTTCGTAGTAATGGGCGATGCCCTTGAGAATTTGCAGGGTGTCCTCCATGTTGGGCTCCGCCACCGTCACCGGCTGGAAGCGGCGCTCCAGGGCAGAGTCCTTCTCGATAAACTTCCGGTACTCATTGAATGTGGTGGCGCCGATGACCTGTATCTCGCCCCGGGACAGGGCAGGCTTTAAGATATTGGCGGCGTTCATGCTGCCCTCGGCGTCCCCGGCGCCCACGATGTTATGCACCTCGTCAATGACCAGGATGATGTTCCCGGCCTTGCGAATTTCCTCGATAAGCCCCTTCATGCGGCTCTCGAACTGGCCCCGGAACTGGGTGCCGGCCACCAGGGCCGTCAGATCCAGCAGGTAGACCTCCTTGTCCCGCAGCTTAAAGGGCACCTGCCCGGCGGCGATGCGCTGGGCCAGGCCCTCGGCGATGGCGGTCTTGCCCACGCCGGGCTCGCCGATGAGGCAGGGATTGTTCTTCTGGCGGCGGTTCAAGATCTGCACCACCCGCTCAATTTCCTCTTCCCGGCCAATGACGGCATCCAGCTTGCCCTCCCGGGCCCGGCGGGAGAGATTGATGCAGTAATTATCCAAAAACTTGCGCTTTTTCTCGGTTTTTCCGCCCTTGGGCTCCCGGCCCTGGGCAGACTGGTCCCCGGGCTGCTTTTCCGCCGGGGTCTGGCTGCCGCCGAAAAGGCGGTTCAAAAACGGGAAGGTGGCGGTCTTGCCGCTCTCGTCCTCGTCGCCGCCCTCGTCCTCGGGCAGGTCCTCCAGCTCCTCGGCCCCGCCGAAGGCCTGCATCATCTCGCCGCTGAGGCTCTCCAGGTCCTCCGGGGTGATACCCATGCGCTTCATCATGTCCTCCACCTGGGGCAGGCCCAGCTTGGCGGCGCACTGGAGGCACAGGCCCTCGTTCACCGGCTCGCCTTTCTCGTTCATCCGGGAGATGAATACCACAGCTACATTTTTCTTACACTTTGAGCAAAGAGTAGGTTGCATAGTTTCCTCCGTTTGTCCTGCCATCCCGCCTGGGGATGGACTTTGGGTTTACAGCGATGTGAACCAGTCCATAGGGGACCGACCCACGAAAAAATGCAGAAGTGCAGACTGCTGCACCATATCCTCCGTGATGACCAGCTGCAATCTTTGCAGCATCCACACGGCCAAAAATACCAGCAAGACCGCCACGGCCAGGCCCAGCGCGCCGCCGCCGATGAGGTTCAGAGCGTGGAGCCCGGGGAGCTTCCCGGCCAGCTTCAGCATCCGAAGCAGGAGGCGGCACAATAGCATGAGCACCACAAACGCCGCCAGGTATACCAGCGCGTAGGCCACCGACTGGGCGATGCCGTCGGTGACGGCGGCCACCATGGTCTCCTTGGTCTCCTTTACCAGGGTGCCGATGCTGTCGGTGATGCGCTGGGCGGTGTCGCCGAAGAAGCCCGCCTGCTCCACCATGTCGGCAGCGCTGCCCCCGGTGATGCCCTTACCGGCTATTTTTTTCTCCAAAATGGGCCGTATCCACTTGGCCACCGTACCCGAAAAGGCTCCGGCGGCGATCCCGGCCCCTACAAAGGACACGATCATGGCCGCCACGCCGCCCAGGGTCTGCAAAAAGCCCCGCTTGGCGCCGATACCCAGGCCCAGCAGCAGCACGCCCACGATCACAAGATCCAACCAAATCATACCCATCCGCCTCCTTTTTTACGGCAAATACAGGCTGGCGGCGTTGGTCCCGGCCAGCACCGCCGCGCCGTCGCTGCGCATGAGCACCCGCCGGGCGGAGCTCACATCCTCCAGCACGGCACACTCCCGCAGCTTTTGGTCGTAAATCACCAGTTTATTGCTGTAAAGCACGGCCAGATACCGCCCCGCCGCCGACAGGTCCAGCACCTCGCTGTCCACAGTCAGTGCGGCGATCTCCTCCCCGGCGGCGTTCACCGTAGCCAGGTGGGTCTGGCCGCCGGAGGCGTAGTTCTCCAGCAGCACGGCGGCGAACTTATCCGCCCCCAGGCTGCACCGGGAGAGGCTGGCGCCCTTGAAGTCGTAGGCTGTCACCGTGCCGTCGGTCTTTACAAAGCTGAGAGCCTTGTCCGTGGCGGCGCAGAAGCGGCCATTCACCGCGCCTATTTCGTACACGCCGCCCTCAATGGTCCCCTCGGCCTGCATTTCCTCCGAGGTGAGCTTATAAATTTGCAGAGAGCTTACAAAGCTGCCGCTGTCCTGGCTCATGGCCGCAGCGGCCATATATTTCCCGTTTTCCGACACGGCGGCGGTCATGAGGTAGTTCTGGGCCGAGTTAAAATCGTACAGCGGCTCACCCTTGCCATTATAGACGGAGACGGTGGTTTTATATCCTGTTTTTTTCAGCGTCACGGCAAATTTGCCGCCCCGGCCCATCTCCACGGTGAAGATGTCGCCCTCCAGGTCCATCTGGCGCACCAGGCCGCCGCTATCCAGCAGGTAGAGCGTTCTCCCGCCGATGTCGTACACCGCCGCCTGCCCGTCCTGGGCGCTGACGGCCACCTGGGAAAATTGCAGGGCCGTGTGGTAGACGGCGCTGCCCTTGTCATCCAGGAGGGTGATCTCGTTGTTGGAGGCCACCAGGAGGCTGCCGTCCAGGTCGGCGTAGCGGCTGGTGCCGTCACCGTTATACTGGTAGATGCGTGCGCAGCCGCTCTCGTCCTTCTCCGCCTGCATGTAGGCGATGCTCCGGCGCAGGCCGTCAAAGGCGGTGCGGTCCAGCAGCACAAAGGCCGCCACCACCGCCAGCACCGCCGCGATGACCACCACCAGCGCCCGCAGCTTTCGCCGGGGCAGCTGTCTCTTTTTCACGCGCTTGGGCTGCTCCTGCTGCAGGTCGCCCTGTTCAAACTTCATCTGTTCCATTCAGTCTTTCATCCTCATACCACACCCGGGTGAGATACAGCCCCCCCGGCGGCGCCGTGGGCCCGGCCAGGGTGCGGTTGCCCGAGTCCAGGATCGCCGGAATGTCCTCCGGCAGCAGCTTTCCCTCGGCGGCGTACAGCACCGTGCCCGTGATGGCCCGCACCATATTATATAGGAATCCGTTGGCGCACACCTTCAGCTCCAGCAACTCTCCCCGCCGCTCCACGCGGCAGTAGTAGATGGTGCGCACCGTGCTTTTCACATTGGTCCCCACGGACCGCACCGCGGCAAAATCGTGGGTCCCCTCAAACATCCGCGCCGCCCGGTCCATCAGAGCCTCGTCCAGTTTTTTAGGATAGAAATAGGCCCGGTGGACATAAAAGGGATTTTTAATGCGGGAATTATAAATGCGGTAAGTATACTCCTTTTTGATGCAGGAGCCGATGGCGTTGAAATCCTCCGCCACCTCAAAGGCCCGGCGCACCACAATATCCTCGGGGATGTGGGTATTCACCGCGAAAGGGATGCGCTCCACGGGGATGCGGGAGCTGGTGTGGAAATTCGCCACATAGTACTCCGCGTGTACCCCGGCGTCGGTGCGCCCGCAGCCCACGCACTTGATCTTCTCGCCGCAGACCATGGACAGGCCCCGCTCCAGGGTCTCCGCCACGGAAATTTCGGTTTTCTGCACCTGCCAGCCGTGGTAGGCGGTGCCGTTGTACATGAGTACCAGGGCAATGTTCCGCATAGGGCATCCTTTCCTCTCGAATTTTTACAGGCCGAAGCGGTCCAGTACGATGATCCCCGCTGCCAGGGCCACAAAGCCCGCCAGCGCCAGCCAGTCCGCCCGCTGATAGCGCAGCACATGCAGGGCCGTGCGCCCCTCGCCGCCGTGGTAGCAGCGGCATTCCATGGCCGTAGCCAGCTCGTCGGCCCGGCGGAAAGCGGAGATGAACAGCGGCACCAGAATAGGCACCAGGGCCTTGGCCCGCTGGAAAATGTTGCCGGACTCAAAGTCCGCGCCCCGGGCCTTTTGGGCGGACATGATCTTATCCGTCTCCTCAATAAGGGTAGGGATGAACCGCAGGGCAATGGACATCATCATGCTCAGCTCATGGACCGGCACCTTGATCTTCTTCAAAAAGCCCAGCAGCGACTCCAGCCCGTCGGTGAGGGAGATGGGGCTGGTGGTATAGGTCAAAAGGAAGGTGCCCATAATGAGCATCACAATGCGCAGCAGCATCTTCGCCGCCGCCACCAGGCCCTCCCAGGTGATGTGCTGCAGCAGCCACACATCGCACACGGGTGTGCCCTTGGTGAAAAACAGGTTCATGATGGCCGTGAAGATGACGATGATAAGAATGGGCTTGAGGCCCTTGGTCAGAGACCGAAACGGCACCTTGGACACCAAAATGCTCGCCGTCAGCACCGCCGCCACGATGGCGTAGGTCAGCACACTGTTTGCGCTGAACAGGGCCACGATGTATAGGATCACCGCCAGAATCTTCGTCCGGGGGTCCAGCCGGTGTACCAAAGTGTTGCCGGGGAAAAACTGGCCCAGGGTAATATCCTTCAGCATACCGCCTCGCCCCCTTTCAGCGCCAGGAGGCGGCGCGTCAGCTCCTCGATGGTGTAGATGCTGCTGTCGGGCAGCAGGCCCCGCTTCTTAAGCTCCATGGCGACCTTCGTCACCTGGGGCACATCCAGGCCCACCTGCAAAAGCTCATTTGCCCGGGAGAAAATTTCCTCCGGCGTGCCGTCCATCAGCTTGTGGGCGTGGCTCATGACGATGATGCGGTCCACATTCCGGGCGATCTCCTCCATGGAGTGGCTCACCAGGATGACCGTGTTGCCCTTCTGCTTGTGATACGCCCGCAGCTGGGCCAAAATGGCCTCCCGGCCCCGGGGGTCCAGGCCCGCCGTGGGCTCGTCCAAAATCAGCACCTTGGGCTCCATGGCGATAACACCCGCGATGGCTACCCGGCGCTTCTGTCCGCCGGAGAGGTCAAAGGGCGACTTCTCCAGCATCTCCTCGTCGATGCCCGCAAAGGCCGCCGCCTGGCGCACCCGGCGCTCTATCTCCTCGCCCTCCAGGCCCATGTTCTTGGGCCCGAAAGCGATGTCCTTGAATACGGTCTCCTCAAAGAGCTGGTACTCCGGGTACTGGAACACCAGCCCCACCTGGAAGCGCACCTTGCGAATTTCCTTGGGCTTGGCCCAAATGTCCTCCCCGTCCAGCAGGATCTGCCCGCCGGTGGGGCGCAGCAGCCCGTTCAGGTGCTGAATGAGGGTGGATTTGCCCGACCCCGTGTGGCCGATGATGCCCAGGAACTCCCCCGGCATCACCTGCAGGTTTACATCTTCAATAGCTTTGTGCTCAAAAGGTGTCCCCGCACTGTAAGTGTGCGTGAGAGCCTTCACTTCTAATATCGGTTTCAACTTGCTTAATCCCCTTTTATTTTTCGCCGGAAAAGGCGTGGCAGATAGCATCCGCGCACTCCTCCACGGTCATAGCATCCAGCGGGATGTCTATGCCCCGGCTCCGCAATTCGTAAAGTAACTCCACCGTGTCCGGCGCCGCCAGGCCCAGGGCCCGCAGCTCCTCCACCCGGGCGAATACTTCCCGGGGCGTGCCATCCATGGCTACCTGCCCGTGGTTCATCACAATGGCCCGGTCGGCCTCCATGGCCTCGTTCATGTGGTGGGTGATGAGCACCACGGTGATGCCCCGCTCCCGGTTCAGCTTGTGAACCGTGGTCAGCACCTCCCGGCGGCCTACGGGGTCTAACATGGCGGTGGACTCGTCCAGCACGATGCACGCCGGCTCCATAGCGATGACCCCGGCGATGGCGATGCGCTGCTTCTGTCCGCCGGAGAGCAGGTGCGGCGCGTGGCGGGCGTATTCCGCCATGCCCACAGCCTCCAGGGCGTCGTCCACCCGCTTGCGAATTTCCGCTGAGGGCACGCCCAAATTCTCCGGGGCGAAGGCCACATCCTCCTCCACCACATTGGCGACGATCTGGTTATCCGGGTTCTGGAACACCATGCCGATGCGCCGCCGCACTTCCAGCAGCAGGGCCGGATCCGCCGTGTCCATTCCCTCCACCCAGACCTTGCCGCCGGTGGGCAGCAGCACCGCGTTCATGTGCTTGGCCAGGGTGGATTTGCCGGAGCCGTTGTGGCCCAAAACCGCCACGAAGCTTCCTTTTTCTATCTCCAGGTCCACCTCCCGCAGAGCGGAGGACTCCTGCCGTCCCCCCTCCTCCGCCGGGTAGGTGAAGGTGAGTTTTTCTGTTTGCAGCATAGTTGACATAGCTTTATCTCATTTCTGTATCGCGCAGATTTTATTCGCTCATCCACCGGCCCGTGGCGCCGCAGGGCAGCGCCATGCCGCTCTCGGTACACGGCAGGCCCAGCTCGTCCCAGGTGACCTTGCCGCCCCGGTCCTTGCCGATGAGCATTTGCAGAATATAGCCCAGCACCGAGGGCGCAAGACCCGTGGTGTAGGAGTTCAATATCACGAACAGTGGCTTGTCCGACAGCACCCGGGCGCAGAGCTTCACGAAGGGATAGAGATTATCCTCCAGCTTCCACACCTCGCCCCCGGGGCCCCGGCCATAGCTGGGTGGGTCCATGATGATGGCGTCGTAGGTCTTGCCCCGGCGGATCTCCCGCTCCACGAACTTGGCGCAGTCGTCCACGATCCAGCGGATGGGCGCCTCACTGAGGCCGGAGACCCGGGCGTTTTCCTTGGCCCAGGCCACCATGCCCTTGGCTGCGTCCACATGGCACACGCTGGCCCCCGCCGCCGCGCAGGCCACCGTGGCCCCGCCGGTGTAGGCAAAGAGGTTCAGCACCCGGATGGGCCGCCCGGCGTTTTTGATCTTCTCCATGGCAAAGTCCCAGTTGGCCGCCTGCTCCGGAAAAAGGCCCGTGTGCTTGAAGTTCATGGGCTTCACCTGGAAGCGCAGATCCTTGTAACCGATGGCCCACTGCTCCGGGAGCTTGCGCTTGTCCCAGTGGCCGCCGCCGGTGGAGGAGCGGCTGTACCGGGCGTTGGCCTGGCGCCAGCCGGGGTGGCGATGGTCCGTCTCCCAAATGGCCTGGGGGTCGGGCCGCACCAGGATCTGCTGTCCCCAGCGCTCCAGCTTTTCCCCGCCGCCGCAATCCAGCAGCTCATAGTCTTTCCAACCGTCCGCGATCCACATAAAGGGTCTACCTCCGCATATTAAATCAATGTATTATACACCCATAAATCGTTTTTCGTCAACACCGAAGCGCCGAATTCCCACCCATTCCCGGCCCAATTTACAATTCGTTTGCATTTACGAAAAAAATGTGTTGACATTTGCCGCAGACGGTGGTATTATAAGCAAGCTGATTCGATTTGACCAGCAAAAATCAAATATCCGGGTGTGGCGAAGTTTGGTATCGCGCTTGAATGGGGTTCAAGAGGCCTCGAGTTCGAATCTCGACACTCGGACCAAAAAAGTTCCGAAATCTATGGATTTCGGAACTTTTTTGCACTTTTCACAAGCCTCTTGAAAATTTCAAAAAAGTCGTGCATAACGCGTGCATAACGGCATACATAACTGCCCGATTTTTGAGGGGAAAAAGCGGCCCCGAAAGAAAAAATTTTTTCATCGGGGTCACAAATTTTTGCGTGTCGGATCGTCTATATTTTTTAATTTTCGTTTTCTTCGTCATTCCGGTCATCTATATCAATCGGCATGATTTTTCCCTCCATTGTGTGTCCGGCGCTGATGGCAAGGTGCTCTCCCGGCTGAAGCTCAACATCCACGCACACGAAAAGCCGCTCTTTGTTGCTATTCGGATAGTACTTTACATCGCCATTCTTCAGTTCCGTCTTGGTTTTACCGTTGTTCTTTTTAGGTGCCAGGCGCTGCAAAATCGTGCGTTGGCGATCCAGGGCCTCGGGGTCTGTATAGGAAACATAGTGGTCATCCGTCACCAGCCCCGTCATGGGGCGATGCTGCAAAAAGCGCTTGGTGCCTTCATCGCCCTGAATGCCGCATTCCAGCTCGATCATCATGAGATAGGTCTCCACCAGCACGGAATAGCCGTTTTTTGATGGAAATGCCGTACCGCCGATTTTTGCGGCCAGCATTTGCAGCATAATAATCTCGATATACTGATTCAGCGAGGCTTTCGTAACAGCGGTATCCCCAGCGATCCGCTTATTGGAAATATCTCCCATTTCCTGTGCCTCAAGCGCCTCTTTGTATGTATGCAAAATCTCATAGGTCTGTGGCATCATCGCAAAGGTATAGTTATGGGTCGCACAGGCAAAGCGATCCCCGTCAAGGTCGGTGTCCATCAGCTCGATCCATCCCCAGCCTTTATCGAAGTGGATCTTAGTCCAAGTCAGCTTCAGGGCAGTCTCAATCGGCAGGCCGCAAAAAAGGGCCAGTGCAGCCAAACACGCATAGGCATCGGGATGCGCCTTCAGCCGCTGGAAAAAATACTCTCGCTCAGCCTGGGACAGGTAGTTTTTCTGCTTGCTCTTTCTTGCCTGCGCTTCAGGAGAAAATTTCCTCGGCACAGGGCGTTCAAAGGGGTTGTCCCCCTCGCAATAATGCCTCTCCAGACAATACGACCAGAACTGAAATAGCGTATACTTCGCGGTGTCCGAGATATTCTCCGCGGTTACGAACTTATTGATCTCACGCCTCGTAAACTGCGCCATAGGCTTGTTTTTCATCCGCTTGCAAAACTTGAAAATGGTTTTGCGTATTATGGAACGGTCTTTCTCTGCCGCCTTTGGATGCTGTTTTTTGAGAAACAGGTCTGTGTAAAGGAAAGCAGCTTCACGGGGCGAGATCGTGGCGGGGCGGACATGGAGGCGAATGCAGTCAACCAGCAGTTCCCGATGATCCTCCAACATTTTAACACACTTCAAATGGATAAATTTCGCAAGCTCCTGTGCAGACGCGCCGTTAAAATTGATAGTTTTCTTAATCTTTAACACATCTGAATCTGTCTTTGGATCCGATTTCTCCTCGGGGTGTTTTTTGTAATAATCTTTCAAAGCGCGAGCAGCATCCTCTCCCCGAAGCCGCAGCACCTTTCCGTTACGCTGTGGATCTCGAATGGTGATCGTCCCTCGATAGCGGCAATTCACCCGGTTGACCGGCGCCTTTGGGTCGAATGAGTATTGATCCGTTACCGAGAATACCACCTTAATTCCCCTGAAGTCAAAGTACCCGGCATACTTATACATACGCTTTTCGGCATCGACCCTCTCATAGAGATGGAAGTCCGAATCCGAGTACGCAATCTTTTTTTCTTTCGGCATAATAATTCCTCCTAATTTCCGCTCACAGACGAGGAGCTGTCTTGCATATTAAACGGACTGCTCTGCACATGGAGCTGCGCCAAAACTCCGGAAGAAGCCCGGAAGATCATGTAATCGCCCGGCTCGTTTGTCCAGAAGCAGATTCGTTTCTTTATGGGGTGATCGGTTTCATTCCGAATGATTCGCTTGCCGGCTTTAGGCAGCGGGATCTCCTCCCGGTCCTCGTCGGTCAGTAAGATTTCGGGCTGACCGTCGGCATGATAGTGGTAGTTCTCGTTCAGCTCAGCCAGATTGTTGAGGTTCTCCGGCAAGAGAAAGGCATTACGGCGCACCCGACTAATATAGTAGCTTTTTCCGTTGAGGCTATGGCCCAGCAGCATGTCTATATTATCTGAACTCATGCCGCACTTGTTTTTCCAGCGAGACGCGCGATCGCGGCGCAGGATGTAGTCGCTGATCTGCGCATCCAAAAGAGTTTCGCCCTCCGTTGGTTCAATTTCCGAACGCCCGCTCTCCTTCCAGTACTGCGTCAATGTCTCGGGTGTAATGCCGATTGCTTCCATAATTTTTCTGAATTCTTTGCACAGAGCAGCGCTTGTGACCGAAATCGTGTCGGACACCATCTCCGGCGCAAGCTGATTGCAGCGACTGATCATACCGTAGCCCCAGGATGAAAACAGCACCGTTCTGTAAGCATTCGCGGTCTTTAGGAGCTTAGTCGCCTTTCCCCTATTGACGCGATCCTCCTGCCCCTCAACGCAGTACAGGCCATAATGGATCCCGCTGGGTGTGACCCCTTCCGAAATGTTTTCAAACTGGACCGCGCAAGCCTCGCCTGTGCGCAGGCCTGCGTCGAACATGGCCACCATTCTTTTGACTACCAGCGGCTTCTCGTCGATCATTTCTTCCAGGATTGCAACGATTTTAAGGCGATCTTCCTGGGAAAAAGATTTGAACTGCTCTTTACGATTCCGATTGGGCGCATCGAAGCTAAAGTCAAATATCGGCAGCAGTTCCTCCGATTGTGCCTCCATGCAACGATAGATTTTCTCAGCCTCCTGCAAATGGCGAAATACAGCCCTGTTCTCAGCCTCCAAATCGCCCGACTTAGAGGCACGAAAAGTATCTCGAATCTTCCCTTGAATCCGGCTGTTGGTTTCCAGCGTGTAGGATTCCTCTGCGCATTGGAGCAAAATTCCAAGAATATTTCTTCCAAAATATTTCCTGGCGTTTATAGCGGTAGACCGGCTCCAGGCGCCGTAGATCTTCGCGGGGTCCATAGCCTTCACCTTTTCAAACGCCGTCTGGATCTTCTCCCCCGCCGGGCTAATGGGCGCTGTATCCCCTGCATTTTTATCCGCAGCCGACTGCTTTTTAGCCTGAATCTTGCTCTCCAGCACAAAAACAATCTCTTTGCAGATGATCAGATCGTCTGCGATCTTTGCCGTGCGCGTGCAGGGCGGGTAGCTGGTCAAGGTCTTACCGTTCGTGCTTTTCAGCCTGCCGGTAAGATACCAGTTGTTCCCCTTTTTCTTAGCGGATATAACAACAATGATGCCCGGAAATTTGGTTGGAAAAGGTTCTGCGATAATCTTCTTCATTTTCATCTAACTCCTCATTTTCTAAAAATTTGCTTGCATAAGTTGCCCACAATTCGTTTGCTAATTCTACTAATATTCTGTGGCTGCTTATCTGAAGGCGAAGTCTCGATTGAGCTATAATTTTTAAACTTTTTGTGAACAAATGTGTGCAGGTATCTTTCTATATAGGAGTTTTTGTATCCAAAGCTATGCCATGGAGCGCATGGTAATTATGCAAAAGAAAGGGACCGGCAGATCCTTGCCGGTCCCTTTCTTTTGTGCTTTTCTATGTAAATTCCTTACGCCACAAAGCTGATCACCCTCTGCATCCGGCGGTTCCAGCCTGTGAGTTGGCCGTTTGGGATGCTGCTGCGGGTGGCGAAGATGGCATCCATTTCGCTGTCCATCTGGTCCAGCCGCCGCAGGGCGAAGGCCTCCGGGAGGCTGGGGCGCATGGTGCCGGTTGCATCGTCGTGGTGGGCGCGGATCAGATGCATGATGGCCTGCAGCTTGCTTTCGCGGATGGGCAGGGACTTCCCAACCTCCAGGACCATCCGTGCGCCCGTTTCTGCGTGTTCCTTTCCGATAAAACCGCCTGCAAAGCCGGTGCTTGCCACGCGAAGCTGCTTGATCTTCCCCAGGTCATGGAGCAGGCATCCGGCCCGGAGCAGGTCCATATTCAAGTTGTTGCCGTAAAACGGAGCCAGGCCATCCGCCAGGGCCGCCATGTGACAGGAGTGCGCCGCCAGGCCGCCGGGGAAATCGTGGTGTTCGCTGAGCCCGCCCGGAGCAGTGAAATATGCTTCGCCGTATTGATCCAGCACGCCCAGGCAGAGGTCGTGGTAGTCCGTGTCCTTGATCTTCGCAATATAGCCCATCACATCCTCGCGCATATTCTTGGTAGCCGGGATCAACTGCGAGGGATCATATTCACCGGCATCCTTTTCATTGGCTGGGCGCAGAAGCTGGCAGCAGATCTGCCGGCTCTCCCGATACAGCTTTACATCGCCCTCCAGGTAGACGACCTCGCCGATCGTGTTCTCGCCCACCGAATTATTGGCACTCTGCCAGCAGCGAAGCTCCATGGTGCCGCTGCCATCCAGCACAGTCGCGCAATAAAACGGTGCGACTTCGCCGGTGGTGACAGTCTTTCCGCTTTGCAGAATGTAATACCCCGTTACCCGCTGACCCACGGTCAGCTCCTTCAGATTCATATGATTCATGGATGTTCCTCCTTACTGATTTAACACGGCCACAGCGGCGGCCAAAGTGGAAATTTGCGTGTGGGTATAGTGCTCCGTGGTCTGGATGTTCTCGTGGCCCAGGATCCGGGCCACCATCTCAATGGACACGCCTTTGGCTTGCAGCAGCGTGGAATAGGTGTGCCGGCAGCAGTGGGGAGACAGTTTCCTCACCCCCGGAATAGCCTCCAACGCCTTGTAAAACCGCCTGCGGAAGGTGCCTACGGAATAGAGTAGATTGTCCCGGGAGGACGACCAGATAAAGGCCTTGCCCCCGTGGCACAGAAGATAGGCCGCACAGGGACGGTAGTCCTCGGGAATCGGGATGACCCGTCTGCTCCGACGGCTCTTCGGCGGGCCTAAAACGGGCTTGCCGTTTACCATCTGCACCGCCCGCTCGATCCGCACGCTGGACAGGTCCTGGGAAAAATCTCCCGGTTGTAAGGCCAGCAGCTCCTGCACATGCATCCCCGTGCCCAAAAGCAGACGGATACTGTTGCCCAGCAGGTCATCGGGCAGATACTCCATGAGAAGCTGCACTTCCTCCTCCGTGAATGCGTCCTTTGCCTCCGTGGATTCCGAAAAAATGCGCATGGCTTTGGCCTTGCGGGCGGGGTTGGAGGGGATCATCTGATTCATCTCCGCAAAATCCAAAACCTGGATCAGCATGGCCCGGCACTTGGTGATGCAGGAGCGGGAATAAGGCACCGCCGACAGCGCATCCAGAAAGTGGTTGACATCCATAGGCAGGATGCTTTCAATGGGCTTGTCACCCAAATGCTGCTTCAGAATCTTCAAGGTGTAGCCGTAGGTGGCATAGGTGGACGCGCGCACCTGGGTGGCATAGTCCGCGTACCAGGTGTCTGCCAAGTCGCCCAGCAGGACCGACTGCGGAGGTTCGGGACTGACCGTCTCCTCCGGCGCGTTCTTTTTGCTCTGATAGGCGGCCAGCATCTGCCGGGCTTCGCTTTTGGTGGGCGCGGTGAAATACACATACTTCTTTTTGCCGTCCGCCCGGTAGCCGTCCATGGCCTGCACCTGCCAGTTCCCGCTGGGGAGCTTGCGGAAGGTGCCTGTGTTGTTTGCATTCTTAGCCATTGACGCACCCCCCTTTATGCCTTGGCGGGCAGGCTGGTCCGAGCCTCTACCCAATCCAGGAATGCGCCCCGGGGCACGCGGATGATGCTGCCCAGGCGGCACACGGGGAAATCCTTGCGCCGGGTCAGCGCATAGGCAGCGGTCTGGCTGATGTTGAGATAGTTCTTCACATCGGCTACGGTGAGATAATTCTTTTCTTCCATACAATTGAACTCCTTTTTCATAAATTTGAAAAAGAAAAACGCCGTGCAGGCTTGTATCTCCTGCACAGCGTCGTATGGACGAATAGAACGAAATTTTCCGCAAAACCCGAAAGTAATCCTTGCCAATCGCCTGATTTGAGGATATACTGATAGAGCGGTGCGGGGAATCCCGTTGTGCAGGTGGTCGCTTCACCTGTGCAGGTACTAAGGAGCGCCAACTCCTTAGTACTGCCGTTTTTCTTATTCATGGGAGATCGGATTTAAGCCCGTATGGCGGCTGGGGTTCGATCTCTTTTCTATGGTTTGAGTATAGCACATTCCATTTCTTATGTCAAGTAATCGGCGTACAGGATAAATTTAAAGAATGTAGGACTACAATACATATTGGACAAGAGAAAAAAGATATGAGGAATAGGGTCT